>WGAM01000109.1 GCA_015494795.1 Campylobacterota bacterium
CTCTAATCCATATATTACAGATTTTCCAAAAAACTTTTTTTTAAATAAAAAGAGTAATAAAAATAGGTTTTTACTATTTCTAAAAAGCTCAATTAAATTTTATATAAAACAGCTTCTTCTATTTAGCTCCTATATAATTAGCTATTTTATATATAAGATATTCTATAAAAAGAGAAAAATAGATTTTAAAAATTCAACTCTTATAGATATTTTCTTTTTAGTAGATAATATAAATAGAGATGGAGAGTTTAGTGAGAACTACTTTAGAGGATTATATCCGTATTTAGATAACTATATATTTCTACCTAGACTATATGGAGCAAATAGAAATCCATTTAAGCTAATAGAGTTTTTTAAAATCATATCTAAAGATAGTAGAAATTTTCTATTTGAGTTTGACCTAATTAGATTTAGAGACTTTTTAGAGATATTAAAACTGATAACTCTATACCCTTTTAAGACTCTAAGACTATATAGAGATAATAATATATTTAATAGTTCACTTATAGAGGATATAGAGAAACAGCAGTTTGAAGCCTTTAGTAGATATATTTTAGGTAAAAATATCGCTAAGTTAGATGGAGTTAAAAAGATATTATCATGGAGTGAGTTTCAGACTATTGAGAGAAGTTTTAATTATGGAGTTAGAAAGGAGAATAGTAATATTAAGATATATGCATCTCAACTATATTTAAACTATAAGGCATATCTAAACTCATATATAGATGATATTGATTTTGATATGCTCTCATCTCCACATCTTGTTTTAGTAAATGGAAGATACTATCTTAAGAAGAGAGAAAAGGTAAAATATAGAGTTGGAGTATCTTTTAGATATTCAGAGATATTTAAATTTAAAAGAGAAAAAGAGATAGATGGAACTCTACTATTAGGCTCTTATATTGTAGATGATACAAGATATATGCTATCTTTAGTATCTAATTTTACAAATGTGTTATTTAAGAGCCACCCAGCTGTTAATATTGCCTATTTTAAGGGCATTAAGGATAATATTAAGATTGTAGATAGTAATATATATGAGTTGTTTTATAAGAGTAATTTAGTCATATCAACAGCATCAGGAACAGCAGTTGAGGCCGTAAGTTGTGGGCTAAGTGTTATTATTGTAGCAAGTAGAGATAATCTAACTTCAAATCCTTTAGTTGAGTATGGAAGGGGTGAGATTTGGGATATAGTTTTTAGTAGAGATGAGATAGATACGATATATAATAGTTTAATAGCATATAGAGATAAAAATAAAAATAGGATAGCAGAGATAGCTAAATGGTATAGAGATAATTTTTTTATAGAGCCAAATAGAGAGAATATTATAATGGCGTTTGATTTAGGAGATTAGAGTTTGAAAGTGGTGATATTAGCAGGTGGATTTGGAACTAGAATATC
Organism: Campylobacterota bacterium; assembly: GCA_015494795.1. Taxonomy (GTDB): domain Bacteria; phylum Campylobacterota; class Campylobacteria; order Campylobacterales; family Sulfurovaceae; genus UBA1140. The sequence continues at coordinate 1,405 of WGAM01000109.1, forward strand.
TGAAGAGACAGATATTCGTCCAAAACCTATGGTCGAGATTGGTGGGAAACCAATTCTTTGGCACATTATGAAGATATATTCACACTATGGATATAATGATTTTGTAGTTCTTTTAGGATATAAGGGATACTATATAAAAGAGTATTTTGCAAACTATTTTTTACATCAGAGTGATATAACCATAGATTTGCAAAATAATAAAATAGAAGTTTTAAATAACTCTAGTGAGCCTTGGAGAGTAACTCTACTAGATACTGGATTAAATACAATGACAGGTGGAAGAGTCAAACAGGCTAAAAGAGTTATTGGGAATAAGCCATTTATGTTAACTTATGGTGATGGCGTAGGAGATATTAATATAGATGAGTTAATATCTTTTCATAAAAAGAGTAAAAAGATAGTCACAATGACATCAATACAACCAGAAGGTAGATTTGGTGCTTTAGATATTGATGAGAATGGTCTTGTTAAGGTATTTAAAGAGAAACCTAAAGGTGATGGTAGTTGGATAAATGCTGGTTTTTTTATATGTGAACCAGAGGTATTTGATTATATTCCAGATGATAACTCTATTATGTTTGAAAAAGAGCCATTAGAGAATTTGGCAAAAGATGAGGAGTTAATTACCTTTAAACATAGAGGTTTTTGGAAACCAATGGATAGTCTAAAAGATAAAAAAGATTTAAACACTCTATGGGATAAAAATCTTGCCCCATGGAAGATTTGGAGTTAATAGTTGTTTGGAAATATATTTAGAGATAAAAAAGTTCTTATCACAGGACATACAGGATTTAAAGGTAGTTGGTTAGTGGCGTGGCTTCTGAAATTAGGAGCTAATATTATTGGAGTATCTAAAGATATTCCCACAAATCCATCTATGTTTGAGGTTTTAGAGTTAAAAGATAGGATAAAAGATTATAGAGAGGATATTAGGTCTTTAGATAGGATAGTAAAAATTATTAGAGATGAGAAGCCAGATTTTATATTTCATTTAGCAGCACAACCTATAGTATCTACCTCTTATTCTAATCCTATAGAGACAATATCTTCAAATATAATGGGAACAGCAAATATATTAGAAGCTTTAAGATTATCTAACCATAAATCTATAGCTATTATGATAACAAGTGATAAGGCTTATGATAATATAGAGCAGGTTTGGGGATATAGAGAGATTGATGCAATAGGTGGAAAAGATATATATAGTGGAAGTAAGGGTGGAGCTGAACTGATTATAAAATCATACTACCACTCATTTTTTAAGTCTAATATATCAAATATAAAACTAGCAGTTGGTAGAGCAGGTAATGTTATTGGTGGTGGAGATTGGGCAAAAGATAGAGTTGTAGTTGACTCTATGAGAGCTTGGAGCAGAGGTGAAGCTGTAGAGATACGAAGTCCAAAAGCTACAAGACCTTGGCAACATGTATTAGAACCTCTTAGTGGATACCTAAGATTAGCTCAAGTTCTAATTCAAGATAGTTCACTATCTGGAGAGGCATTTAATTTTGGACCTAAAGCAGAGCAGAACCATACTGTAGTAGAGTTATTAGAAGATTTAAGTAGATATTGGAATTTCAGAGATAGCTCTTTAGCTTTTAATATTACAGAAAATATCCCATTTCATGAGGCGGGACTCTTAAAACTAAATTGTGATAAGGCACTATTTTACCTTAAATGGCATAGTAGTTTAGAGTATATAGATACAATTAGATTTACAAGTGAGTGGTATTATGATTTTTATAAAAGAGATATTGATATATATAGTAAAACTATTAAACAGATAGAAGAGTATGAAAATATAGCAAAAGAGAGAGGATTAATATGGACAATAGAGTAATTTTAACACCTTTAAAGAGAATTTTTAATCCAAAAGGTGATATATATCATGCAATGAAGAGTAGTGATATTGGATATAGGGGTTTTGGAGAGGCATATTTTACTACTATTAATCAGGGTGAGATTAAAGGTTGGAAAAAACATAATAGAATGACCTTAAATTTAGTAGTAATTGTAGGAAGAGTAAAGTTTGTAATATATGATGAGATAACTAGAAAATTCTCAACAGTTATACTATCTCCTACAAACTATCAGAGATTAACTATTAATCCACAACTATATCTAGCTTTTAAGGGTTTAAAAGAGAATAATATAATTTTAAATATTGCTAATCTTAAACATGACCCCTATGAGGTAGAGAATTTAGATATAGATAAGATTAACTATGAGTGGTAAACGACTCTTAATTACAGGGGGCTTTGGAAATTTAGGATTATGGTTTAGTGAATATTTTACTATAAAAGGTTATGATATATATATTTTATCTAAAAATATTAAAAGAAGTTTTATCTATAAAACTATTCAAGCTGATATTACAAATTTATATGAGCTAAAAGAGAAATTAAAATATATAGAGTTAGATTATATTATCCATACAGCAAGTTACAATGAGCATTTTCATAAAAATTATGCCAAAAAAGCTCTTTTAGTAAACTCTTTAGGGACTAGAAATCTTATAGAGGTTCTAAAAGATAAAAATATTAAAAACTTTATATATATTAGTACATTTCATATATATGGGGCAACTAATGGAGTAATAGATGAGACTACTCCTCCAAATCCTAAAAATGATTACGCTTCAACACATCTATTTGCAGAGTATTATCTAAAGCAGTTTTATAACTCAAATAACTTTCCCTACATAATATTTAGGTTAACAAATAGCTATGGCTCTCCAAAATCTATTTCTACTAATAAGTGGTATTTAGTCTTAAATGATTTAGTAAAATTTGCATATCTATATAGAAAAATTACTCTACAGAGTAATGGAGAGGCAAAGAGAGATTTTATATGGATGGGTGATGTATGTAGTGTAGTAGAGAAGAGTTTTAATTTTAAGCCAAATAGTATATTTAACTTAAGTTCAAAAAAGAGTTATAATATACTATATTTAGCCAAAAAGGTTCAGAAAATATATAAAAAGAGATATAAACAGAGTATAGAGATTATTGTAAATAGAGAAGATAGAACAGAACCTTTAGATTTAGTGGTTGAGAATAGTAAATTAAAGAGTCTTATAGATTTTGAGTTTTCAAATAGATTTGATAGTGAGATAGAGAAGATTTTTAATCTGTTAGAGAGTAATTATGGCTAAAGTTTCAATATTAATGAATGGATATAATAGTGAGAAATATCTAAAAGAGGCGATAGATAGTATATATAATCAAACATTTAAAGATTGGGAGATTATATTTATTGATAACTGCTCAACAGACACTACTAAACAGATAGTATTAAGTTATGATAAAAAGATAAAATATTTTAAAACTCATAAAAATCTCCCTCTAGGAGAAGCTCGAAACTTTGGACTTAAAAAGTGTAAAGGTGAATATTTAGCTTTTTTAGATACAGATGATATATGGTTAAAGGATAAATTAGATAGACAGATATCCATGTTAGATAGTGAGCAAGATTTACAGATGTGTTATAGTGGAGCTATATGGATAGATGAGAATGGAGAAGAGATAAATAGAGATTTGCCAAAAGCCAAGAGTGGATATGTTTTTCCTTATCAATTAAGAAGATATGAGGTTAATATGCAGAGTGTTGTTATTAGAAACAACATTCCTATAGAGTTTAATACTAAAATGGAGTTTTCACCAGACTACGACCTATTTATGAAAATTATGAGTAGATATAGAGTAGGTGTAGAGAGAGAGCCACTTATAAAATATAGAAAACTCTCTAACTCTCTCACTACAAAAAAGATAGATAGATGGGGAGTTGAGATGAGAGAGAGTTTAGATAATATATTTAGAGAAAATCCAGAATTAAAGAGGAAATATCCTATAGAGTATTTTCGTGCCTATATGAAAGTTGCATATTACTATGCTAGATACTATTTTACTATTATTAAATCTTATGCAAGTTGAAGATATATCTTCTCATTTAACTCATAATATCTAGGTATCCTTCTTAAAAGATGTATATATTTTTTTTCAATTGCCTCTACTATATTTAATTTATCTTCTAGTCTATCTTTATATTTATCTAACTCTCTATATTTATAATGTATTCTATCTAAATAGTAACGGCTCTTATTTAACATCTCTTGTTCAAATATAGATGTATTTTTTTCATTAAATGCTCTATCTAATCTTTGCAGATTTTTTAGAGTTAATGTTATATTATATATATATAATTTTATTCTATATATATCTTTTTGTAACTCTATATCTTGAGATTTTAATTGACTACCTAAGATAATAAGTTGTTCTCTTCTAATATTTCTTGTAAATTCTATCTTAAATAGTCTATATAGTAGTCTGCTTATATAACTCTCTTCATTTCTTAAATCACTAAGAACCAATTTTATAGCATCAAATAGGACAACATCAATCTCCCTATTTTTTATTGATAACTCTTTTTTAGCATCTTCAATATTTTTTTCTGTTAGTTTAATTAATATCTCTTTAAATAGATGTTCTGGACTATTGAGTATATTTTCAATATTAATACGCATTGACATAGATTATTATCTTTTTTAGTCTATTATATAATTTATTAAAAGAGTTCTATTATATTATATAGTTAATGAAAAATATTAAAAATAATATGTGCATATTTTACACAGTAAAAGAGCCTACCTTATAATAAGCTTTATAAAATTAACTTATTTAAGATTTTATTTTTTAGGAGTACTATTTTCTAATTCTGGTTTAGGAGTTTTATCTCTACTTCTTGGAAGCTCTGGATATATAATTTTAGGTTTTTTACCCTCAAGTGAATTAAAAAATTCTCTGATATTCTCTATATCACTCTTAGTTAGATTTATCGGTTTAATATTTAGTGTAAACTCATCACTTTTTTTATCTTTATCTTTAATTTTGTATCCTACTTGAATATGACTCATCTCTTTTATAGCATCTGTTAATTTCCAAATCATTCCATTATGAAAATATGGAGCAGTTTGAGTAATATTTCTAAGGGTTGGCACTTTTATCATATTTTTTCCATCTCCTCTAAAACCACCTACATCTCTATATTTATACTTATTTCTAAGCTCAAATGGTTTCATATCTCCACCTAACGCTATACCATTATGACATGTTACACACCCTTTATCTATAAAAGTCTCTAATCCCTTCTGCTCTTTTTTAGATAGTGCATCTGTTTTACCATTTAAAAACTCATCATATCTTGATGGAGTAACTAGAGTTCTCTCAAAGATAGCAATAGTAGATGTAATCTTATCAAAATCAATTTTAACATTTTTGCCATAAGCCTTTTTAAAAAGCTCTACATATTCAGGAATAGAATTTATCCTAGCTTCTACAAGCTTTCTATTAGAAGCCATCTCAAAACCTGCTTGAACAGGCCCTTTTGCTTGGTCTTCTAAACTAGGGCTTCTACCGTCCCAAAATTGTCTTTTAGCAAAAACAGCATTATATACAGTAGGTGAATTTAGATGTCTTGGATTTCCTAACCATGTATGTCCTGTTGCTTTAGGTACTCCATCAACCCCACCCAAAGCTAAGTTGTGACACCAATTACATGATATAAGACTACTTTTTGATAATCTTGGTTCAAAATATAACATTTTCCCAAGCTCTACTCTCTCTTTAGTTAAAACACCTTTTGGGTCAATAATTTTTAAAAGTTCGGCTCTTTTAGTAGGAATGGGTATTAAATTATTCTTCTTAGCTTTTTGGATTAAAGAGTTTTGACTACTTAATAATATAGTCGTTGTTAATATAGATAAGGTAATAATTTTAGATATTTTCATAATAAACTCTCCATTTTATTTTTAATATTATAAAATATTAATATTAAAAATAGTTAAAAAATAGGAAAGTTTTTAAAAAGATAGCTATTTAATAAGCTCAAATGGATTTTCTACTACTCGTTTTCTATCTACAATGTATGGAATAAGTGCAGTTTGTCTAGCTCTTTTAATAGCTACTGTCACAAGCTCTTGGTGTCTTTTGCAGTTACCTGTTAATCTTCTTGGCATAATTTTAAATCTTTCACTTAAACTAATTTTTAATAGATTTAAATCTTTATAGTCAATAAACTCAACTTTTGATTCACAATATTTACAATATCTCTTTTTAAATTTTCTTTTCTCTGCCATATTTATCTCCTAAAACGGTATTTCATCTTCATCGATGTCTATCTCTGGAACGGGTGCTTGTCTTGTCTGTTGTGGTATGTATGAAGATGGTTGTTGTTGCTGTGAACTCTTTGGTTGCTGTTGAGGTGCATTATAGCTATTACTATATAGAGTATTGTTATTCATCTCTGTCTCATAACTATTTGGATTAGCTGGTTGTTGCTGTTTATTATAACTATTTTGAGTTACCTGATTTCCATATCCATTATTATGGTTAAGATTTTGACTCTCTGCTTTTGTATCTAACATTTTTAGACTCTCCACAGTTACTAAGTGCTTACTTCTCTTTGTTCCATCTTTTCCAATCCACTGTTGAAATACAAGTCGTCCGTCAACTAAAACTTTACTCCCCTTTCTAAGGTATTGATGGGCAATTTCAGCAGTTCTTCCGAAAAAAGTTAAGTCTATAAACATAGTCTCATCTCTCATCTCACCTGTTTGACTTTTCCATTTTCTACTGGTTGCAATTCCAACACTAGCAATTGCAGAACCACTTTGAGAATATCTTATCTCAATATCTCTTGTTAAATATCCTACCAATACTACTTTATTATACATGGGGTTTTTCTCCTAAGCTTTACGCTTCTGTTTTCTCTTCTTTGGCTGTAGTCTCAATCTTCTCTGGAACTTCATTTTTTTCAATAGATTTATTAGCATTTGCTACAAGTTTATTAAAATGTTCAGACTCTCTCTTGTTTGTATATTTAATAGTAAAAAATTTAATAACATCTTCATTAAACTTTAATTTTCTCTCAAATTCACTAATAATACTTCCTACTGCTTTAAAATATAAGATAACATATACACCTCTCTCATATTTATCTATAGGGTAAGCTAATCTTCTCATACCTATCTCATCAGTTGCAAGAATTTCTGCATTCTCATTTAGAAGAGTATCTTTAATTTTTGCAATATTAGAACTCTGCTCTTCATCTGTTAGAGTAGGTCTAAGTATGAAAAGTGTCTCATAATTATTCATTTTGTTCCTTTTGGTTTTATATCCCACTAGAATAGTGAGCAAGAATTTTTGAAAAGGAATTCTATCATAAAGTAAATTTAGTTAACCTAAACTTACTAACTCATTAGAGTATTTATCTGCTGTATATTGCTCATAGTTACTCTTATAGTATATATAGTGAGATGAGTTTTGATGTCCTTTTAGTGCCTCTTCACTCTCCCAACTCTCAATAACTACAAAACCGTTTGGTTTATCTTTTATCTGATATATATTATATAGCTCACACCCATCTTCAGCTCTTGAAGCATCAACCATAGTCTCAAGTAGAGATTTTAACTCTTCAATAGAGTCATCTTTTGCTATAAATACTACTTTTTTAATTAAACTCATTTTTTTCCTTTATATTCAATATATAGCCCTTTACTATAATTAGGGACATTATCATAACTAAAAACAGCATAATACTTATTAAGTTTTGTTGAACCATAAGTATCATAGGTGTAGTTATCTCTACCTGCATATAGTTTAACTCCATCAAAAGGGTTACTTGGTATATGCCAACGATTTCTAACTACATAATAACCTACAATATCATCACTTAAAACTCTATCCCATGTAAGTTTTACTACTCCTTTCTCAATAGTCGTTTTTAGATTTGTAGGCATTTTAGGTGGAATTCTCTTCTTTTCTATATAATTAATTTTAAGCTTTACACCATTTTTACCACTATTTTCCCAATTAATTAGATGTTTTCTAGTTAGGACGCTAGTTGGACGAATAATAAACTTAGCCTCCTGCTCATCTCTCTTTTTATCTTCAAGTGCAAGTATAGAGTAGGAGTCAAAGATAAAATCATGCTCTCTCTTTTTGCTAAGTTCAGAAGAGCTTACCTCATAACCAATATACTCTATTCTATCTCTATTTTTAATATCTTGATAAGAGAACTCATCTAAATCAATAAACTCTACATTATAACGAATATCAACATCTTTTTTAACAGTAGAGCTATTTTTTATCTCTATCCAAGCATCTGTAATTGCTATCTCATTAATATCTGGAAGTTTAGATAAATCAAAAGTGATAAAACCATATATCTTCTCATTATTTTTATCAAAACCACAAGCTAATCTACCTTCTTCTATCTCATCTTCAGATATAGTCATAGTGTTAGATGCCTCTATAGCTATCTCTTTAGGTGGAGTAGTATATTTAATATCTATAGATGGTCTATAGTGTAGTCCTCCACCTTGATTACCATATCCTAAATCAAATACCATAATTTGAGAGTCTCTCCCAATTGGTAATTTTGTAGGTCCTGCTAGTTTAAAGATAACTTTTCCCTTATCTAACTGATTTTGAAGTTGTTCTCTCTCAAACTCATTAAAAATCCATTTACTCCAAATCCCCTGCGTTAATCTCTCTGAAGGAATACTCTCACCTACAGTTTTTAAATTTTTAGCTTTATGAACTTGCTCAAAATCTTTTATATTTGCAATAGTTCTGCTATCTAAAATGGTCATTGACCACTCACCATACTTCTCTATCTTAGCAGATACTCTATTTAATGGATAGAGAGATATTTGTGCATCTAAGATTATTGCATCTTTAGGAATACTACTTAAATCAAACTCTATAACACCATAACTAATCCCTCTAGCTTGACTAACCCCAACTTTTAGAGAGTTAACTCCAAAATGTCCTGCATTTGCCTCTGGAGATTTCTCTGCAACATATCCCACTTTAGATTTCATAGGAAAAATTGTTTTTGAGAACTCTCTATTTTCAAGTAGTGTTCTAAATTTAACCTTAGGTGCAAATGGTGATTTTGTCTGAAATAGTTTATGAACTGCTCTAATGTAATAAAAGTACATAGTACCACTCTGTAGATTTTCATCTATAAACTCTCTACCTGAGGTAATTCCAACTAAAGAGGAGTCATTACATGCCTCTTTATTATTTAAATTTTTATATATCTCAAAATATATTTTAGGATTTTTTGGATACTCCCAAGCTAATCTACAGCTATTTGAGTTAAACTCTACTAAGTGAAAATTTTTAACTCTATCTGGAGCATTTTGACTATAGTTTCTAGCCTCACTTAAAGCATATAATAGTGCTGGAATATTCTCATTTATTGACTCTGACATATTCTGCATATAGTCTGGTATATTTCTAGTACCAACCTCAACAACAGCTGATATTATCCCTTTAGAGTAGTAGTACTCTCTACCACTTCCTGATATTAATTTAGTTGGTGGTTTTCCCCTATTAATACCATATTTTCTACCTGTTATTTTATGAATATGATAGTTCATATTAGCACATAGAGTATTTAAATCAGTCCCTTCAAGCTCCATCTCATGGTTAAACTTATGAGCAGGAAAAAATACATTTCCTTGTGAGTGATAATCCAATGCAATGGTAATATTATCATGATTATCAACAAAATCTTTAATAGCTCTAGTCTCTGGCTCTGAAAATGGATATGGGCCACTATATACATTTGAGCTTCTGTTTTTAGATTTTCTAAATCCTATTGAGAAGTTTCTATTTAAATCAACACCATAACTCCCATCTCCATTTTTTCGTCTATTTTTTCTCCAAAATGAGAAGTGATTTCTACTATATTCAAATCCATCTGGATTTAAACATGGTACAATATATAGAGTATTGTATGTTAGAGCTTTTAATATCTCTGGATTATTCTCATGATTTTTTAATAGATAATCAATAAATGCTATTGCTAACTCATTTCCTATCCACTCACGAGCATGGATAGTTCCTGTAAATAGAAGTGCTGGTTTTAAATCAGCATATTCTACATTTAGAGAGATAGTGGCTAATAAAATATCCCTATGTTCCCAACTCTTGCCAATATTATGTACTCTAATAAGACTTGGATATTTTTTTTCACACTCTATTAGAAAGTCTTTACTCTCTTGATATGATTTATACTGCTGTTTCATCTATTATTTGTGCAAGAGTAAATAATTGCACCCTCCTTTTTCTATTTTATATAGGGGAGTAGTTCCCTATCTACATCTATAGTTGGAATTATACATTTTTTTAATTAGATAAACTCTTTTATACACTATAATTGGTATTATACATTTTTTAAAAAGACTATATTATTAAGGTATATAATGAGTATTCATACAGATAGAGTTGCAAAAAAGGTAACGCTTACTACGATTAGAAAAATGAAAGGTAGAGAACCTATTACTATGATAACAGCCTATGATTCACTTTTTGCTAAACTTTTTAATGAAAGTGTTGATATGATTTTAGTTGGCGATAGTCTCAATATGAGCTTTTTAGGTAGAGATGATACGCTATCTGCTAATATGGAACAGATGATTTATCACACTAAAGCTGTATGTAATGGCGCAGATTTACCTCTTATAGTTTTAGATATGCCTTTTGGTAGTTATATTAATGAGAATGAAGCTCTGAAAAATGCCACTAGAGCATATAGAGAGACTAATGCACAGGCTGTAAAGATTGAGGGGGGGAAGAGTAGAGCTAATATTGTAAAAGCATTAACAAGTAACTCTATTGCTGTTTTAGGACATATTGGACTTATGCCTCAATTTCTAAGAAGTGATGGGGGATATAAGATTAGAGGAAAAACCCAAGAGGATATTGATACTCTAATAGAAGATGCAAAAGCCCTAGAGGAGGCTGGAGCATTTGCTATTGTAGTAGAGGGGGTAAAAGAGGAGGCAGGAAAAGCTATTACAGAGGCCGTAAATATTCCAACTATTGGAATAGGAGCAGGGAAATATACAGATGGTCAAGTTTTAGTATGGAGTGATGCATTTGGATTTTTTGAAGATTTTAAACCAAAATTTGTAAAGCAGTATTGCAATGGGGCAGAGTTAATTCGAAATGCATTAAGTCAATATGTAGATGAGGTTAAAAATAGAAAATTTCCAACTAAGGAGTTTACATATTAAAAAAATATATAAAAAGAGAATTGAATAAATTATGCAAAGAGTCGTAGATATAGAGAGATTTAATAGTGAATATATAGAAGAGGTTACATTAAGACCCTCCTCTTGGGACGAATATATAGGTCAAGAGCAGATAAAAAAAAATTTAAAAGTATTTATAGAGGCTAGTAGAAGAAGAAGAGAGCCACTCGACCATATTCTATTTTTTGGTCCACCGGGGCTAGGAAAGACAACAATAGCAAATATTATAGCAAATGAGATGAATGCTCAAATAAAGACAACTTCAGCACCTATGATAGAGAAATCTGGAGATTTAGCAGCAATTTTAACAAATATAGATGAGGGAAATATTCTATTTATAGATGAGATACATAGAATGTCACCAGCAATTGAAGAGATACTATACTCTGCTATGGAGGATTTTAGATTAGATATTATTATAGGTTCAGGTCCAGCAGCACAGACTGTTAAGATTGATTTACCAAGGTTTACTCTAATAGGAGCTACAACAAGAGCAGGAATGTTATCTAGTCCTCTTAGAGAGAGATTTGGAATGCACTTTAGAATGCACTTTTATAGTAATGAGGAGTTGGCAAAGATTATTAAATTAGCTTCTATAAAACTCAATAAAATAGCAGAAGATGATGCTTCATTTGAGATAGCAAAAAGAAGTAGAGGAACACCTAGATTAGCTCTTAGACTTCTTAGAAGAGTAAGAGATTTTGCAGAGGTTGCAAATGAAGATAGAATTTATCTACACACTACAAAATATGGATTAGACCAATTAGGAGTAAACCATTTAGGATTTGATGAGCAGGATATAAAACTACTTGAACTTCTAATCTCTGCTAAAGGTCGCCCTATGGGGCTTAGTACAATATCAGCAACTCTAAGTGAAGATGAGGGAACAATTGAAGATGTAATTGAGCCTTACCTTATAGCAAACGGATATATTGAGAGAACTGCTAGAGGAAGAGTTGCTACACAGAAAACATATATAAATTTTAAATTAAAAGATAACAGATTATGATGAGAAAAACAGATTATATTATAGCAATACTTTTTATACTTGCTTTATTAGGAGCATACTCCATATACCAACCATTTCTACTATCTATTACAGTGGCTCTACTACTTACTATGGCTACTGCTAATATGCATAATAACTTTACAGCTAAAGTTTCATCAGAGCATATCTCTGCTACTTTTTTAACATTAATGCTATTTATTATACTATTTGTTCCAATTATATATATAGCTACTATAGGGGTACAATACTTATCTAGTATGGATATAAATGTAGTTACTAAGATAACACATAAAATTATGAATTTAGTTCAAAATATTTCAATATTAGATGACTGGTTAAAGGATAATTTATCTGATGAAAAAATTTTAGATACAATACAAAGCTCAACAACAGCATTAACAAAAGCTGGAACTAAAGGTTTTGGATTTGTTAAAGATATATTTTTTGTTATTGTATTCTATTTTATACTAAATCTAAATGGGGAAAAACTCTTTAATATGATGAGAAATTTTCTACCAATGAAAGATGAAGAGGGAAATAAGATTTTAACAGAAATCTCATCTACTATGGAGATAGTATTCTATTCAATATTAGTAACAGCTATATTTGAGGGTATTCTATTTGGTACAATGGCTAGTTTTTTTGGATTTGATGGACTACTATTAGGTATAATTTATGGATTTTCATCTCTTATTCCAATTGTTGGTGGTGCTATTGTCTGGATACCTGTATCTCTTTTTGCATGGAGTAGTATTAATGCAAATGCAGGTATATTTATAGCAGTATATTCAGTTATAATTATCTCTGTAATTGCTGATACTTTTGTAAAACCAATAATTATTAAATATATAAAAGATAATGTTCTAAAAAGTTCTGTTAAGATTAATGAGTTACTTATATTTTTCTCTATTTTAGCAGGAATGAGTAGTTATGGCTTTTGGGGTATGATTTTAGGTCCTGCTATTACCTCATTTCTTATTGCTATCTCTAGGATATATATAAAACTCTATGGGCATAATGCCCATAGATAACTCTATATCTTATATAGCTTTAATAGTGACTCAACTTTGGCATCTCTACCTAACCATTTTTTATATAGAGTACTCATATCTTCACTACTTCCTTGGCTTAGGATATGATTATAATATCCATTAGCCTTCTCTTGATTAAATTCTCCATTGCTATCTAAACATTCAAAAAAGGCATCTGCACTTAATACCTCTGCCCACTTATAGCTATAGTATCCAGCAGAGTATCCACCAGAGAATATATGTCCAAATCCATTCTGAAATTTATTATATTTTGGAACTTTTATAAGTGATGTCTCCTCTCTAATAGTATCTAATAGAGCTTGAACCTCATCTCCTTGATATAGCTTTTGGTGAAGTTTAATATCAAATAGAGAAAACTCTACCTGTCTAAGTAGCCCTAGTGCTGATTGGAAATTTTTAGCCTTTTTTATCTTATCTAAAAGCTCACTACTTATAGGCTCACCTGTCTCATAATGAAATGCAAACTTTTTAAGTATCTCTTTCTCATAAGCAAAATTTTCTAAAAATTGAGATGGAAACTCCACAACATCCCAAGCTATACCATTGACTCCAGATATAGAGTACTCACTGCATTGTGAAAATAGATGGTGTATCCCATGTCCCATCTCATGAAATAGTGTAACAACATCATCATGTCTTAAGAGACTTGGGGTATCTTCTTTTGAAGTTGGAAAATTTGCTACAATAAATACAACAGGCAACTTCCTTGCTCCTTTGCTATTTATAAAGTGAGTCTGCCAATTATGCATCCATGCCCCACCCCTTTTTGTATCTCTAGCCTCTAAATCAAAATAGACTCTTCCAGATAATATATTATCTCTATATATATCGAAAACTTTAACAGAACTATTCCATACATTAGTATCTGACTCTCTAAATTCAACTCTAAATAGTTTAGATACCACTTCTAATAGTCCATTTAAAACACTATTCTGTTCAAAATAGGGTTTTGTCATATTCTCATCAAAATGAAATTTATCTTTTTTTAACTTTTCACTATAGTATGCAATATCAAAAGGTTGAAGAGACTCTATACCATCAACTCTAAAAGCAAACTCTTTTAGCTCCTCTAACTCTTTTATCGCTTTTGGTTTTGCTAATTTTAATAACTTTTCTAAAAACTCTATAACAGCTTTAGATGATGGGGCATCTTTTGTCTCTAGTGAAAGCTCTGTATAGCTATTAAATCCTAAAAGTTTTGCCTCTCTATTTCTCAATAGCAGTATCCTATCTATTATTTTGCTATTTTGAGGAGCTCTTGTTGAGTATGCTCTATATAACATCTCTCTATACTCTCTATTTATACCATAGGTCATATATGATAGATAGCTAGGGATTTGAAGAGTAAATCTATATACCTCTTTTCCATCAACAACCATTTTTGCTAATGCTAAATCGCTATCTGGAATACCCTCAATATAACGACTATCCTCTATTACTAACTCATAAGAACTATTTGCATCAAGTAGATTTTGAAAAAAACTATTTGATAACTCACTAAGCTCTAAGTTTATCTCCTCTAACTCTTTTTTTTTCTCCATAGATAATTTTGCACCAGAGAGTATAAAATCCCTAATACTATTTTGGATTACTCTACTCTCCTCTAAGTCAGTTGAACTTAAACTCTCTATCTTATGAAATAGTTTCTCATTTTGTGATATTTTACTATGAAATTTTGATATTTGAGGAAGAGACTTCTCATAAGCTTCTTTTGTCTTATCGGAGTTATTTACACTATTTAAGTGGGCGAGTGGGGTAAAAAATAGTTCAAGTTCACTCTCTAAATCCTGTAGAGGTTTTAAAATATCCATATAACTACTGTTACTACTATTTACAATATTCTCTATATCTCCTAATTGTCTCTCTAAAAGAGTCTCTAGCTCTTTTGGAAAGTTATCTAAATCATCTAATCTAAACTCTACAAAGCTCATACTATAATCCTAATATTAATTTTTTTGGGATTATAGCTAAATAGAGTATTAAATTAACTATCTTTTTTTAGCATATTTCTCAAACTCTTTTCGTGTTCTATCCCACTTACCATCTATAAATATTGTTGGTGTTCCGGTAACTTGAAGTCGTCTTCTCATTGCCATATCAACTCTAAGAGCCTCTGTTATCTCTGGTGCTTCAATTTGAGCTTTAGTAAGTTGTACTCCTGTTTTTAACTTAATTGCATGAAAAATTTTATTTATATCTGTCTCATTTGGTTCGATAAATAGTCTATAGAGCTTTAACATATTATTAATATCACCCTTTTTTTGAAAAATAAGCATAGCTCTTGATATAATCTCAGCTCCCGGATGAACATTGGTTAGTGGAAGATGGTAATAATAGAGTCCATATATTTTAGGGTTCTTTTCTACAATATTTACAATATCTATAACTTTTCTTTTACAGAATGGACATAATGGGTCAGAGAAAAATATAATTTTATGTGGTGCATCTTTACTACCAAGTAGAAGATGTGCATCATCATAGGCATCTTTTGGAACTTTTGGCTTTAGTAGTTTTGCATAGTTTATAACTTTACCATTTTTCTTTTTCATAAGTTTTAGAGTTATTCTATCGCCTTTTACAAATATTGTTTGTGGCACTATAGCCTCTTGAGGAGTATCTCCTAATTTAACTTTTACTCTCATAGATAAAAAATATACACTCCACCCTTTAGCATCATCAATAGGATAGCTTGATATTATATCTACCCGCATAACTTTTGCATTCATTTTCTTCTCTACATATCGTTTCATATAACCTTTAATGCTACTATTACTCATTGCATTTAACTGTATAAATGATGTGATAAGAAGAAATACTAATATTCTAATTTTCATAATTTTCCTTATTTAAAAATGTTTAGTAGAGTTATTTTATCATTAATTATCTTTATAAAATCTATAATTTACTATATTTTTAATAGTATTATATGTAATTTATTTAATATAAGGTAAAATTAACCAATGAAAATAGAAACTAAAATAGAGAGATTTACCACCCCACTATATCTTGAAAGTGGAAGAATTTTAGAACCATATCAGATAGCCTATGAGACCTATGGGGAGTTAAATAGTGATGCTTCAAATGTAATTTTAATATGTCATGCTCTTAGTGGTTCTGCTCATGCAGCAGGGATTTATGAGGGTGATAGAAAAGCAGGTTGGTGGGATGGACTTATTGGCGATGGTAAAGCGATAGATACAACTAAATATTTTGTAATCTCTACAAATGTTATTGGCTCATGTTTTGGAAGTACAGGACCTATGAGTAGTAACTATCCTAGCGATAAACCATATAGATTAAAATTTCCTGTAATAACTATTAAAGATATGATAAAGGCTCAAAAACAGCTACTTAGCAACTTAGGTATATACCATTTAAAAGCTATAGTTGGTGGCTCTATGGGTGGTATGCAGGCACTTCAATTTGGAGTTGACTATCCAAATTTCTCAGATAAAATCATAGCACTAGCTACAACCTATGCAACACAACCATGGACAATAGCATTTAATAAAGTGGCTATCGAAGCTATTAGACGAGACCCTAGATTTAAAAATGGAAACTATGAAAAAGATGATTTTAAAGAAGATGGATTAGATGGACTTGCTATTGGAAGAGTTGCAGGACATATCTCATATCTATCACCAGATTCAATGAATAGTAAATTTGGAAGAAACTATGTTAATAATGATGGATTATTTGAGCTATTTGGAAGATATGAGGTTGAGAGGTATATGGAGTATAATACAGATAACTTTTCAAAACTATTTGACCCAATGAGTTATCTATATATAGTAAAAGCGATAAATACTTTTAATCTAAGTAGAGGTTATGACTCACTATATGAGGCAATTTTAAGAATTAAAGCAGATACTATACTCATCTCTTTTAAGAGTGATTATCTATTTTTTCCTAAAGAGATGAGACATATATATAAGATGATGAGACGAAACTCTCAAAAGGTGGAGTATCATGAGGTAGATAGTGATTATGGACATGATGCCTTTTTAGTTGAGATAGATAAGTTTAGCTATATTATAAAAAAGGCATTAGATGAGTAGTCTTATAATTTCAGCACTACAGCTCCCAACGCTAGGTATGCAGGCTACAAAATTAGATTTTTATCTAAGAACTGCTCATAATAGAGGAGTAGAACTTATTCTATTTGGAGAGTATGTATTAAATCACTTCTTTAAGGAGTTAAGCTCTATGCCAAAAAAGATGGTAAAAGAGCAGACTCAAAAACATATTGAATTTTTAAAAAATAGTGCTACTCAATATAATATAGTATTTATTGCTCCTATTATACTATTAGATGGAGATAGATATATAAAATCCATTGCAAAAATAACTCCAAAATCTATTAGCTATTATGAGCAACAGATACTCATTCCCTATGAGCATTGGAATGAAAAAGAGTTCTTTTCAAATAAGATAGAGCCTCTTAAATCACCTATGATATTTAAACTTAATGGATTTAAGATTATGGTTATTGGTGGATTTGAACTCCATTTTGATAAGTTTTGGCAGATAGTAACAGATAAAAAAGTTGATTTAGTTCTATTACCAACAGCTTCAACATTTAGCTCACACAATAGATGGAGAGAGATAATAAAAACAAAAGCTTTTCTACATAGTTGCTATATCTTAAGGGCAAATAGATTAGGAGAGTTTGTTACAAATAGTATAAAATGGAAATTTTATGGAGATAGCATGTTAGTTGAGCCAAGTGGTGAGATTTATATGATGTTAGAAGATAGAGAGTCTATGCTTATCGAGACAATTAGTAAAGATAAGATTAAAGAACATAGACGATTATGGTGTTTTGAAAAAGAGATTAGGATAAGAGAAAAGTTATCATAAACATAAAATAAATTTATATTATTATATTTAATACCTAAAAAAACAGTTATTTTAAATAAAGTATAACTTTTTTCATTAGCTTTTAATTTAGCTTAATCATTAACATGTTACAATCTATTAAAAATATAAAGGGAATAGGCAATTATGAATAATGACTTAATGAAAATCGTTGAAGAGACTAAAAAGTTAAAAACAATGGTATTAGAAGATGACCCAGAGACAAATGATTTAATGTGTAAAACACTTAGAAACTTTTTCGCTGAAGTTTACTCTGCATTAGATGGAGAGAGTGCATTAGAGCTATATGAAAAATATCAGCCTGATATAATCTTTGTGGACATAATTTTACCAGGTAAGAGTGGTTTAGAGATTGCAAAAGAGATTAGAGAGATTAATCAAAAACAGATGATTGTTGTTGTATCTGCAAGTGATGATATGGGCAATATCTCTGAAGCTGTAAAAATTGGTGTAAATAATTTTATTAGAAAACCAATTAATACAGATAAGATGATTGATGTTTTAAAAGACATTGTATCAGATATTAAGAAACAGAAGAAAAATAGAACAAAAATCTTCTCAATTACACTTCCACTTGATTTATATGAGCAAGTTGATACAGATGCAAAGAGTGAGAGTATCTCTAAAAATGCTATGATTATTAGAGCGTTAAAACACTTCTATAATCTTTAAAATAATAGGGGGTTTACCCCCTTTAATTATCTAATCGTATTGTAACAGACTTTTTATGTGCTGTTAAACCCTCCATATCTGCTATCATTGCACACTCTTTTCCAATATCATTTATACCTTTTCTACTCATAGCAATAATAGATGATTTCTTTAAAAAGTTATCTACACTAAGAGGTGAATAGAATTTTGCTGTTCCACCTGTAGGTAGAGTATGATTTGGTCCTGCTATATAGTCACCAATAGGCTCTGGTGTATATTGACCTAAGAATATTGCTCCTGCATGTTTTATCTTTGGAAGTAGCTCCATAGGATTTTTAGTGACTACTTCTAAGTGTTCTGGTGCTATCTGGTTCATAAGAGATATAGCTTCTCCCATACTATTAGTTACAATAATAGCACCTCTATTCTCAATAGATACTCTTGCAATTTTTTCTCTTGATAGAGTAGTTAAAAACTCTTCTACTTTAATAGATACCTCTTTAGCTAGAGTTTCGTCTGTGGTGATTAAGATAGAACTTGCCATCTCGTCATGCTCTGCTTGAGATAGTAAATCCATAGCTATAAAATCTGCTCTAGCAGAGTTATCTGCTAATATACCAATCTCACTAGGTCCTGCTATCATATCAATATTAACCTCACCATAGACTAACTTTTTAGCAGTGGCTACAAATATATTTCCGGGTCCTGTAATAACATCAACTTTAGGAATGGATTCTGTTCCATAAGCCATAGCACCTATAGCAGAAGCTCCTCCAACTTTAAAAACTTTTTTTACCCCACATAGATAAGATGCTGAAAGAAGTAACTCATTTAACTCATTATTAGGAGCTGGAGTACAAACAACAATATCTTTAACACCTGCTACAATTGCTGGAATTGCATTCATAAGTAGAGAACTAGGATAAGATGCTTTTCCCCCAGGGATATATAATCCTGCCCTATCTACTGCTGTCACCTTTTGTCCTAATATATTTCCATTATCTTCAAAATCAATCCAAGATTTAGGCATAAGCTTTTGGTGATAACTCTCTATTCTACTATAAGCTAAATGGAGTGCATCTCTTAAAGAGCTATCTAAACTATTATAAGCCCTCTCCATTGAGTCAATAGATACAATTAAATCACTACTACTCTTAGGAGTCCATCTATCAAATCTATCTATATGAGACTTTAAAGCACTATCTCCACTCTTTTTAATCTCATCTAATAGATTTTTAACAGTGCTACTTACCTCATCAATATCCATAGCACCTCTTTTTAAAAGCTCATCAAATTGAGTATTAAACTCTCTACTGTTACTATTTAATATTTTCAATATATCTCCTAATTATCTAATTTTAGCTAAATTTTCTATTATATCGGTTGGAAGCATAGAGTAGTCTGCTCCACTATATAGATTTGAAGCACTTGTTAAAGCTAAAGTTGCAGAGATTGCTGAGTCTAATCCACTCCAACCTTGAGCTAATAGTGAGCCTATAATTCCAGCTAGAACATCTCCACTTCCACCTTTGCTAAGTTTGGAAGTTCCATAAGGGTTTACAAATAATTTATCATCTTGTCCAATAATCATATTAGCCCCTTTTAGTACTAGAGTTACAAATGGGAATGTAGAACAGAACTCTCGAACTTTATCAAAAGGGTTAGCTTTTAATATAGAGATACTCATTGGTGCATCTATACACATATCCCATAAATTTACAAATTCTCTTGGGTGTGGAGTTAAAACTATCTCTCTATATTGATTTTCTAAAATATCTAATAGTCTATTTGAATTGAATATATCGGCATCAAGAACTATTGGTACACGACTCTCTATTATATCATCAACTATCTCTACTTCAAAATTATCTCCAAATCCCATTCCCAAGGCTATTGCAGTAGTTTTTTCAGGAAGAGCTAAATCATGCATAATAGATATAGGTAATGTTGTATCAAACAAATCTCCTACAATTGTAACAAGTCCAGCTCCAAATCTTAAAGCTGAAGAGGCAGACATTACTCCTGCACCCTCCTTCTCTCCTACAACTACAGCTAAATGTCCAAAACTCCCCTTATGTGTCTTTTTGGAGAAATTTCTATATGGAAGTTTCATATCACTCTGCTCTAAAAGATATAAATCACTACTAAATCCATCTATATATTTTTTATAACTTACACCTAAGTCTATACGGATTATATCTCCTACAAAATCTTTTGCCATATCAGAATATAGTGACTCTTTTAATGCCCCCATAGTAATAGTTACATCAGCAATAAATGCCATAGGGAGAGGATTTCCATCAATATCAATTCCTGTGGGAACATCACATGCTATCTTAAATCCATTTAACTCCCCTAACTTAACAATAAGTTTTCTTGTCTTCTCATCTAACTCTCTACTAAGTCCAGCTCCAAATATTGCATCTACAATAATATCTACATCTATATCTCTAATCTTATCTATAAGCTCTACATTTAACCTCTTAACTCTTGATAGTTGAAGCTTTGCCATAGGAGATTTAACTCCAAATGGAATATATAAAAAGACTCTATAATCACTCTCTAAAAATCTAGCTAAAACTATCCCATCAGCTCCATTATTTCCAACTCCAGCAACAATTAAAATAGAGCTACCCTCTTTAAAATTCTCTCTTATATACCTCTCCATACCCATAGAGGCGTGTTCCATTAATATATCTTCAGTTAAGAGATACTCATCGTAACATCTCTTATCCATTGGATAACATGATTTATATAGTGGTTGCATTATAACTCTCTTTAAAATATTATATATATATTTTTTTAATAAAACAAATTCTATCACAAATCACCTAATCATAATATTTTTTAGATATAATTTTGTCGATTTTATCACTTCTATAAAATATAGAAAATTTTTGATAAGAGAGGAGGTGAATAGTATGCCGGGAATAAAACTTACTCCTAGAGACTCATTTGATGATGCCTATAGAAGGTTTAAAAGACAGTGTGATAGAAACTTAATTGTTACAGAAGCTAGAGCTAGACAACACTATGAGACTCCAACAGAGAGAAGAAAAAAAGAGAAGATTGCTACTCGTAAAAAAATCCTTAAAAAGCTATATATGCTTAGAAGATATGAGGCAAGACTCTAAATATACCACTTATTTAAGTGGTTTTTCTACTTTTTAATCTAATTAGATAGAATATCCTAAATTTTTACATAAAGGTTATAGATGTTATTTACTACTCCACTACAGAAAGAGTCTATTAAAATAATGCTACTTGGTTCTGGTGAACTGGGTAAAGAGGTAGCTATTGAAGCTCAAAGATTGGGTATTGAGGTGATTGCTGTTGATAGATATAAAAATGCACCTGCCCATTTAGTATCTAACAAGGCTTATGTTATTGATATGCTAAATAGAGACGAGGTTATAGAGGTTATAGAGAGAGAGAAACCTACATATATACTACCAGAGGTTGAAGCTATATCTATTGATGCAGTATTTGAAGCTGAAAAGAGAGGTTTTCATGTAATTCCAAATGCCGAAGCTGTTAATAAGACTATGAATAGAAAAAATATAAGAGTTTTTGCCTCTGAAGAGCTTGGAGTAAAGACAAGTAGATATAGATTTGTTAAAAGTTTAGATGAGTTAAGAGATGCTATTAGTGAACTTGGTTTTCCAGCAGTTATTAAGCCTGTAATGAGTAGTTCTGGACATGGTCAGAGTATTGCTAGAGATAGTGAAGATATAGAGAAATCTTGGGAGATAGCAAAAGAGGCTAGGGGAGATGCTAGTGAGCTTATAGTAGAGGAGTTTATATCTTTTGATTATGAGATTACACTACTAACAACTAGAACAGAGAATGAGACTATATTTTGTGAGCCAATAGGACATATTCAAAAAGATGGCGATTATATCTTATCGTGGCAACCTATGCCAATGAGTAAAAAAGCATTAGAGAAAGCAAAAGAGATTGCGAAAAAGGTTACAGATGGTTTAGGTGGAAGAGGAATATTTGGAGTTGAATTTTTTATAAAAGATGATGAGGTATATTTTTCAGAACTTAGCCCTCGACCACACGATACAGGAATGGTAACACTTATAACTCAATCTCAAAGTGAGTTTGCACTACATATTAGAGCAGTCTTAGGGCTACCTTTAGACTTTACATTTTATGGATCTGGTGCTAGTGGAGCATATAAGGCTAAGAGTCACTCTAAAAATCCTAAAATAGAAGTTCCTAACTCTGCATTCTCTAAAAACTCATTTGTAAGAGTATTTGGGAAACCAGAATCACATATTGGAAGAAGATTAGCAGTAGCTTTAGTTTTAGATGATAATATAGAAGAGGCTAAAGAGAGAGCTTTAGAGATAGCTAACTCAATTAGTGATAGATAATTTTTTTCTAAAGTCAATTACCCCACCCTAAAGGGTGAGGCTTGAAGATTTTTAAGCGACTAAGTCGTTTAATTTTAATCTTGGCGGATGATTGACACACCCATATCTCTTGGCTACTACTTTTGGTAGGGGCTGAGAGTTACTTTTTAATAACTTAGATAGGATATTTGCAGCACCATTTACATCGGCATTAATCAAATATCCTTTTGAGGTTCTAAATAATCCACGCTTTATGCGTGAGCCCATATAGACTTCGTGTTTTTTTATTGGTTCATTGTCAAGATATGAGCACTTAGAAGTATAGCTCTCCTCTTGGAGGTGATATTCTATACCTAATTGTTCGCACTTGCTTTGTAATTTTCTCTTGAAAATACCATAGGGAATATTTACAAAGTTTTGGTTATTTTTCTTACCGATATTAATATTTTGTTTAATA
>WGAM01000110.1 GCA_015494795.1 Campylobacterota bacterium
ATTCTAAACTAAGCTTTTTTAAGCTATTTACACATCTTATCTTTAAGCGAGACTCAGGTTATGGTATTTTTTTTGATTTACCATCATTGCTAATTCAGTTAGATAACCACTGCTACTTATTAATTCTGCTTTTATTAAATCTAGTAGCAACTTTTTATTTTTATATTGGATATTTTGTAGTATAATTTTCATGATTATTATGTAGGTTTGCATATCGCATAATAATCACTTTTTTCTGATATTCTTCCTTATTTTCTCTTTTTTTGTCTAAAGTGTAGTATTATTATATATATCTTGAATATACAAGCCCAACTTGCAATAGTTGTATTAGTTTTGGTGACTATTTTTATTCTTTAAAATATTATTTATCTTTTAATAGTAAGTTTTATAATGTTAATATAGTTTTTCAGAAATTATAAATAAAGTAAGCATAAAAGAACTATTTAATCTATAATATGAAGTGTAGAAAAATAGTTAAAATATAAAATAGTTATTCTAAATAACTAAGTTAATATTGTATTAAAGGATTAATTTGTGATAATAATTCCAGCAAGAGTAGGCTCAAGCCGTTTTCCAAATAAGGTATTAGCTGATATAGATGGAACACCTATGGTTATATATACAGCTCAAGCTGTATCATCTATTGATAGAGTTGCAATTGCTACTGATAGCCCCGAAGTCGTTAAGATAGCAAAAGATTATAATATAGAGGCTATTATCACCTCTTCAACTCACCAATCAGGTACAGATAGAATATATGAAGCATCGTGTAAATTGGGATTAGATGATAGTGAGATAGTTATAAATGTTCAAGCAGATGAGCCATTTATTGAAAAAGAGGTTGTTCAATCTGTTTTTAATCTAACTAAATTAAATATGGAGAGTAGTAAAATATTGATGAACTCATGCTTTAAATATATAACCAATCCAGAAGCAGATGACCCAAATATTGTAAAAGTTGTAACTGATGAGAGTAATATTGCACTATACTTCTCAAGAGCTAAAATCCCATACCCTAGAGACCACCATTTCAATAGATACAGAGGACATATTGGAATTTATGGATTTACCAAAAAGTCATTAGAGAGATTTTGTCAACTCCCTATCTCTCCAATAGAGAGTATTGAAAAACTTGAACAGCTTAGAACACTATATTATGGATATGAAGTAGCTATGGTAGAGGTAGAGACCAATAGCTTTGGCATAGATACACCAGAAGATTTAGAGAGAGCATTAGAGTTTTTAAAAAAAATTTAAAGATAATTAGGGGTACAAAGTTCTACTTTTTTCCCTTTTTGCTCTAATACTATTATATCAATATTATCTCCTACATTATATATATCATCTAATCTATTAATTCTCTTTTTTGATACTTTTGAGATGTGTAAAAGAGCATCATATCCATCTGGCATCTCTACAAACATACCAAAATCAACTATCTTTTTAATTTTCCCCTTATACTTTTTATTTATCTCATAATTCATTATTGGTTTTTTTGACGGAGATACTATTGTATCTATATACTCTTTTGCTTTTATAATGTTATCTTTTGAGTTACTTGTTATTTTAACAGAGTTTGCATCTCTATCTATATCTATACTTACTCCAAATTTATCTATAATATCTCTAATTGTTCCTCCACCTTTTCCGATAATTGCTGGAATATCACCTGCTTCTATACTAAATACTATGGTTGATGGTAGAGCTTGACTTGGAGTCATACTATTTAGAGACTCCTCCATTATATCTAATATATGTAATCTACCCTCTTTTGCTTGGATTAGTGCATCTCTTAATATTTTAGTATCTATCCCTCCAAGTTTTATATCCATCTGAAGAGCAGTTATACCATCTTTTGTTCCTGTGATTTTAAAATCCATATCTCCATCATGGTCTTCTAGCCCCATAATATCACTAAGAACTGCATATCTATCTCCATCGGTTACAAGCCCCATTGCAATACCTGCTACAAGTTTTTGGGTTTTTACTTCTGATGCTTTTAGTGCTAAAGCTCCCCCACATACTGTTGCCATAGATGATGAACCATTTGACTCTAAGATTTCAGATACTAAACGGATTGTAATATCTCTATCTATATCTAGCGTAGGCTCTAAAGCTCTTTTTGCTAAATTTCCATGTCCTAACTCTCTTCTGCCGGGAGGTCCCTGTCTCTTTGCCTCTCCTACAGAGAAGGCAGGAAAGTTATAGTGAACCATAAATGTCTCATATAGAGAACTCTTAGAGCCAATTAATTCATAGGATTGAGCTGACTTTATATCTCCAATAGTTGAAGTTACTAATGCTTGTGTCTGCCCTCTTGTAAATAGACAAGAGCCATGAACTGATGGAAGAATATTTGTCTCAATTGAGATTTTTCGTATCTCATTTAATCTTCTACCATCTGCTCTTATATTTTTATCTAAAATTAGAGAACGAACAACAGACTTTTTATAAGCAGATAACATCTCTGAGATTAACTCTCTCTCCTTAATATCTCCTCTACTCTCAAAATCTAAATAGATTTTATCCTCTATATATTTTAGTTCGCTATTTCTCTCACTCTTTGCCATTGTCTGTATGGCAGAAGATACCTCATCTTTATAATTCTTTTCAATATAATCATATAAGTCTCTATCTGATAGCTCTTCTGACATTGTTAAATCTATTTTATCTTTAATAACATCTTTAAATCCATCTTCATACTCTTTAGTTGCTCTACTGATTGCAGCTTTAGATATTTCAAGAATTTCTAAAAGTTCATCTTCATCTAACTCATTTATTAGCTGTTTATTATCCTTTTTCGATGCATTTACACACATCTCTATCATAAGTATATCTAATCCACTCCCTACAACAAGTAAATCTAGTGTTGATTTATCCTGCTCAATAAATGTTGGATTTATAACTATTTTATTATCAATTTTTCCAATACGAATAGCTGAAACTAGTTTTCTTATAGGAATATCAGAGGTATAGAGTGCAGATGATGCTGCATTCATTCCTGCTACTTGCATATCAACTCTCTCATCACTACTTAATACCATAACAGTTATAACTACAGGATAGTGAAAGCCTTTTGGAAAGAGTGGTCGTAAGGAACGGTCTATAACTCTTGATGTTAAAGTCTCAAAATCACCCGGTTTTGTCTCTCTTTTTATAAATCCCCCCGGTATCTTAGCAGCTGCATAAGACTTTTCTATATATTGAACCGTTAAAGGTAAAAAATCTTCTGTTACAGGATTTAAATCAATAGCTACTGTAGCTAATAGTACAGCATCTCCACACTGATAAAGCACTGCTCCACTTGCCTGTTTAGCTACCTTATTAAATGAATATTTTTCATTTAAATTATTACAATCAATCTCTATAATCTGTTCATTCATACTCTATTTTTCCTTCTCTTTATTTTATCTATTTACCTGCAGAAGTTGCTGCTGTTCCTAAAAGATTTTTTAAATCATTATCTTTAAAACTCACTCCTAACCCTGCTGAAAAACTATTAGCTTTGCTATTTAATATATTATTAGCACTTAAATATGCATTTATATGTTTAAAAAATTGATACCTTACTGTTGTTGTTAAATTTGGATTTTTACCTCTAATATCAGTTACAGCATTAAAGTCATAAATATCAGCACTAATTTTTAGAGTATCATTTCTACTAAAATAGTCAACTCCAAATCCACCCGTGCTATCAATAATACCTACACGAAATAGTAAATCATTATATCTCTTTCCATATTGAGCTGATAATAGATAGTCTCCACTCTCATGTTTTTTATTTCCTATATATCCTCTACTAAATTTACTATCTGCTTTAAAGCTTGGTGCAGATGCAACACCTAACATATAATATCTAGTAGCATCTGGTTTCAGTGCTAGATTAAATCGTGTTTTAGAGTATCCACCATCATCATTAACCTCATCTGCTCTCATCTCAATCTCTAACTCACTCTTTGTCATACTATCAAGATACTTATCAATCTTCTCCATAGTCTCTGTTCCATTAGAGAAGAAACCATCAACAGAGGTTAATGCCTTATTTAAAGAGCTATCATTATTCTCTATAGTATGATTTAAATTATCCTCTAGGTGTGTAAACTTATCCATAGCTGGTGGAAGTTTTTTATCTAGCGTAGCTCCTATACTATCTAAATATCTTGTAATACTATCAATTCTCTTCATAATATTAGGTAAATCTTTATTAATGTTAGTGGCTACTTCTGAGTATTTAGCTAAAGTATTATGAATATCTTTAGATACTTTTGAGTAATCTTTTGATGTTTTTGTAATAGTTGCACTCATCTTATCAAATCTTTTAATAGCACTGTTTAGATTTTCAATAATTTCATGAATTGTTCTATTCTCATCTCTACTAATTGAAGATAGAAGATTTGTAAACTCTTTTATATTATGAAGTGATGTATTAATATCCTCTTTTCCACCACTATTTAAAATATCTCTTAAATCATGAACTAAAAGTTTAATTTCAGTAAATGCCTCATCGGCAGATGTTGAAGCCTCTGCAATAGATGACTGTTTTTCCTCTTTTTGTAAAAGCATATTTGGTTTTAGATTTTTATTTGAATGTCCTGGTTTTATATCTAAAAACTTTCCACCTAATAGAGAGTCTTGAGAGAGTCCAATAATTGAGTCATCTGGAATAGTTATCCCCTCATCTATACTAAGATTAACAATAACATCATTGCCTTTTAGATTAATACTCTTAACAAAACCTATATCAACACCTTTAAGTTTAACTTTTGCTTTAGGTTTCAATCCTGTCCCATCGTCTATTTTAGCCATTATTGGATAACTTTTTTTAAAAAGATTATCAAAACTACTAAGTTGAGAGAGTAGTCCAAATAGAAAAAAGAGTGATATAGTTATAAAAAGTCCTACCTTTGCTTCTGTCTTCAATTATTAGCTCCTTGTGATAAGAAATTATCCTCTATATTCTGTTGTATCCCCCCAATAGGATAGAGATTTAGCTCTAAATAGAGTGCTGTATTTTTAAGTGAGCTATCAACATTTGGAATAATCTCTTGCCCTATAGTAATCTTAGAACTCCAACATCTCTTTTTATGAGACCACCCTATACCCCACTGATGATTATATCCCTGCTCCATATCATAATCAAAATCTATAAACCAACTATTCTCCTTTTTGTAATGATTTATAAATTTAGCCTGTAAAAAGCTAGATTTTTTATCTTTAAATAAAAAATCATTATTATAGAAATGTGTTAACATTATATCATAGTTGTTTTGATTATATCTAAAAGAGTTTGTTGAGTTATGAAGTAAACCCTCATCAAAAGCATATTTTAAATTACTATAAAAATATATATTATCCTTTTTATACTCTAACTCATTAATTAAATCACCTTGTGATTTTACCCTTTTAGGATAGTAACTATATCCTAAATTGTAAACAAAATTCATATCTGAATTATTAAGATACTGCTCTAGTGAAAAACTAATCTGCTCCTCTTTAGTATCTGTTACAAATAGCTCTTTTTTTTCATCTGCTAAATATTTATACGAGAGAGGAGACTCTCTCTGTCTGCTTGGTATAATATAGGTTAATTTTGGGTGAATTGTATGTATAGATGAGCCGTAGTTTTTAACTAAATCAGATGATAGTGTAAAAGTATGATAATTTCTATAATATAGATAGTAATCTTTATATCTAGGGTCAATATTTCTAAAATCAACTCTATTCAAATAGAGATTTTCTGATATTGATAAATCTAAATAGTTATTAAAAAATGAGTCATAGTAGTTAATTGGAAGATTTACCTCTAATTGTGTAGCTCTACTCCCCTCTGTTCTAGTAAAATTTTTTACTCTTGCATCAAATGAGTAGAATAGTCTGCTTTTTATAATTTGCTGTAGATATTTATGATACTCTAAAGAGGGTAACTCTTGAATAGTTCTATTATTACTCTTTTTACTTATATCTATATTATATTTTCCATATAGTCCAAAGTAGTTTTGACTATTATATAAAAATGCATTTAATCTTGACTCTATTAGATTACTCTTTACAAGTTTAGATGCAGACTCTTTCTGTAAATTTAGATACTCTCTATCATTTAAATATATGGAGTTTAGATATAGTCCACTCTTATAATCTTTAGGAGATATATTTTTTGGTAGAAAATCTGTTGATTGATAAAATAGCTCCATACCCTTATGTTCATCATTTAAACTATTTAATTTTGCATAAGAGTGTCTATTTTTAAAGTATCCCACTCTAGCATATCCATTAGAGTGGTTTGAGTCAATAAATCTTGCAGTAATATAAGTTCCGACTCCTCTTTTAACTCTTAACTGTGGGTCAAACTCAATATCCCAATTTGGTTTAGGTGCGTAAAATAGTGGTTGTTCATAGACTAAACCATCTCTTTTTGTAATTTTAAATCTAGGATATAGGAGTCCTGTAGTTCTCTTATGCACTGTTGGAAATGCTAAATATGGAAAATATAATATAGTATTATCATAAAATCTAACCTTAGCATCTTCCATTGTAAGTATCTCTCTACTCTTGTAGTAGTCTGCTCTACTAAACTCTATTGTCCAATCTGGGTCTATTCTATTACAGCTAGATATTTTACTCTCACCCAATCTATATACATCATAATCTTTTTGAGCAACAGAGGCATCTATCCATAGATTATCTTCTCCTACTAAAAATAGGTGATTAATATCAATATCTCTACTAATAGTATCTATTGTTAATCTATCTGAAGAGAGTCTATTATCTTTACCAAGATATTCAACATTCCCCTTAAGTTTAAGTATTCCATCTCTTCTATCATATACTGCTCTATTGGATTTTATTAAATCACCTCTATATAGAACAATTACTCCATCTTTAGCAATTAGTGTAGTATTATTTTCTGCAACAATATGTTTAGCAAAAATTTCAACTCTCTCTTTTGAGATTAAGAGAGCTGTTAATATCAATAGATAGAGAAGAAATCTAACCATTTAAAACTACACATCTACTACTATAGTCTTAGCTAACTTATCATGAAGTGTCTGAACTAATGGATTAAAATATGCAAAGATATAACCTAAATAGAATATACTATCACTAATTATTCTAAGGGTAGCTCTTAAAAAGGCTACTCTAAAAGATGGTATGTTACCACTATCTAACTCTATAATTTTAATTTTCAGTAGTCTCTTACCTGGTGTCATACCACTCTGCCATACAAAAAATGTCTGATAGATAACTCTTAATAGAAGAAATACTACTGTATTTTGTTCTAAAAAAGTTGCCATAGGTGTAAAATCCATGGAGTTCTGCTGTAGAGAGATATATATATTTAAAAGTTGGTCATAAAATATAATAAATAGAAATAGTGATACTATAATATCATCTATAAAATAGGCACTAGCTCTCTTACCAATAGATGATATTTTATACTTATCTATATCCAAATTTTCCATAACTATCCTAAAGTGCTTGATATGCTATATCTGTTCTACACTGTTTACCAGCAAAATGAACTTGCCCCACTAACATATAGGCTCTCTCTTGAGCCTCTGCTATACTCTCTCCAACTCCAACACAAACAAGTACTCTTCCACCTGTTGCATATAGTTTACCATCATCTCCTAAAGATACACCTGCAAAAGAGATATGAGTATTCTCTTTAAGCTCATCATGAACAATATCATCAATAATAATCTCTGCTGGTTCACTACTCTTATATGGATAATCTCTACTAGCCATTACGACACCAACTGCATATCTATTCTCATAAAACTCTATTTTTGTATCTTTTAGTTTTCCTACTGCTGAGTTATAGAATAGTTCACTTGCAGGAGTTTTAAGTAGAGGCATAAGCTCTTCACACTCAGGGTCACCAAAACGGACATTATACTCTAAAATCATAGGCTCTCCATCAACAACCATAACACCCATAAATAGAACACCTTTAAATGGATTACCCTCTGCTCTCATACCATCTAGTGTAGGGATTACAACCCTCTCTTTTAGTTTTCTATAAATCTCCTCATTAGCTAATGGAGTTGGAACATAAGCACCCATTCCACCTGTATTTGGTCCCTTATCTCCATTTAGTAGTCTCT
Organism: Campylobacterota bacterium; assembly: GCA_015494795.1. Lineage (GTDB taxonomy): Bacteria > Campylobacterota > Campylobacteria > Campylobacterales > Sulfurovaceae > UBA1140. The sequence goes on from WGAM01000110.1 coordinate 8,106, forward strand.
TATGGTCTTGAGCTGCTGGTAGTAGTATAAAATCTTTACCATCACAAACTGCAAATAGAGATAACTCATATCCATCTAAAAACTCTTCTATAATAATTGCTTTTCCTGCATCTCCAAATGAGTTTCCAGATAGCATATCTCCACTAGCCTTTTTAGCTTCATCATGAGTAGAGGCAATAATAACACCTTTTCCCCCACATAATCCATCTGCTTTTACAACAATAGGACTATTCATAGTATCAATAAATCTATAGGCTTCTTCTAGTGATGAGGTCTCTATATATTTTGCTGTTGGAATATTGTGTCTAGCTAAAAAGTTTTTCATAAATATCTTAGAACCCTCTAACTGTGATGCTTTAGCAGATGGACCAAATATAGTAAGCCCTCTAGCTTCAAAAATATCTACAATACCAGCAACTAGAGGTGCTTCGGGTCCTACTATAGTTAAATCTACACTATTTTCTTCACAAAAATTAGCTAACTCATTAAAATCACTAATATCTAAATTCTCACCTAAATTAGGTGTAGCCCCATTTCCGGGAGCAAAATATAACTTATCTACACTCTTATCTCTATTTAGAGCTAACCCAATAGAGTACTCTCTTGCTCCTGCACCAATTATTAATATATCCACTTATATATCTCCACAATTAAATAATATAGGTAATTATACTTAATTTATTATATAAATAAAGAGATTGTTAATAAAATCTTCTCCTACCTTTTATATAACACTTTTCGCATATTGAAAATCTATATGTAAAATCTAAAACTTTACCACATCTATTACACTTTTTAACAAAATTACCCTGCTTTAGCGACTCTTCAATAAATCTATTTAGTTTTCCTCTCGCCTCTATCGCTTTTTTAGTATCTTTAAAGTGTTCAGGAAATTTAAAAGATAGCCAAAGATATAGAGAGATTTCTCTTACTCTATCTTCTGCATTTAACATCATCTCATTTGTCTGTGCAAATTGAGGTAGCTCTCTAGGTGGAATATATCTCACTTCTATATCTTGCTCTAACTCTCTAATATAACGGTGAAATATAGACTCAATATATGGTGAGGAGATTGGAGCAGGAGCAGATGCTAAATAATATTTTGTTTTTAGGTCAAAATCATACTCATCAACAATTTCAGCAATCTCTAGTAATGAGTCAATATTCCCTGCGATAAATGGTCCTTCAAACTCCATATTATCAGCAAAAAAGTTTAATATAGTATATAGATTATTAGTCTCTAAAATCTCACCAATTAATATAATATGCTCTAATGTTGCCATAACTGAAAATGGTAGTTCAATCTGCTCTAAGGCTCTATTTAATTTAGACCTTATCCTCTTTAGACTATATCTATCTAATGCACCAATATATCCAACCTCCTCAAATCCATATCTTCCAGCTCTACCTGAGATTTGATTAATCTCTATTGGATATAGCTCTCTTGTTCTTAATCCATCAAACTTCTCATCTTTAGAAAATATTAGAGTCTTAATTGGTAGATTTAAACCCATTGAGATAGCATCGGTAGCTACTAAAATATCACTCTCACCCTCTCTAAATCGTCTAGCCTCTTCTCTTCTAACTTCTGGCGATAGATTTCCATATACTACAGATACTCTATAACTCTTTGATAGTTTCTGTTTTAGAGCTAAAACATCTCTCCTTGAGAAGGCTATAACTGCCGTCCCCTTCTCAATAGAGTTAATATCTGTTGGAGTTGATAATACTTTAAGTCTATTTTTTCTCTTAAACTCAACTATTTTCAGTGGCTCATTTAGGTATTGAGATAGTTTTTCTACTGCACTTAGTGCATTAGTTGAACCTGTTAATATTACCTTTTTAGCAGGTACACCAATTAGAGCATTTGCCCAAGCCCAACCTCTATCTCTATCATCTATCATCTGTATCTCATCAATAACAGCAATATCAACCTCAACAGAGCTATTCATCATCTCTATTGTAGAAGAGATATGGGTTGACTCCTCATCAATAATCTCCTCTTCACCTGTAATTAATGATACATTTACCCCCTCATCTTTTAACTTCTCATACCCCTCTAGTGCCAATAGTCTAAGTGGGGCTAAATAGTATCCTGTATCTGCATCTTTTAATTCTTTTAGTGCTTGATATGTCTTTCCACTATTGGTTTTGCCTACATGAAATATAATCTCTCGCTTTAACTCTCTTGCCAATGGATAGAGTGATTTAAAATCTCTAATACTCTTTGCTAAAAGCTCCTCTTTTCTCCTCTTCTCCTCTATAGGAGCTATATAGTCTAAAAAGTTATATATAACTCTTCTTTTTACTTTTTCAGTCAGTTTTAGATTTTTTGTACTATCTATATAGTTCTCTACATACTTTAATATAAAACTCTCTAATATACTATTATCAATATCTAAACCTTCACTTAGTCTATATAGCTCTCTTTTTAACTCTTCTATATCTCTCTTAAAACTATCCTCTATCTCTATATTATTAAGATATTTTAGTGAAAGCTCTCTCCCTCTCCATATGATACTATAGAACTCTTTTCTAATATAGGATTTAACTAATCTATAAGATAGCTCCTTATTAAATAGAGTATAACTTCTATCTTTCGATATATTTATCTTATCATTTTTTATAACTACTCTATACTCTGCTGGAACAATCTTTTTTAATATATTAAGAGGTATCTCTATCTCATATAGGTTATCTTCAGGTGGCATTTTAGATATAAGCTCTACTATATCAGATAGTTTTAAATATCTATGGGTTTTATAAATACTATTTTTTAAAAATCTATCTATCTCCTCCTCTTTCACTCTTATAGCACTCTCTTTTAACTCTAAAAGTAGCTTTTTTATCTTTAACATATCATTATCTAATAATATATCTGTATTAATAGCTTCAGTTGTGGTTAAAAGAGTTTTATGAAAACTATTCTCTGTAAAATTAAATCTATATGAGTGGTAAAACTCCATCTCTGATGAGTTATTAAAATTAACCTCTAATATATCTTCCCACTCTTCTATCTTATCATTAAGTCTAATATATTTTAACTTATTAAAAATCTTATTTGCATCAATCTTAGATAGTTTTCTATCTATAAAAGCTGATACTACTCTATCCTCTTCATCTTGCGTATGTTCATATTTAGCTAAAATAGATAGTATAAACTCTAACTTATTTAACTGATTTTTTCTCTTTGCCATTAATTTTTACTTTTTTATATATTATATCATCTTACAAGTGATTTTAAAAAATTTTGATACTATTACAAAATTTAAAAAGTAGAAGGATATATTTTGAAAAAAAAGATAGAGGTTGTAAAGACTCTTTTAGAGGCTCTACCATATATTAAAAAGTTTCATAATGAAAAAATTGTAATTAAGTATGGTGGTTCTGCTCAAACAAGTAAAGAGTTGAAAGAGAAGTTTGCACAAGATATTGCACTACTGCATACTGTTGGCATGAAGCCTATTATTGTGCATGGTGGAGGAAAAGCTATTACTAAACTTCTTTCAGATTTAGGAGTTGAGACTAAATTTGTAGATGGACAGAGAGTTACAACAAGAGAGGTTATGAGAGTAGCAGAGATGGTACTTAGTGGGGAGATTAATAAAGAGATAGTATCTCTACTAAATGCTTATGGGACAAAAGCGATAGGAGTCTCAGGAAAAGATGGCTCTTTTTTAGAGGCTACTCCTAAAGATTTTAAAAACTTTGGATTTACAGGAGTTATTCAAAATGTAAATCCTCAAATTATAGATAATATTTTAGATGATGGTTTTGTGCCAGTTATTGCCCCTATTGCAAGTGGAGTAAAGGTGGGACATATTGGATTTAATATTAATGCAGATTTAGCAGCTAGTAAAATAGCAGTAGCCTTAAATGCTAGAAAGGTTCTATTTTTAACAGATACGGTAGGTGTAATGGATAAAAATATGAGACTTATAAATACGCTAGATATAAGAAAAACAGAAGAGTTAAAGAGAGATGGAACAATTAATGGTGGTATGGTTCCAAAAGTTGATGCCTGTATAGAGGCACTAAGAGGAGGAGTTAAAAAGGCTCATATTATAGATGGTAGAGTAGAACACTCTATGTTATTAGAGATATTAACTAGTAGTGGAATTGGTACATGCTTAGAATTATAATAGAAATTTATTAAAAAAAATAGTTTTTAAGCTTTTTTAATTAAGAGAAATTTTAATATAATCAATATAATTTAAATCTAAAGGGTAGAGAGCTTTATGAATTTACAAAAAGTGGTATCAGGTTTCTTTTTTATTTTAGCAATGACAATTAATTTTGGCTTTTTTTATGGAGACATTGATAATCCTGAACTCCATAGTGAATATGAACTATTTGTAGCTTTGGTAGTGAGTTTAATATCAACTGTTTTAAAAATTGGAGATAAGACTCAATTAGGTGCTGTACTCTTAGCTACAAGCTTAGTAGCAGATATTCAACTGCTCTCTGCTGTTATTGTATGGGCTGTTACAGAGTATCTATCTATTGTAGATGTTGAGGCATTTGCAGCTATTATATCTCTATCAGGTGGAGCATTATTGGCTAATATTACATCTGTAGTACTTTATGTAGGTGAAACTCTAAAGTCAAAAAGGTAATCCAATGAGTGATAATGCTTTTTGGATTATTTTACAGAAGTTAAGAGCACCTCTACTTGTTATTATTATAACCTACTCAATAGCAATACTTGGAATGGTATTAATTCCAGGCATGGATAATGATGGCAAAGTATATCACTTAACCTTTTTTGATGCATTCTATTTTGTGTCATATATGGCATCAACTATAGGTTTTGGAGAGGCTCCATATACATTTACTTATGCTCAGAGGCTCTGGGTTACACTCTGTATATATATTACAGTTGTAGGTTGGTTTTATGGTATTGGTGCATTAGTTACTGCTATAACTGATAAGACTCTAAAGTTTGAGCTAATGCGTAATAGATTTAGAAAGAGAGTTAGAGAGATTGGAGATGATTTTATAATCATATTAGGTTATACCTATGTAAATGCAGAGATTATAAAAAAATTTATTTCTGTTAATATTGAAGTTGTATTAATAGAGGAGAATGAAGATAAAATAAGCCATTTTCTACTTGAGGATTTTAGTAGAGACATTCCTGTTATGGTCGGTAATGCACTATTAACAGAGACACTTCAAGATGCAGGAGTTTCACTCTCTAACTGTAAAGCTATTGTATCTCTTTTTAAAAATGAAGAGAATAATCTTAGAGTATCAATATTAACTAGATTTTTAAATCCTAAAGTTAAAGTTATTGCAAAATCAACATATAAAGATATTACAGTAAGTATATTAGATACAGATATAGCTAAAGCTATAAATCCTTTTGAAATTTTTGTAAAAAGGGTTGATATTGCATTAACATCTCCACATATATTGGTACTTGAAAATTGGATTTATCAAAATAGTGATTTAATGAATAAAGCTATGTTTTTACCAAAGGGGAGATATATAGTTTGTGGTTATGGAAGATTTGGTAAATTATTGCAAGATAAGTTTGAAAAACATAATTTAGAGTCTGTTTTTATTGATGAGAAGAGAGTAGCTAATATAAATATGATTGAGAATGGAAAGTTTATTAGAGCAAATCCAGATGATAAAGATACACTACTTAATGCTGGAATTAAAGAGGCAGTAGCCTTAATTGTTGGAACACAACATGATATAGATAATCTATCAATTATTATAACAGCTAAAAAATTAAATCCAGATATATATATAATAGCAAGAGAGAATACTATGCAAGAGGTAAGTATCTTTCAAGCTGCCAATATTGATTGGCTCTTTATGTTTGAAAAGATACTTATTAATAAGACATCTTTAGCTCTAACTAAACCTCTTAAACACCGTTTTTTAAAACTGATACTAAAAAAAGATGAAGAGTGGGCAAAAAAATTAGTAAAACTCTTAAGGAGAAATATTGGTATAAATCCCATAATAACATCTTTAAAAATTAATGAGAATAATGCTTATGCAATATATCATGAGATTTTAGATGGACAAAGCATCTCTGTTGATATCCTTTTGCGTTCTCTTAATAATTGGCAAGAGAATAACAAAATTGTTCCTCTTCTAATTCATAGAGAAAATGAAGAGATACTAATTCCTAGAAATAGAGATTTAAAGATAGGAGATGAGATATTATTTGCTTGTGATAAAAAGGCAAAAGAGGAGATAGATTTAATTGCATCAAATATATATGAACTATACTATGCAATGTATGGTCAAGAGAAAGAGAGTCCTATATTAAAAAAACTATTTGGATAATTAATAATAAGTAGCTATAATCGCAAAATTAAAATTTAGATAAAAAAGGTAAATATATGGCAGTTAATTCAGTAGAGGATTTTAAGAATTTAATAGAGGATATAACATCTCAAAATGGTTATAGAGAACCGATAGGATTTGGTATTGCAAGAGTTGATAGAGGACAGAAAAATGCTGATAAAATTCTCCAAGCAAATTTTCCTATTATTAATTGGAGAGAAAATTATGGCTCTGGTGCAGTTTTTATAAAAGCTATTCAAGATGCAAACTTAAATATAGATTTTAATAGTAGTGAGTTTGTAGCCACTATTAATGAGAAGTTTATAGAGAGTGCAATTAGTTCATTTACTCCATATATAAATCTAGCAATTGGTCAAGAGCATAAGAATGTTCAAGTTATAAAGATGTTATCTGAGATGGAAGATATTGGGAAAAACTTTAGAGTAGTTATACTATTTGAAGATAGTAAACCAAAGAGTGTAGAGGCAGTATATCTAAAACTATATGCACTATCTACACAGAAAGCTAAACTTAGAACACTCAATCTTGATGGTGCATTTGGAGTTTTAACAAATGTTGCATGGGTAGGAAATAGACCTTATGAGTTAGAGTATCTAAGAGAGAATGAGATTGAGATGAAACTAAATGGAACATTCCCTACAATTGATAGTGTAGATAAATTCCCACGATATTTACAACATATAATACCTGCTGATAATACTAGAATATTAGATAGTAGCAAAGTTAGAATGGGTGCATCTTTAGCTAGTGGAACAACAGTTATGCCGGGGGCTTCATATATTAACTTTAATGCAGGTACTCTTGGTTCAGTAATGGTAGAGGGTAGAATATCAAGCTCTGCTATTGTTGGAGAGGGTAGTGATATTGGTGGAGGAGCTAGTATATTGGGTGTTTTAAGTGGAACAGATGGTAATCCAATATCTATTGGTAAAAATACTCTTCTTGGTGCCAACTCTGTTACAGGTATCCCTTTAGGTGATGGTTCTATTGTTGATGCAGGAGTTACTATTTTAGCAGGAACTAAAATTAAAATATCTTCTAATGAGTTAGATTTAATAAGAGAGGCAAATCCAGAAACTGCTATTGAGATAAAAGAGATATTTAGAGGTAAAGAGCTACAGGGGCTTAATGGTATTCACTATAGACAAGACTCATTAACAGGAGAGATAATAGCAAGAAGAAGTACTAGAGAAGTTAAACTGAATGAAGATTTACACTAAGGCTAAGTTGTGAATGATTTTGATTTATTAAAAAAGGTATCTCTATTAGCTATATTGAAAAAAAAAGATAGTGAAACTATAAATGATGTTATGGAGACTCTTATGGATACTAATATGTTTCTTAGTAGAGATGAAGCAGAAAAGGTCTTTAGAGAACTTAGAGATAACAACTATATAGTTGGAGATAGTCTATCTATGATAGGTTTATTAGAAGCTAAAAAAGCAGAAGAGGAATTTAAACAGTAGATGACACTTCATAAGATAAGATTAGCAATATATTCTTTACTTTTAACAAACTTTTTTGGATTAAAACTTAGAGGTGCAAAAGAGTCTAAAAAGAAAAAGAGTTTAAGGATAGAGTACTCTAAAACTCTTTTTAATAGATTAAAGCTCTCTATTGAGGTTAAAAATAGTGAAAAGCTCCCCGTTAATGGAAAATATCTACTTATATCTAACCATAGAGGAATTATTGACCCTTTAGTAGTTGAGTTAGCTCTAAAAGATACAGATATTTATGGGCTTTGGATATCTAAAAAAGAGTTATATAACTCTCCATTTTTTGGACTTTTTGTGAGAAATGGTGGTGCTATTCTTTTAGATAGAGAGAAGTCTCAAATGGGAAGCTTTTTTACAGATATTAAATCTAATGTAAATAGAGGTGACTCTATTTTTATATTTCCAGAGGGGACTAGAAATAAAAGCAGTAAATTACTTTTAGAATTTAAAAATGGATTTAGAATAATCGCTATTAAAAATAGATTGCCAATTATACCTGTATATATAAGAACCCGTACAGATGAGGTTTTAGCCAATTTTCTAAAAGATAAAAATTTAAAACAGACTATTATTATAGAGATAGGTGATATTATTAGTTACAAAGAGAGAGGAAATTTAGAAGATATTTACAAAAAACAATTTGATATTAAGTAGTTTTAGTGTAAAATCTTGTTCCAAAATACCATGTAAGGATTAGTACTATTATGAAAAGAACATTTCAACCACATAACACGCCACGAAAAAGAACTCATGGTTTTAGAGCTAGAATGAAAACTAAAAATGGAAGAAAAATCATCTCTGCTAGAAGAGCTAAAGGTAGAAAAAGATTAGCCGTATAAAACATTTTAGTAGTATTAAGACTACTAAAGAGTTTAATAGAGTTTACAATAATTCTAAAACTATTCATACCTCAGAGTTTGTACTTTTTTATCAATCTGATAGCAATGAGTATAAACTAGGCGTTGTTGCAAGTAAAAAAGTTGGCAATGCTGTTGCTAGAAATAGAGCAAAACGACTACTAAAATCTCTTATTATAACTAATCTTAATGAGTTAAAAAAAGGTAATTATATATTAGTGGCAAAGCCTCTAATCCTTAAGAGTAATTATCTAAAGTTACAGAAATCATTTTTTAAAGTATTAAAGCGTTTAAATGCCATAAAACAATGATTATTTTAAATAGTTTTAGCTATAATCCAACTACTGATTTCAAATAAAATTCTTAACTAATTAATATAATTTAACTCTTAAATAATATTTTTTAATAGCTAAGAATAAAAGGTAATTTCTAGTGGAACAACAACAAGATTTACAAAAAAGACTTCTTTTAGCATTAGTGCTTTCGTTTGCAGTATTTGTACTGTTTGATATGTTTATGCCAAAACCTCCAAAAGCTATTGATAGTAATAGTAATCATAAAATAGAGGAGAGTAAGCAGAGTATAAATAGAATATCAACTGAAACACCAAAAGTTATAGATAGCAAAGCAGTTGCAAGTAGTTTACCAAAAATATCTAGTAGCAATGCACCTATTACAAAGATTAATGCACTCTCAACTATCAAATCAGATAAGTTTATCTATACTATTGATGATATTGGAAGAGTAGCACAGGTTACACTTTTAGAAGATAAGTATAAATATCAAGGTAAACCTTTAGAGCTATTTAATCCTAATTGGGTAAAACCTTTAGAGATTAGATTTTCTGATAAAAAATTAAATCAAGAGGCATTAAAGACTCCCTACAGCACAAGTAGTAGAGAGATAACTTTAGATGGAACTAAAAAGAGTTTAATATTAACTCAAAAGTTAAGTTCTGTAACTATCACTAAAAAAATCATATTCTATAGAGATGGACACTATGATTTAAATGTTAAATTATCATCTCCTAAAGAGTATTTTATAACGACAGGTCAGAGACCAGATGCAGACCATACTAACTATATGGTTGTAAAGGGTGTAATGGTTAGAAAGGGAGATGGTATAACAAAAATTATTGAAGATGGAGATGCAGAGGGGAGTCCAATATTCCCTAATGCTAAGTTTACAGCATCATTTGATAGATATTACACCTCTATACTATATAATTTTCAAAAACCAATTAATGTCTCTTATATAACAACTCCAGAAGAGAATGCTATTGTATTTGTACAAGGTGAGCAAGATTTAAAAATTCATGGATATATCGGTGCTAAGAGTTATGATACTCTCTACTCTATTCATCCAGAGTTAACAGAGGCTATTGAGTATGGTTGGTTTACATTTCTCTCCAAACCTCTATTTAAAGTACTTCATTGGATAGATAAAGTTCTTGGTAATTGGGGTTGGTCAATTATTATATTGACTCTTCTTATTAAACTTCTTCTATTTCCTTTATCATATAAAGGTATGATGTCTATGCAGAAACTTAAAGATTTAGCACCTAAGATGAATGAGATAAAAGAAAGATATAAAGATGATGCACAAAAGATGAATATGAAGATGATGGAGTTATATAGAAAACATGGGGCAAATCCAATGGGTGGTTGTCTCCCTATGTTACTTCAAATTCCAGTATTTTTTGCTCTATATAGAGTTTTCTTAAATGCAGTTGAACTTCAAGGGGCTCCTTGGGCTTTATGGATTACTGATTTATCTCAAAAAGACCCATATTTTGTATTGCCAATTTTAATGGGTGTATCTATGTGGTTTCAACAAAAAATCACACCAAACTCAATGACAGATCCAATGCAACAGAAGATATTTCAATGGTTACCTGTAATTATGACAATGTTTTTCCTAACATTCCCATCAGGCTTAGTTCTTTACTGGTTAGTAAATAATATATTTACAATTGCACAACAGTATGTAATCAATCAAGCCTATGAAAAACATAAAGCAACTCAAAAATTAGAAAAACAATAGATATAGAAGGGGGAAATTATAATTATGAATATGAAAAGAATTGAAGCACAAACCCTTGAAGAGGCATATAAAAAGGCATCAGAAGAGTTTAACTGCTCTATTACAGAGATAAATTATGAGATAATCCAATATCCAACAACAGGGGTAATGGGGCTTTTTAAAAAGAGTGCTATTATAGTAGCAGTTAGGAAAATACCTACTAATAGTCACAAAGATATAGAAGATAAAAAGATAGAAGAGCCTATAGAGGAATTACCCACAACTATAAATGAAGATAGCCCAAAAGTAGAAGATAAAAAAGAGAATATTGATATTAAAAAAGATGATAAAGTTCTTGATAGCTTTTTTGAAAATAGTGAAGATAATAATAGTAAATTTAATGATGATAGAGACTCTCCTAAAAATAGAGCGTTAGCTATTGAGATAGAAGATAAGATAAAAAAACTTATAGAGATAAGCTGTTTTGATATTGATACCATAGAGGTTGATGTATTTAATAAGATAGCTCATATTTTTATAGATGGTGAAGATGCAGCACTCTTAATTGGAAAAGAGGGATATAGATATAATGCTCTATCATATATGTTATTTAACTGGATAAACTCTAAATATGACTTATATATAAAACTTGAAATTGCAGAGTTTATTCAGTCACAAGAGGATATGATTGTAAACTACCTAAAACCTATTATTGAACATATAGAGGTTAATGGTAGAGGAAAAACAAAACCATTAGATGGAATTTTAGTTCAGATTGCACTAGAGCAACTTCGAGCAAGATTTCCAAATAAGTATGTAGCTATAAAAACTGCTAAAGATAATAGAAAGTTTATAATTATTAATAATTTTAATAGTGCTAAAAAGGGATAATATATGTCTGCTACTATTGTAGCTATTGCTACAGCTAGTGGAGTAGCCTCTATATCTATTATTAGAGTTAGTGGCTCTCTCTCTCTTAATATAGCAAAAAAGATTACTAAAAGAGATAATATAGAGCCAAGAGTTACATATCTTAGCTCCCTCTACAATAGAGAAGAGAGTATTATAGACCAAGCTATTGTTATCTATTTTAAATCTCCAAAAAGCTTTACAGGTGAAGATATTGTTGAGTTTCAGTGCCATGGTGGGTTTATTGTAGCTCAAGAGATTTTAGAGACAGCTATTTTCTATGGAGCAAGATTAGCTGAAGCTGGAGAGTTTTCAAAGAGGGCATTTTTAAATGGTAAGATAGATTTAACTAAGGCTGAAGCTATTGCAAAACTTATAGAGGCACAATCTGTTGATGGAGCTAAAATTTTAGCAAAACAGCTAAAGGGTGATTTAAAAGAGTTTGTAGATAAGAGTAGAGAGGCTCTACTTAGGGCTACTGCCTATTCTGAAGTTATGATAGACTATGCAGAAGAGGATATTCCAGAGGATATATTAGATAGTATCACTAAACAGTTAGATAGTCTAATAGAGCAGATAGATAATATTCTAGATGCTAGTCAGAGAAGAAAAGGGTTAATTGATGGCTTTAGAGTTGCTATTATTGGTAAACCTAATGTGGGGAAGAGTTCTCTTCTAAATGGGCTATTAAACTATAATAGAGCAATTGTAAGTAATATTGCAGGAACAACAAGAGATACAATAGAAGAGCAGGTAAGAGTTGGTTCTCACCTTATTAGACTTATAGATACAGCAGGGATTAGAGAGGCTGGAGATGAGATTGAGAGAATTGGTGTTGAGAGGTCAATAAGCTCAATAGATGAGGCTGATGTTATTATTGCTCTATTTGATGGAAGCTCTCCTTATGATAATGAAGATAGAAAAATTATAGATATATTAGAAAATATATCAGATAAATATATAATAATAGCTATAAATAAGTCCGATTTACCACAAAAATTTAATAAAAATAGACTCTCTAAATTCTCTCCAATATATATTAGTGCTAAAAAAAATCTAAGAGTTTTAACTAATAATTTAGAAGAGCTATTTAATAATATTGGTTCTAGTGAAGAGTTAATGTTAATTTCAACAAGACAGATAGAGGCAGTTATTAAGACAAAAGAGTCAATTTTAGAGGCAAAAGAGCCTCTTTTAAATGGCGAACTTGAAATCTTCTCATACCATCTACAAGATGCTATTAAATCAATTAGCTCCATATCTACTCCTTATGACTCTGAAGAGATTTTAGACAAAATGTTTGGAGAGTTCTGTTTAGGGAAATAGGATTGATAAAAGTATAATATCCCAAAAGTCAAGATAATTTAAAAAAAGTTTCAAGTAGTAATATTTTCTTTAAATTGATTACCTTATCATATCTGCTATAATATTAAAAAAAGAATGGAGATTTTATGCTTAAATTCAATAAAAGTTACCTACTTATGCCCCTATTGATATTCTCATTTTCAGGGTGTGTAGAGAAAAGAGTAATTACAATAAATACTGCAAGAACACCACGAACATATCAACCTATTAGACCACATATATCTCATACTATAAGAAGAGAAGAGCCTATAAAAGAGGAGATTTTAATTAAAAATAATCCAGTTTTAGATGAGGTTAAAGAGGTTGTAACTGTTCCTAAAAACAGACCTGTGTTAGATATTAAATATAGTGGAGAAAATAGTCAACCAATAACTACAGAGCCAACTAGTAGTGAACTTAATGGGGAGACTATGCAAAGAATGAGTTTTCCAGAAGATGAGTATAGAAAATTAAAAAAATATGGAGACTCTACAGTTACTGGAAATGTATATCTTGAGAGTAGTATAACTGATGATAATATTATTGGTAGAAATGTAAAACTATATCTTAATCCTGTAACAAGCTACTCTAAACAGTGGTATGAACAGAGCTATTTAGGTGGGTATAAGATGAGTCCACCAGATAGAAGACTATATAACTATCTAAAGTTTACAACATCTAATAGTGATGGGGAGTTTAGCTTTTTTGGTGTTCCTCCAGGAGACTATTATATAGGTGCTAAAATTACATGTAGTGATGAGTGTGGCTTTAATTCTCCTAAAATAATTAGAGTTGTTAAAAGAATTTCTGTTGACTATGGAACTACTAATGTAGATTTAAGTAAAATTGTACCTTAAGAAATAAAATTAAAAAGAGTTAGAAATGGATATAGAAGATATAAATTATAATAATGACTTTTCAAAAGATGCAATACTTCTAGTAGAGAAAAAATTTCACAAAATATATTGGGTAGGAAGTACTACAAACAATGTATTAAGAAATAATATATATCTAATTAAAGATAAAAATGAAGGCATTATTATAGATTGTGGAAGTCGTTATGATTTTAAATCTACACTTCAGAGAGTAAAACAGGTTATGTCTATCTATAATATAACAAAACTCTTTATAAATCATCAAGACCCAGATGTAAGCTCTGGAATTATCGATTGGTTAGATTTAAATCCAAATATAGAGATTATCACATCTCCAAATATTAATATATTAATACAGCACTATATAACAGAGCATAAAGAGTATAAATTTTATAATACTCAAAAATATCCATATTTAAAACTTAGCTCTGGTGCTATTTTAGAGTTTATTCCATCTCCTTTTATGCACTCCCCCGGTGCTGTAACACTTTATGATAGCTATACAAAAACTCTATTTTCAGGTGATATTTGGGCTGCAATTACTATTAATTGGAAACTTGTATTAGAAGATGATTTTAATGAGCATATTGAAGATATGGATTTTTTTCATAAAAACTATATTGCTAATAATATAGCATCAAGAAATTTTCTTATAAATTTCAAAGATAGAGTGATTGAGACTATTATGCCTCAACATGGCAGTATTTTAGCAAAAAAACATATTAAAAGTGCTTTTCAATATCTAAAAGATTTAAAATCTGGTACAGATAATTTTAAATATATTAGTGATAAAGAGTTATCTTTTATCGATAATTTATAACTCTTTTTGCTTTTACAAAATATTTACTATATTTACTTTTAGATAGAGATGAGATAATTATCCCATCTTTTCTTGATGCTGCATGTATAAATTTACCATTACCAATATATATACCAACATGTGTAATTGGAATATGTCTCTTTTTATCTGTTAGAAAGAATAGTAAATCACCCTTTTTTAGATTTCTTCTACTTATAGATTTTCCAACTTTAGATTGAGCATAAGCAGTTCTTGGGAGTCTTATCCCCTCTTTTGCATATAGATACTTAACATATCCAGAGCAGTCAAACCCATTTGGTTTTGTTCCACCCCATACATATCTACCACCTAAATATCTTTTTGCATATTTTATTAAACGATTTTTTCTATATTTTAATTTTTTTAGATTTCTTTTTCTAACTTTACTAAGTAGTCTCTTCTGCTTTTTTTTTAAATCATCAAAAAAGCGATTTCTTGTATGTTTTATCTTTTTATTTTTAACTATAGTTCCATTACGATTTTTTATAATAATTTTATTGTGACTTGCAAAAATTATATTGGTTAAGAGTATAAAGATTATTAATAATTTCATAACTTATCCTTTATTTTTAAGGTAATTTTACCTTAAAAATATATAGAATAAGTTTAAGTAAAAATTAAGCTATTTCTTTAATTTGTCTGAACGAGGATAGATAAATACAGCTTTTCTTAAAACAGAGATTTTTTCTGGCTCATCAACAGCATAAGCTTTTAACATTACAGTAATTGGAGTATCTTTTGTAGCATCATCTACCAACTTCTCTTTTGTAGCAAGTACCATCACTTTTTTAGCCATTTTACCCGGATTTAGAGTCAACTCTTTAAATCTTTTAATCTCAATTTTACCCTTATATTTACCTATAATCTCTAATTTATAAGTATGTTTTTTAGGTTGAGTATTTTGGAAAAGTAGTAAAAAGTTATTCTCAACAAGATTATCATCTTTTACTTTATATAGTTGAGTTGTCTTATTTACATTTAGGAGCATATACTCTTTTTTACCACTCATTACAACTAAACCACCAATGATTAGAACTAAAGCTACAATATACATTATAGTTTTACCTCTAAGGAGTTTAGTTTTATTTCCTTTTACAATCTCATTAACACTACTCCATTGAACAAGTGACTCTTTTCCAAGTTTTCCCATAACTTTGGTACAAGCATCAACACACTCTAAACAGTTAATACACTCTAACTGTGTACCTTTTCTAATATCAATATGTGTTGGACATACAGTTACACAGTGTTGACATGCTGTACACTCTGCATTCTCTTCACCATGCTCTTTTAAATCTTTCTGTTTAAATACAATTTTCTCTTTATTCTCATTATATATATGTCCACCCCTCTTTTCACTATATATAGCTTGAAGAGTATCCTCATCATATAGAACAGATTGAACTCTTGAGTATGGACATACATAGATACACCAATCCTCTTTAAGAAATATAACATCATATACTAAAAATGCTACAATTCCTAACCAAAATCCCAATAGAATAGTATGGTCTAATGGGTGAGCTAAGTAGTTAAAAAAATCTTCTGGAGGAACAAAGAACCATAAAAAGTTAGCAGAGGCAATAAATGAGAGTAGTGTCCATATAATAATAGCTATAACTCTTTTTGCTTTATTTTCAGCTTTACTATAGTCTGGCTCTTTCTGTTTATTACTTATTCTTTTTCTAAGCTTTAATAGCTTAGTCTCTATTAAATCTCTATAGATAACCCTAAATATAGTTTGAGGACATGCCCAACCACAAAATGCTCTACCTCCCACAGCAGTTAGTGCAAATATCCCAATAAAAAGAAGCATCAGTAGAAATGGCATTAGATATAACTCCTGCATATCAAATGCTGTTCCCATTAATTGAAGCTGTTTTTTATCAAACGATAATAGAAATATATGGTGACCATTTATTTTTATAAAAGGTAAGACTAGAGAGAAGATTGTAGCTATTACATAACCATAATAGCGTTTAATCCTATATGTCATAAAAGACTCCTTGTAATTTTTTGATATAATACTCATATAATATAAAAGATAAGATATAATCTTACTTATTATATATAAATATTATAATAAATATAACATTAAATTATAGTTAGTGTGATATAAAGTGACAAAAGGATAAATTTTGCCTAAAATTAAGTGTACCCATTGTCAATTAGAGTTTGATAAATCTATAATGATTACTGAAAAAAATAATCCAAATCTCTATTTCTGTTGCAATGGGTGTCAGGGTGTCTATCATCTACTAAAAGATGATGGGCTTGATAGTTTTTATGAAAAAGTTGGGAATAGTAAACTATCCCCACCAATAGCAGATAATCAAGATAGTAGTAGTTTTGATATGGATAGCTTTAAACAGAGATATATAAAAACTACTAAAGATGGCTTTAACTCTATTGATTTAATAATAGAGGGTATTCACTGCTCTGCTTGTATATGGTTAAATGAGAAAGTTTTATCTAAAAAAGAGGGAATTATAGAGGCTACAATAAATTTTACAAATAATAAAGCTAAAATTATATGGGATGAAGAGACTATTAAACTCTCCACCATAATAGATACTATTCGCTCTATTGGATATAACGCATACCCATATAGTAAAAGTAGTCAAGATATAAAAGCCACTAAACAGAAAAGAGACTATTTTATGAGAATGGCAGTTGCTATTTTTGCTAGTATGAATATTATGATGATAGATATAGCAAAATATGCAGGTTTTTTTATGGGAATGGAGAAGAGTACTCTACATCTAGTCCATATTGCAGAGTTTATATTTGCTACTCCTGTTCTCTTTTATAGTGGTTGGATTTTCTTTAGAGGTGCATATTTTGGACTAAAAAATAGAATAGTAAATATGGATTTGCTAGTTAGCTCTGGTGCAACTCTAACATATATATACTCTCTATATATACTTTTAGGTGGAAAGGGTCATAGCTATTTTGACTCTGTGGCTATGATTATTACATTTGTATTAGTTGGTAAATATTTAGAGGTTTTAGGTAAAAAGAGTGCTGTTGATACAATGGATAAAATCCGTTCTCAAATTCCATTAGAGGCTACAATTATAGAAGATGGAGTTAAGAGGGTAGTATCTATTGATAGCATTAAAGTTGGAGATATAGTAGAGGTTAAAAGGGGAGAGAAGGCTACTGTAGATGGAGTATTAATTGGCTCAAGTGGAACTTTTGATGAGAGTAGTTTAAGTGGTGAGTCAAATCCTATTGAAAAAAAGAGTGGAGATACTATATATAGTGGAACAATAAATGTAGGTGGAGTTATAAGATATAGTGCTACAAAGGATTATGCTAATTCAACTCTAAATAGTATAGTAACACTTATTGAGGAGTCTCTAAACTCAAAACCTAAAATAGAGGAGAGAACAAATGAAATATCTAAATATTTTTCACTAACAATTTTACTTCTATCTTTAATAAGTTTTGCTATTTGGTATTATCATAGTAGAGATTTTGAACAGGCTCTTATTATATCTATATCTGTTATTGTTATTGCATGTCCATGTGCCTTAGCATTAGCTACCCCTATTGCATCACTTTTAGGTATCTCTTGGGGAGCAAAAAATGGAATAGTATTTAAAGAGGCTAAATTTATTGAAACATTTTCAAAAGCAGATACTATTATATTAGATAAGACAGGAACAATTACAGAGGGGAAACTTAGTATAGTAAAGGTAGATGGAGATTTAAATCAGAAACAACTATCTACTCTTTATGCTTTAGTCAGTAGTTCAAGTCACCCTGTAAGTTTAGCTATTAAGAGATATTTAAAAAAAGAGTATAGTAGTATAGATACTATAGAGTTAGAGAGTGTTGAAGAGATTGGAGGAAAGGGCTTAAAAGCTATATATAAGGGAATAGTCATATTGGGTGGAAATTATAATTTACTAAAAGATTATAATATAGAGAGTAAAAAGAGTAACTATACAGAGTATAATTTTGCAATAGATGGAGAGAAAATTATCTCATTTGAGTTAGATGATAAGATAAAAGATAGTGCTAAAGAGCTTATAGAGTATCTATATAGTATAGGAGTAGAGCCTATTATGGCAACAGGAGATAATAGAGAGGTAGCCTTAAGGGTAGCTAAAGAGATTGGAATAGAAGAGTTTATAGCTGAACTATCTCCAATAGATAAGGCTAACTATATAGATAGATTAAAAGAGAGTGGTAAAATAGTAGTAATGGTTGGAGATGGTGTTAATGATGCCTTAGCTCTATCTAAAGCAGATATATCTATTGCTATGGGTAGTGGAGCTGATATATCTTTAGCTATTAGTGATATTGTTATATTAAATAGTTCTCTAAAATCAATAAAAAATACATTTATAATATCAAGAAGAACAGTTAAATTTATTAAACAAAACTTAGCAATATCTCTAATATATAATCTAATAACTATCCCTATAGCAATATTAGGATATGTTATACCACTTATTGCAGCACTATCTATGAGTTTAAGCTCACTTCTAGTTGTTGGAAACTCTATAAGAATAAAAAATGATAAGTTATTGGAGAGATAAGATGAGGTTTCAGAGATGTAGAATGCTTTTTGGAGAAGAGAATTTTAAAAAACTTCAAAAGGCTAAAATATTAATATTGGGAGTTGGTGGAGTTGGCTCTTATGCATTAGATTGTCTATACCGTTCAGGGGTAGAGAATATTACTATTGTAGATTATGATGTTTATGATGAGACAAATCAGAATAGACAGATAGGAAGTGAAGCTATTAGGGAGCTTAAAACTAAAAGATTAAAAGAGCTATACCCTAATATAGAGGCTATTAATCAGAAGATGGATATTAAATGGGTTAATGAGTTTAATTTTCAACCTTATGATTTAATTATTGATAGTGCAGATACAACAAGAGTTAAGATAGAGTTAGCGAAGAGAGTATATAAAAAGTTAATAATGTCAACAGGTTCAGCAAAAAGATTTGATACATCTAAGATAGAGGTAGCCTCAATTTGGAAAAGTTATGGTGATGCTTTAGCTAGAAAGATTAGAAATGAGCTAAAAAAAGATAGATTTAATAAAAATTTTACTGTTGTATTTTCTCCAGAAGAGGATAGATGTAGAGATAAAGGTTCATGTGTTGCTGTAACAGGAGCATTTGGGCTTACTATATGCTCTGAGGCTATCAAGAGAATATTAAAAATTTGATGGGACATTTCCACTATCAATGGCATAATGATATAAAAATTGATATAAATCAGGACTCCACTCATCTTTATATATATTTTTTAATTTAGGACATATTTTAAAAAGCTCTTCTTTAAATTTTCCAGCCTCTGCAATATCCTCCCACTCATCTTGAGTATGAACTATTGCAAATTTATAGTTAGAGATATGACAAGTAAATCTAATATATTTTTGAAAAATTATTTCACCTCTATTTACATCTCCTAAACTCATATCAATTTGAGTAGTAGTTAAATTTCTCTCTTCTTGAGTAATAGAAGGAGTATCTTGTACGCTCTTTATATTTAAAGCATTAGATAGTGATATTAGTATAAAAAATATTAAGTTCTTTATCAAAATTTGATACTCCTTTATAGGGGTGACATAAGAATTATATACTATAAATGTGGTTAGGTTGTGTAGTAATAGTGTGATTATTGTGGAGTTTACTAAAATGGCTTAAAAAATAGAGTAAGCCAATTTAATTATTATATTTTTTAATATTCAAATATCTTAATATTTAATATTAAAAAAAAACCTATTATGTTAACAAATCATTAACCAAAGAATAGACTATTTATCTAAAAGTCCAATCTTGTCTAAAAATGGTCTAATATCTAAAGATTTCTCTGCAAACTTCTCAATAAGTGTGTCCAAATGCCCATTTTCTGGTATCCATTCATCTAAATGAGACAATCCATAACTCTTCTCCATTCGTGTAAGACCATTATATTTTGGTAACTCATTCTGTATAATTTCTGCTGTTTTTGTCATTAAAACTCCTTTTCTTCTTATTCTATTAATATTACTTTTTAATTTTATCGAATATCTAATATAAAACAGATATAAAATGTGTTTTAATGATACTTCTTAAACAAAATGTAATATAAATACACTTTAAAATAGATAAAAGAGACTATATCTCTCTTATTTATAGCTTATATGATATAATCCCAAAATATTTTACTTTAGGATAGATATTTATGGAGATAATATTAGTTTTAGTAGGGATTTTAGTTGGAACACTCTCTGGTTTTTTTGGTATTGGTGGAGGAATGATACTTATTCCTATTTTAATACTGCTTGGTATAGATATTAAAAGTGCCATTGGTATCTCTATAGTCCAGATGGTATTTAGCTCATTTTATGGCTCATATCTTAACTATAAAAAGGGTTCACTTATATTAGGTGAAGGAGTTTGGATCGGAGTTGGTGGATTTTTTGGTGGATTTATGGGGGCTATTATCTCTTCTAAAATTCCTGAAGCTATACTAGAGTATCTATTTTTTGGACTTATCCTATTTGCACTATATAGGCTCTTCTCTGCTAAGATAAAAGATGATGGAAGTATTAAGAGTCTAAATCCTATTATACTATTTACAGTTGGTACTATTATTGGTATATTTGCAATTAGTCTAGGTGTTGGTGGCTCTATTTTACTAACTCCAATATTAGCAGGTTTTCTACACTATCCAATTAAAAAGGCTGTAAGTGCAGGGCTATTCTTTGTAGCTTTCTCATCTATATCAGGTCTAATTAGCCATTTAACTATAGGTGATATAGATTTAAAAAAGGGTTTAATAGTAGCTTTTTCATCTCTAATTGGTGTATATATGGGGATATGGTTAAAAGAGCATGTAAACTCAAAGAGACATAAAATAGCTCTCCTTATTATGTACTCAATGGCTCTTTTGATGTTAGCTAAAAAGATGTTTTTAGGATAGATTATGAGTAGAGGGAAAATAGAGGTTTTTGGAGCAAAAGAGAATAATCTAAAAAATATAGATATAAAAATTCCTAAGAATAAATTAGTAGTAATTACAGGGATTAGTGGAAGTGGGAAATCAACCCTAGCATTCTCTACACTCTATGCAGAGGGGCAGAGAAGGTATATTGAGTCTCTATCATCTTATGCTAGACAGTTTTTAGGTAGAGTTGGGAAACCTGCTGTCGATAAGATAGAGGGCTTAACCCCTGCAATTGCTATTGACCAAAAAACAACATCTAAAAATCCTCGCTCAACTGTTGGTACTATTACAGAGATATATGATTATCTAAGATTACTATTTGCAAGAGTTGGAAAACAGCACTGTCATGAGTGTGGAAAGCCAATATCATCTATGAGTGCTAGTGATATTATAGAAGAGGTTTTAAGAGTTCCAAATGGAGCAAAAGTTATAATAATGGCACCTTTAGTTAAGGGAAAAAAGGGAGTCTTTGCTGATATGCTAGAGTCTCTTAGAGCTAAGGGGTATATTAGGGCTATGATAGATGGTCTTTTAGTTAGACTTGATGAGGAGATAGAGCTATCTAAAACAAAAAAACATACCATAAAAGTAATTATAGATAGAGTTGTAATAAAAGATGATAGTAGAGATAGAGTAGCACAAGATATTGAAAAGGCTCTAAAAGAGTCTTATGGAGAAGTTGAGATAGAAATCTTAAACTATAAAGAGTTAAATTTAGATAAAAAACATTTTCACTACTCTGAACACTTAGCATGTTTTGACTGTAAGCTTAGTTTTGAGCCACTTGAACCTGTAAGTTTCTCATTTAACTCACCAAAAGGGGCTTGTCCTAGCTGTGATGGATTAGGGATTAGATATATAATTGATTTAAAGAAGATTATTGACTCCTCTCTATCAATAGAAAAAGGGGCAGTTAAGATTATGTATGGATTTAATAAAAGTTACTATACAAAATTTTTAAATGCCTTTTGTGAGCAGAATAACATTCCTATAGATATTCCTTATGAATCACTAGAGGAGTACCAAAAAAAAGCTATACTATATGGTAGTGGTGAGAGAGTTAACTTTAAGTGGAAACAGCACAAATTAAATCGTGAGTGGCCGGGGGTTATTAAATTTGCCTATGATATCTTTAGTGATGAGAAAGATATGAGTGAGTATATGAGTGAAAAGGTATGTGATAGATGTAATGGTAACAGATTACGCCCTCGCTCATTAGCTGTTAAAATAAAAGATAAAAATATAGCAGATATTATAGATATGCCTATTGAGGAGTGTTATAGATATTTTAGAGATGAGAATAACTTTTCTCACTTTACAAAACAGCAAAAACTTATTGCTAAATCTATCTTAAAAGAGATAGAAGCAAGACTATTTTTTTTATATGATGTAGGGTTAACATATCTAACTCTAAGTAGAGATGCTAGAACAATATCAGGAGGAGAAGCCCAAAGAATACGAATTGCCTCACAGATTGGCTCTGGATTAACAGGAGTTATGTATGTATTAGATGAGCCTAGTATTGGACTTCATGAGAGAGATACCATAAAACTTATTAGAACACTTCGTTCTCTTCAAGAAAAAGGGAATAGCGTTATAGTAGTAGAGCATGATAGAGAGACTATATTATCTGCTGATTTTATTATAGATATTGGTCCTGGGGCTGGAAAGTATGGAGGAGAGATTACATTTGCAGGTAGCATAAATCAGATGAGAAGAAAAAAGAGTCTTACTGCTGATTATCTATTTGGCAAAAGAGATATATTATATAGATATAATAGACCTCAAGAGAGTTGGATAGAGATAAGAGATGTAAATCTAAATAATATAAAAAATCTATCTGTTAAAATTCCTCTAAAAAATTTTGTATCTATTACAGGTGTTAGTGGAAGTGGCAAAAGTTCTCTAATTTTACAGACTCTATTACCAGTAGCTAAAGCCATATTAAATCATGCAAAGAGAGTAAATAGAGTTGATGGCATAACAATAGAGGGATTAGAGCAGTTAGATAAAGTTATATCACTTGACCAGAGTCCAATTGGTAGAACTCCAAGAAGTAATCCTGCTACATATACAGGGGTAATGGAAGAGATACGAAAACTATTTGCAAAGACTAAAGAGTCTAAACTTAGGGGATATAAGATAGGTAGATTTTCCTTTAATGTTAAGGGTGGAAGGTGTGAGAAGTGTAATGGAGATGGGCAGATTAAGATAGAGATGCACTTTTTACCAGATGTATTAGTTACATGTGACGCATGTAAAGGAAAGAGATATAATCCTCAAACTTTAGAGATTTTATATCGAGGAAAATCAATAGCAGATGTATTATCAATGTCAGTAGCAGAGGCTGTAGAGTTTTTTAAAGCTATACCAGCTATTTCTAATAAGTTAAATACATTAATGGCTGTTGGACTTGACTATATTACTTTAGGACAAAATGCTACAACTCTATCAGGTGGAGAAGCACAAAGGATTAAATTAAGTAAAGAGCTTAGTAGAAAAGATACAGGAAAAACCCTATATATATTAGATGAGCCAACAACAGGACTCCATTTTGCAGATGTAGATAGATTAACAAAAGTTCTACACCACTTAGTGGAGTTAGGAAATAGCGTTATTGTAATTGAACACAATTTAGATATGGTTAAAAACTCTGACTATATTATAGATATGGGTCCAGAGGGTGGAGATAAAGGTGGCAAAATTATAGCTACAGGTAGCCCAGAAGATATTATAAAAAATTATAAAAAAACTCTCTCATATACAGGAGAGTATCTAAGCAAAATTAAGGAAAATAGTTAAATGAAGAGACACTACACATCAATCATATCAAATATATTTGGAAAATTTGCCTCAAAAGAGTTTCCAAGATTTATACAAAATATAATAAATAGACTCTATGTAAAACTTATGGGACTTGATATGAGTGAATTTGATAATCCAACTAATTATAAATCCCTAAATGCTCTATTTACAAGGGAGCTTAAAAAACCTAGAGTAATAGATAGAGATAGAAGAGTTATTATATCTCCTGTTGATGCTTTAGTTACCGATTTTGGTAAGATAGTTAATGGTAAAGCATATCAGATAAAGGGAATGGAGTATAGTATATGTAAACTATTTGGAGAGTATCACCATAAATCTATTAAATATTTAGAGGGGGGCTGTTTTGTAAATCTATATCTATCTCCAAAAGATTACCATAGATACCACTCACCAGATAGAGTCAAAATAAAATCAATTACTCATATAGTAGGAAAACTATACCCTGTTAATTTTCCTCTTCTAAGAAATAAAAAAGAGCTATTTATAGAGAATGAGAGAGTTATTATTGAGTGTAGAGATGAGAAGAGAAATAGATTTATAATGGTTTTAGTTGGAGCGTTAAATGTTGGTAAGATGGTTATAACATTTGAAAAAAATATAGAGACGAATATATCTACAGCTATATCTAAACACTATAAATATAGAGATTTATGGTTAGATAAGGGTGAACTCTTTGGTTGGTTTGAGATGGGGTCAACTATACTTCTATTTAGTCAGAAAGATACAATTAAATATAATCTTAAGATAAATCAGAAAGTTAAATTTGCCGAGCCAATAGGAGAGAAGATATAGTGAAAAAGGTTATAATATTTGATATGGACGGAACTCTAATTGATAGCTCCATAACTTTAGTAAATGCTATAAATCATGTAAGAAAAAATCTAAAACTAAAACCTATGAGTCAAGATGATATTTTATCTAAATTAAATGACCATAGAGTAAACCCTGCTAAATATTTCTATAATGCAGATAGTTTCAAAGCAGAGCATGAGATATGGTTTTCAGAATATTATAAAAATAACCATAAGAGAGAGTTAAGACTATATAGTGGAGTAAAAGAGTTATTAGATTGGTTAAAAGAGAGAGGATATATACTAGCAATAGCTACAAATGCTCATAGAAACTCAACTAGACAGGCACTAATCTATCTTGATATAGAAAACTATTTTAATGTGGTTGTCTGTGGAGATGAGGTTAGATACTCAAAACCATATCCAGATATGCTACTCAAAATCCTCTATAAACTAAAATTAGAGCCAAAAGATGCACTATTTATTGGTGATGGTGAGAGAGACCAAGAGGCATCAAAAAATGCAAATATAGACTATATTATGGTGCATTGGGGATTTTCAGACCATAAGCAAGATGATGCAGTAGCCTCAATTAACCAACTAAAAGAGAAGATATTGGAGTTTTAAGATGTTTTTATCAAAATCTCATATTACAGATATTATAAGCATACTATTTATTATAATCTCATTCTATATAACTGAGCCATATAGCACTCCAATACTATATATTGGACTATTTGCCTTTTCAGGGGCAGTTACAAATCAATTAGCTATATATATGCTTTTTAATAGAGTTCCACTTCTATATGGCTCTGGTGTAATAGAGAATAATTTTGAGAGTTTTAAAAAATCTATTAAAGATATGATAATGAAACAGTTTTTTACAAAAGAGCAGTTAGAAAAATTCTTTGCTAATGAGGAGAAGAAGATAAATCTAGCTCCTATTGTAGAGTCAACTGATTTTAAACCTGCATTTATGGCACTAAAACAGAGTGTTATGGAGTCAAAACTTGGAGATATGTTAAATCTATTTGGAGGAGAAAAGGCTTTAGCTCCACTTGAAGAGCCATTTTCAAGAAAATTGAAATCTGCCGTTATTAAGATAGTAACTTCTGATACTTTTAAAACACAACTCAACCACCACTTAGCAACCTCATCTCTACAGAGCGATTTAATATCTTCAATAGATACTCTAATTACTAAAAGATTAAATGATTTAACTCCAGAGATGGTAAATAGTCTTGTTCAAGAGCTTATAGAGTCACATCTTGGTTGGTTAGTTATTTGGGGTGGACTATTTGGTGGATTAATTGGATTAATCTCCTCTATAATACTTTAAGGATAAATATGAAAAATATATTGATATGGGTTATATTACCACTTATTATAATTCAATTTATAAAAATAGATGTGCCAGATAGGCTTAATGGTAATCCTCAAAATGAGATAGAAGCACCTAAAGAGGTTTTAGATATATTAAAGAGGTCATGTTTCGATTGTCACTCAAATAGTGTAACATATCCATGGTATGATAAGATAGCTCCTATATCATGGTATGTTAAATCACATGTTAAAAAGGGTAGAGAGATAGTAAACTTTTCAGAGTGGAATAGTTACTCTAAGGAGAAAAAGTTAAAAATCTTAACTAAGATACCAAAAGCTATAGTTATCCGTATGCCACTCCCTAGCTATCTATGGTTACATAAAGAGGCAAAACTATCAAATAGTGATAAAAGAGTTTTAAAAGAGTGGGTAGAAAAGATAAAGAGTAGGTAGAGAAGTCTAGGAGTTAAACCAAACCTAAACCTCTTGAAGTTATCTACTAACTTCTTTTTTCAATAATCTCTTTTGCTATATTACTAGGAACTTCCTCATAGTGGTCAAACTCCATTGCATAGGTTGCACGACCTTGAGTCATTGAACGAAGGTCAGTTGAGTAACCAAACATCTCTGCTAAAGGTACAAAAGCATCAACAATTTTATTTCCAGCTCTATCTCCCATACCAGTTACCTGACCTCTTCTTTTTGATACATCACCAATAACATCTCCCATAAACTCTTCTGGTACTTCAACCTCAACTTTCATCATAGGCTCTAAGATAACAGGATTAGCCTCTTTTGCACCTGCTCTAAATCCCATAGAACCAGCTAGTTTAAATGCCATCTCTGATGAGTCAACATCATGGTAACTTCCATCATATAGAGTTACTTTTACATCTTCTACAGGATAACCTGCTTGAATACCTCTCTGCATAGCCTCTTGGATACCTTTGTTTACTGGTTGGATAAACTCTTTTGGAATAACACCACCTTTAATCTCATCAACAAACTCATATCCAGCACCAGCCTCTTGAGGTTCAATTTTTAAGAATACATGTCCATATTGACCTCTACCACCTGACTGTTTAGCATACTTATACTCTTTATTAACACTACTTCTAATAGTCTCACGATAAGCAACTTGTGGAGCCCCAACTTCAGCATCAACCTTAAACTCTCTCTTCATTCTATCAACAATGATTTCAAGGTGTAGCTCACCCATACCAGAGATAATAGTCTGACCCGACTCATCATCTGTACTAACTCTAAATGATGGGTCTTCTGCTGCTAGTTTACTTAAAGCAACACTCATCTTCTCTTGGTCAGCTTTTGTTTTTGGCTCAACAGCAACAGAGATAACTGGGTCTGGGAAATCCATTCTCTCTAATACAACTTTCTCTTTTTCAGAGCATAGAGTATCTCCTGTAGTTGTATTTTTAAGTCCAACAACAGCACCAATCTCTCCAGCATAAATCTCTTTAATCTCTTCTCTTTTTATTGCGTGCATTTTCATAATTCTTCCGATACGCTCTTTCTTACCCTTTGTAGAGTTAAGAACATAAGAGCCTGACTCTAAAGAGCCTCTATATACACGAATAAATGTAAGTTGTCCAACAAATGGGTCTGTCATAATTTTAAATGCAAGTGCAGCAAACTCACCATCATCTGTTGATTCAACCTCAACCTCTACACTCTCATCTTCCATTAGAGTTCCCTTAATAGGAGGAGCTTCAACTGGAGATGGAAGGTAAGCTACAATAGCATCAAGAAGAGTCTGAACACCCTTATTTTTAAATGCAGTTCCCGGCATCATTGGAACAACAGCCATTCCAATAGTTGCCTGTTTAATCGCTTCCATAATCTCCTCTTGAGTAATCTCTTCACCCTCAAGGAATTTCTCCATCATCTCTTCATTACCATCAATCTCAGATAGAGTCTCTAACATCTTCTCTCTATACTCTTCTGCTTGGTCTTGAAGCTCTTCTCTAATATCCTGCTCATGATATGCTGAACCCATAGCAGCTTCAGCGTCCCATACAACCTCTTTCATTTTAACGAGGTCAATAACACCCTCAAAATTCTCTTCAGCACCAATTGGAAGTTGAATTATAAGTGGATTACCATTAAGTCTCTCTCTAATCTGTCTCTCAACTTCAAGGAAATCGGCACCCGTTCTATCCATTTTATTTACAAATACTAAAGATGGAACTCCATATCTATTTCTCTGTCTCCAGACAGTTTCACTTTGAGGTTGAACTCCACCAACAGCACAGAATACAGATACAGCTCCATCAAGTACTCTCATAGACCGTTCAACTTCAATAGTAAAGTCAACGTGACCTGGAGTGTCAATAATATTAATCTGTTTACCTAACCACTCACAAGTAGTAGCAGCAGATGTAATTGTAATACCTCTCTCTTGCTCTTGCTCCATCCAGTCCATAGTAGCAGCACCATCATGAACCTCACCAATCTTATGCTCAACACCTGTATAGAATAGAATTCTCTCTGTAGTTGTTGTTTTTCCTGCATCAATATGTGCTGCAATTCCAATATTTCTTACATCTTCAAGTTTATGTGTTCTTGCCATAACTCTATTCCCTTACCATCTATAGTGAGCAAAAGCTTTATTTGCTTCAGCCATTCTATAAGTATCTTCTTTCTTTTTGAAAGCAGCACCCTTATCTGCAGCAGCGTCCATTAGCTCATTTGATACTCGCTCAACCATTGTTCGCTCATTTCTCTTTCTAGCTGCATCGATTATCCATCTAATAGCAAGAGTCTGTTGTCTAGCAGGTCTAACTTCAATAGGTACTTGATATGTAGCACCACCAACTCTTCTACTCTTTACTTCCATAACAGGTTTGACATTATCCATTGCCTTATTGAATACATCAATACCTCTCTCTCCAGATTTCTCTTCAATTCTCTTTAGTGCAGAGTACATAATCTTCTCTGCTGTTACCTTTTTACCATCTAGCATTACGCCATTTATAAATTTTGTTAAAACTTTAGAGCCATATACTGGGTCTGGCAGTACAGCTCTAACAGGTGCTTTTCTTCTTCTCATATATATATCCTTATATCTTCAATCTTTTAATAACTGATTTACTCAATTTCTGTCCCCTAAGGTTCATTGACAAAAACTGCTTAAACTCTACTATTTTGGTTTTTTAGTTCCATATTTAGAACGAGCAACTGTTCTACCATTAACTCCAGAAGCATCTAATGCACCACGAATAATATGGTACTTAACCCCCGGTAAATCTTTAATTCTTCCACCTCTTACAAGCACAATAGAGTGTTCTTGAAGGTTATGTCCCTCTCCACCAATATAAGAGATTACTTCAAATCCACTTGTTAATCTAACTTTTGCCACTTTTCTTAGTGCAGAGTTAGGTTTTTTTGGAGTAGTAGTATATACTCTAGTACAAACACCTCTTCTTTGAGGACAGCTAACTAATGCTGGTGATTTTGATTTCTTAATCACTTTTTTTCGTTCTTTACGAACTAATTGATTAATTGTAGGCAATACAATTCCTTTCTTATTTTTTTGAATTAAAATCTGAACTTGAAAGTCCCAAAAAAACACTCTTGAAATGCTCTTTTGGGAATTTCAATTTATAAAAATGGTGCATATTATACCCAAATATACTTTTCTTAAAATTATTTTCTTAAAATATAAGATATATTTAAGTCTATTAATATTTTTTATAAATATAATAAAAATAAAAAATAGATATTAGGAGTAGATATGAGCTATGAGGTATCAAAAGTGGAGAAGGGTAGGGAGGTTAAATTTAGACACCCCGACCCATCATTTTATAAAGCAATAGGTGGAGAAGAGGGTATGAGAAGATTAATGTATGATTTCTATGATATTATATATGATAGTGATATATCTCACTTTTTTCCACAAGATGAAGATGAGTTTGAAAAAGTAAAAGAGAAAAATACAAAGTTTTTTATACAGATTTGTGGTGGTCCAAAAGTTTATGAAGATGAGGCTAAAGGCATGAATTTAGATGAATATATGATAAGACTACATGATGAGTTCTCTATTACAGAAAAGTCTAGATATGAGTGGTTGGGTTGTATGGAAGATGCACTTAGAAAAGTAGATATACCACAAGAGCTAAAAGATAATTTTTGGGCATATTTAGAGAGTTTTTCTAAGCTAACTGTAAATAGTTTCTCTGATGGAAGTACCTATTATGCTGCATACACACAAGCATCTATAGAGCGTTAATTATTTTTACATCTACTGCTTATGCTGATACGCCACCTCATTCATGGGGTAGAGTATAAAGAACGGCAAGTAAATATTTTTACATTCCTGGAATTCTAGGAATTTTTCCTAATTTAGAGTTTCTACAGTACCAACCCCAACCTTTTTTCATCCAGTGACCAATAATTGGCATTGGTATCATCTTGGCACTACTATCACTTCTATATACAAAAGCAGCACCATCTCCAGTATCCATAACACATAAGATATTAATATGGTCTAAGTAGCTATGTTTTGAGTTGATATTTTGCATCTTTTGAAATATATTATAAGCTACATTTCTAGCCATAACTTCAGCTACATGCCCCTGTTTTGCTCTCCACTTAGGACCCATTAGAGATGCGGAGTCACCAATAGCATATATCCCATCAAATCCATCTATCTCATTATACTCATTAGTTATGACAAATCCTGCTTCACTAATTGGAAGTCCAGATTTTTCTAAAATATGGTGTCCTTTTCCTGCTGATATAAACATAGTTAAATCAGACTCTAGTTTTGTACCATCTTCAAATCTAATACCATCTTTTTCAAACTCAACAATTTTTGAGCCAACTTTTTTCTTGATATTTGTCATTTTAAACATCTTATCCATCATAATAAGAGCCTTATCGCCCATCTTTTGACCCGGTTTCTCCATTGGTGCAAAAAAAGTCAACTCAAATTTATCTCTTAATTTTCTTTTTTTTAGAAAATTGTGAACATTAAATAGAACCTCAAAAGCAGGTCCTCCACGAACAGCTGATGTATCTTTTGGATTTCCACCAAATCCCATAGCTATTTTTCCACTACCTCTTTTAACAAGCTCTTCTAATCTTTTATGTAACTCAACTGCCTCCTCAGGTTTTCCACATATTGATAGACTATTCTCCATACCTTTTAACTTAATCTTATCTTGTCCAATAGCTAAAACAATATAATCAAAATCATCTATAACTCTACCACTAGCAAGTGTCACTCTCTTATCTTTAGCTTCAAAAGAGGTTACAGCATCAACTATTAAGTTAAATCCATGCTTTTTTGCTAACTGCTCAAGAGGTATAGATACATCACTCATAGTAGCATCTCCTGTTGGTATCCATATAGATGTAGGATATATATAGAAGTAGTCTCTATCACTTATAAGTGTAGTCTCTATTCCCTGTTTTCTTAAATAGATAGCCACTTCAACACCTGCGAAGCCACCACCTAAAATTAAAACTCTTTTCATATTTTTTTACTCCATTTTAATAATTTGAAATTATAATATAGATTATCTTATATGATTTTTATTTAAGACAAATATTGTCTAATTTAACAATTTTTTGGTAAAATTAGAATAAAGGAAATATATGAACTTAACTCATTTAGATGAAAATAATAAACCTAAAATGGTAGATGTATCAAATAAAGAGGAGACAACAAGAGAGGCTGTAGCATCTGGTATTATAGAGGTGACTAGAGAGGCATACAATGCAGTAGCTACAAACTCAACTAAAAAAGGGCCAGTACTACAGACTGCTGTAATATCAGCAATTATGGGTGCTAAACAGACAAGCAATTTAATTCCTATGTGTCACCCACTAATGTTAACCTCTATTAAGACAGATATAGAGGAGTTAGAAGAGATACCAGCATTCAGATTAACAGTAACAGCTAAACTTAAAGGTAAAACAGGTGTAGAGATGGAGGCTTTAACTGGTGTTAGTATTGGACTTCTTACTATATATGATATGTTAAAAGCGATTGATAAGGGTATGGTTATTAGAGATATACAATTAGAGAGTAAATCAGGAGGTAAATCAGGTGATTTTAGACGACAAAATTAAAGCAAAACCGAATATAGAGTATCCATGTGAGTGGGGCTTTAAGCTTATTGGAAGAGATAAAAAAAAGCTTCAAGAGTGCGTTTCTAATATTATGAAAGAGAAAGATTATAAGTGTAGAGATGGGAATATATCCAAAAATGGAAAATTTGTAAGCTTAAATACAAGTTGCGAAGTATGCTCTAAAGAGGAGAGAGATAGACTATTTAAGGCTTTTCAAGAGCATAATGATATTAATATAGTCATTTGATAGTATCTTTTTCATCAATAGAAAATCATAGAAAACAGAATTTTTACCTCTATTTATGATATTTCTATATCCTAAGTTTCAATAGGGATTTGAGGTTAAAGTGTTAGCTAAACTATTGTAGTATAAGTTGTTTTGATATTTTATCTTAGATTTAGTTTGACGATACGGTTTGATAATTCAACTCAAAAGCTATAATTAAAACTTACTCCAAAAATTGGATTGTAAGTTCCATTTTTATTATCTATATAGCCATGAGTTATCTTTTTTGCTCTTAAATGTTTACACCAAGATTTATATCCGACTTTCATCAAAGCTATAACCTTAAAATAATATAAATCCACTAACAATAAAAATTCCAATAATCATCCCCTAAACAATCCAAAATAACCTCATGATTCTCATCAAAATAGTCTAGTTGTCTATCCCCATCAAACAAAATTAAGAC
>WGAM01000111.1 GCA_015494795.1 Campylobacterota bacterium
AACCTCAATCTTCCCAAGCCCCATAACCGTCTGTTTACCAACTCCAATAATCTCACCTAATTTTAGAAGTCTATAACTCTCTCTATCTAATCCCATAATTGCCATCTCTCCCATTATGCCGTCCATATTCATTTTCTGATTTTGTCTGCCACTCTTACGCAAAAGAGGTTTATAGACCAAAGCCTTTAATACTATCTTATAGTTTGGTTCAAAATTTAGTCTATAAATCCTCTCTCCTCTTTTTAACTCCTGCTCTCTCTGGTAGATAGAACGCAAAATATCATCTAACTCTATATCATCTCTTAGAAGCCTATTATTTTTTTTAATTCTAATAGGTGTTAGCAATTTTATCTTAATATTTGGACAAAAACTGTCTAGTTTAAAGGTTTTTTGTAAAATATCTAAAGATTTGAACTCTCCATCTTTGTAGATAGAGTGACCATTGAGGAAAATTTCTATATTTTTAAATTTATAGTCATTTTTAGTTAATCCATTTTTAGTAAGCATTATCTCCAATGCACTTAAAATATATGGTAATTTATCACAAGCATTATCAAAAATATAGAGTCCAAAATCAAACTTACCACTTCCTAACTCAATATCAAACCTATATTTATGAAAACTATCTTTTTTTTCATAAAAATCATAATATAGACAAGAACTCTCTGCAAAACAACTTTCACAGTTATAGCTAGGATTAATACAAGTTACTTTTTTAAGAGCGTATCCCATAGCTCCTCTTATGGTAGAGCCTATAAAGTAAGAGGGTTTATGTGTTGTATTAATTTTTACTTCTATCTGGTAGTAGGTCATATTTTTTCCTCATTAAATTTCCTATTTAATCTATCAATGAGAGTCACTAAAACTAGCACAAAACAGACAATGCACTAGCTATAACTAATTATAAAAAAAAGTTATAGTCAGGCAACCTTATAATAGTCTTCAAGAATAAATTTTATAGATTCTTTTCTTAAATCTTTAGTTTTATATTCTGAGAAACTATTAATATTTAAAAATTTATCTCTTAGAAGATCTAAGACTTATATGTTAACAGTCAAAATAGCTCTTTTTTAAAACCCACCTAAAGCTTTTTTAACATTATCATCTGCCATAGAGATATTCCAAGCAGGTTCCCAAACAACTTCAACATCAACATCTCCAACACCATCTAATTTTAAGACTGCCTCTTTTACCCATGTTGTAATCATCTGATGTAGAGGACAACCTCTAGTTGATAGAGTCATAGTAACTTTAACATTACAACTATTATCAATAGTAGCATCATAAATTAGACCCATCTCAACTAGGTTAAATCCAACCTCTGGGTCAATAACTGTTGATATTGCTTTATATATATCCTCTTTTGTTATTTTACACATATTTTCTCCTATTTTCCATAATTTAACATTCTAACCATAGAGATATATAAAAATATAGCTCCAACTATTATAAGAGATACTCCTGATTTAAATAGAAAATCATGCTCTATTAGGAGTCCAATACCACCTAAAAAGATACCAATAGCACTATACCAAAACATAGCTGTGGCCTCTTCTTTTGGATACATCTCATGAAGCATTGGAACTCTCTCTTTTCCTACTAGTGGTGAAAATCTCTCAAACCATACTAAAAATGGAACTATTTTATATAGATGTCCATTAATTAAAAATCCAATAAACCCCAATATAAAAAACCACATAGAACTATGTAGCCAACTCTCACTCATATTTGGTAGAAAATATACAATTCCTAATATTAGAGATAATATTAGTGAACTAAATCCAAATATCATAGATTTTGCCCAAATATCTAACTCTTTTCTAACTCTTAATAGATATATTAAATATATCTGATAGATATAAAATCCAACACCTATAAGTGTTAAGAGATAGCCTAAATATTGAAGTGCTATTATATTGAATATAGAGCCAATAGCTACAGCTAAGACACCAATTGATACAAGATTAAATCCTATCTTAATAGCTCTATCACTAAATCCGTGAGCTAGAGAGAACATAGGAATTAGAGTTAAAGATATACCCATAATAGTTAATAGTACAAATCCACCTAAAACCAAATATAGATGAGCTTTAAGAATATTAGTTACATCGACACTCACTACTCCACCAAGTCCCAAAGCTAATATAAACCCTGTTACTATTCCAAATAGTAAAAAAGTATTACTAACTGCTACAGTCTTTACTGTAATAGTATCTATCTTAGCCTTTTTTAGAGTTGCAAATGCCTCTAAGGCAAATATAACCATAGATGTTAATACTAAAACTCCACCATAAGATATTATATATGGCTCAATCCAAAAACCAAATACCATAATAGCCGTGCCGATAGCTAATAGTGGTAAAATTACATAATATAAATCAACTACTGCATGTCCAACCTCTAAAACTACTGGAATAAGTTGTGCCATAGCTCCAAAAATAATAACCATCACAAATCCTAAGAGAAAAAGATGTATCCAACCTGCAATCTGCATCTCTTGGTATGAGAAGGAGCTATTAAAAAACATTAATGATATTATGGCAATTAAGTAGAAAGTTACCCCAATTTTAAAAAAAGGGGCAATAAGTTTTAGAGGAGGTGCAAAATCTTTAGATATAGCAAACATAGATTATCCATGACAACTAGTCTGTGTCAAATCGGCTTTTTCACTCTCTCCATCTTTATAAGAGAAGATAATTTTTACTCTACCATCTTCTAAATTCTCTTTTATATAGTTATAGTTTTCACCAATCTTATTAATAAGACCTGCTGGAAACTTATGGTTTATCATAACAAGTTTTTTATCTGGACTATCAACAAATTTTAATCCAGCCATTGCATTTACCATTGGCTCTGGAGGACCACATTTTGAAGTATCAAACTCATAATATTGAGTATCCTCTATTTTATATGTAAAAAATGGTACTGTAGCTCCTGCTACCTCTATCTCTTTTTTCTCTATTTCAGACATTTTATTCTCCTATATATAATTTTTTCTTATTATAATTATAATAACTTAAAAAATAGTAATCAAACTATCACTATTTTCAAATACTCTTCTAACTCTATCCTGCCACGCCTCTCCAAAAGCTCTCTTCTCACTAGGTGTAGCTATACCCTGCATAATTTTTTGCATAAGAGACTGTTGAGACTCTAATGGAGGGATAGAGTTTGGATTATAAGTTACATCTACACTTCTATTATTATCTAATCTTGTAAATCTTACTGAAGATTTTATATCTTGATTAAAGAACATTAGATTTGTCCTATTAAAATTACCACCAATCCCTTTAAATCCAAAATCTGTAGTTGCTCCTGTAATATTTGTAATGACCAAAGCAATTACTCCAGCAACACCATCAGTTTGAGACTCTTTAAAATCTACTCTAATATTACCTCTCTGTGGTAGTTCATCTTTATAGAGTGCTTTAAGTCCATATAGTGTTGTTAGATATGCACCTGCGACTGTTGGACAGCTATGTCCTGCACTCTTTACCACATCTAAATAGCTAAATTCAACTACTCCATCTTTAAATGTACCTAAAAAGTCTGATAGACTATCTTGAAGTTTAATATTTTCTATATTTTTAAAAAAATCTGGATATTGCATATTACTCCTTTTTTTAAATAGGAGTAATATTATCCTTTTTAAACCATATATTTATTGATTTATGTCAATTATTTTATATAATCTGTTGCTCCTGTGAACTACCCCACCATAAATGGCGTAGCTTCCTAGAAACTCCGAACTATTGTTCAGATATTAAGAGGCTTTGACAGTAGTTCCTACCGCATCAGAGTTTAGAATATTTACACTTGCATTAAAATCTGCATTTGTTAAATATCCACATTGTTTACAGATAAATTTAGCTTGTGTTTGTCTATTCTCTTTTGAAATGTGTCCGCATTTTGAACATTTTTTAGAAGTATCCGACTTTCATCAAAGCTATAACCTTAAAATAATATAAATCCACTAACAATAAAAATTCCAATAATCATCCCCTAAACAATCCAAAATAACCTCATGATTCTCATCAAAATAGTCTAGTTGTCTATCCCCATCAAACAAAATTAAGAC
>WGAM01000112.1 GCA_015494795.1 Campylobacterota bacterium
AATTTATAGAAAAAGAGAAGAGTCATATATTAGATGGGTTATATATATCATTTGAAGATAAATTTAGAGGAAATAGAGAGAATATTAAAAATAGACTAAAGTATTATCTACCTATCATAAAAGAGGTTATTAAAGATGGTGATATTGTAGTTGATATTGGTTCTGGTAGAGGTGAGTGGTTAGAGCTTTTAAAAGAGAATAGTATTAAATCTATAGGAGTTGATTTAAATAGATTAATGGTAAAAGAGTCAATAGATTTAGGATTAGAAGCTATATGTCAAGATGCAATTAGTTATCTAAAATCTCAAAAAGATAACTCTATTGGAGTAATTACAGGATTTCATATAGTAGAGCATCTACCATTTGAGATTTTAATATCTCTTTTTAATGAGTCTTATAGAGTCCTAAAAGAGGGAGGAATGGTTATCTTTGAGACCCCAAATCCTGAAAATATATTAGTCGGCTCATCAACTTTCTATACAGACCCAACACATATTAATCCAATTCCACCAGTTACTTTAGAGTTTTTAGCTCAAAATAGAGGATTTTCTAAAGTTCAGATAGTAAGATTACACCCAATAAAAGAGCCATCATTTGTAGATATACCAAATAGTCAAGATATTAATAATCTGATTTTTGCTTCAACAAAGGCACAAGACTACTCTATTATAGGATATAAAATATGAAAAAAAAGATAGCAATTCATCAATTTTCACCAAGTGCTGTTAGTGGTGATGGGATTGGAAATGGTATGTTTTATCTACAAAAGATATTAAGAGAGATTGGATTTGAGTCCAATATCTATGCTGAAGATATTGAATCATCTCTTAAAAAAGAGGTTTTATCTTATAAAAAGATAGATAAAAATGATATTGACTCTATTCTATTTATTCACTACTCTATATATTATGATTTTTCTAAATGGATAGATAGATTAAAATTACGAAAAATCATGATATATCATAATATTACACCATATAAATTTTTTAAAAAAGATACTCTATTATATAATCTATGTAAAAGAGGGGTAGAGTATCTACCAGAACTATCATCTAAAGTAGAAGGTGTTATTGGAGACTCTAAATTAAACTCAAAAGAGTTAAAAGAGAGTGGATTTAAAAATATAGAGACTATTCCTTTTCTTATAGATAAAGATAGAATTTTAGAGTCTAAATGGAACTATAAAAAGTTTAATAATTTAGTAGATAAGTTTAATATAATATTTATTGGACGAATTGCAAGAAATAAGGCTCAAAAAGATTTAATAGAGATAGCAAATATATATGCTAAAATCAATAATAACTTTAAATTATATATTATTGGAGGAGTTACTGATATAGATTATAAAAATGAGTTAGAGGAGTTAATAGATAGATATAATCTAAAAAATTTTATCACAATAACAGGAAAAGTATCTAATGAAGAGCTTTATGCCTACTATAGAGCCTCAAATATATTTTTATGTATGAGTGAGCATGAAGGGTTTGGTATTCCATTAATTGAGGCTATGCTATTTAATGTTCCTGTTATTGCATATAACAGTAGTAATATAAAAGATACTATGAATGGTGGGGGAGTTCTATTTAATAAAAAATCTTTTAAAGATATTGCCGGAGTTATAGAGCTAATTAGAGTAAATCACGCATTTAAAAGGGAGATTATAAAGACTCAAAAAGAGGCAATAAAAATATATGAACATCAAAATATTTTAAAAAAGCTAATATCCTACTTAAACTCAATAGGTATTGAGGTTCAAAAAAATATAGAGTATAATAGAAAAGATAGAATTGAGTATCAATTTGAAGGTCCATTTGATAGTTCATACTCTTTAGCTATTTTAAATAGATATTCAGCCTTAACATTTGAAAATATTTATCCTAATAGAGTATCTCTATTCTCTACAGAAGGTGGAGGAGATTATAAGCCCAATAGAGAGTTTTTAAAAGAAAATCCTAAAATAGATAAGATGTATAGAAAATCTAAAAAAGGCTTAAATGGTAAAGTTGTTCTTAGAAATCTATATCCTCCAAGAGTTACAGGAATGAGAGGTGATTTTAATATTTTAAACTCTTATGGTTGGGAGGAGTCAGGATTTCCAAGAGAATATGTAGAGCAGTTTAATCAAAATTTAGATGGTATAACAGTGATGTCAGAGTATGTTAAATCTGTTTTAATAGCTAATGGAGTTACTATACCAATAGAGGTAGTGGGGCTTGGAGTAAATCATATATTAAAATCTACTCCAAAACCAATAGAGTTAAATACAAATAAAAAGTTTAAATTTTTACATATCTCATCATGCTTTCCTAGAAAAGGTATAGATATTCTATTAAAGGCATATATAGAAAACTTTACAAATGAGGATAGTGTAACACTTATTATAAAAACATTTCCAAACCCTCATAATAAGATTGAAGATGAGGTTAAAAAGATAAAATCAGACCCTAACTCTCCAGAGATTATATTAATAAATAGAGATTTAGATGAGTCTAATATAGCATGGTTATATCAAAATAGTAATGCTTTAGTTGCACCTAGTAGAGGAGAGGGATTTGGACTACCTATGGCTGAAGCTATGTTATTTAATCTACCTGTAATTACTACAAATTTTGGAGGACAAGTTGATTTTTGTAGAGAAGATACAAGTTGGTTAATAGATTACTCATTTTCAAAAGCTAAAACTCATCTAAATCTATTTAACTCATATTGGGTAGAGCCGAACTTAGAGCATTTAAAATATCTTTTAAAAGAGATTACCACTCTTTCGAAAGAGGAAAAAGA
>WGAM01000113.1 GCA_015494795.1 Campylobacterota bacterium
ATATTATCAATCCAACAGAAAAACCGACTGTACAGATGTTAAATATTCGATATAAAGATGAAAATCTCTATACTAAATGGGGCGTATATAAATTTAGAGAGGTTGTAGATTGTAAAAATGGATTGGTAAAGGTAACTGCAGAGAAAGATGGCAAAATATATAATATACCAGATAGATTTAATAGACAAGAGTATGATACTAATGAAGCAGATAGATTAATTTTTCACTATCTGTCTCAATTTTTTAAAGAGTTAAAATCTAAATTTAGTTCTTAAGCAATAATTGGCATTACAATAGTAATAAAATTTTTATCTTTTAATAGAAATGGAAGAGTTGACTCATTTAACATAATTTCAAAATTTTCACTATCTATTTGTGATATAAAATCTAAGAGATAGCTACTATTTACATTTAACTCAAATCCATCTAAAGGTGTATCTAGTAAAATCTCTGTTTTTGCTTCTATATTATCACTTGATAGAGATTTAAAAACTATTGAGTCATAGTTAAAAACTATCTTTATCTCTTTAGATATTGGTGCAATTGTTTTTATCCCATCTTTCATCTCTTCTTTTGGTAATATAAGATGGTGTTTTAAATCTTTTGGGACTACCCTCTCATAATTAGGGAATGTTCCATTAATAAGCCTACTAAAGAAGAGACTATTTTTATTTTGGATTATTATATCTGTAGAGTTATAATATATATCAGTTACATTGTCAAAGAGTTTTTTTATCTCAGATATTGCCCTTTTAGGGATAATTATTGATAGTTCATTTTGATTTTGATTTTCGATTGTAGCTATAGCTAATCTTCTAGTATCTGTCCCTACTAATTTAGTGCTATCTCTTTTAATATCTATTAAAGCTCCATTTAGTTCAAATTTGGGATTATTGTTATCTATTGCTGGTAATATCATTTTTAGACTTTTTAGTAGATTTATGGAATTAAATGATATTTTTTCTCTATTTTGAATTTTTGGAAATTTTGGAAAGTTATTTGGATTGAAGGTTGGAATTTTAAATTTTGATTTATTCTGTTTAATTGTTAAGTTGTTTTTTATTAACTCTAATATTATATCTTTATCTTTTAGTATGCGAATAATATCTAAAAATTTTTTACCATTAGCAGTTATCTCTCCCTCATTATTAACTATTGCATCTGAAGTTGTCATCATTAGCCCTATCTCACTATCTGTTGCTTTTATTGTGACAATATCATTTTTAGCCTCCATATATATGTGTGATGTTATCTGTGTTGCATCTTTTTTTTCTAAAAATGGTTGTATGTGTGTTAGCATATTTTCAAGTAATTTTTTTGAGATTGAAATTTTCATTTTTTTTCCTTTTAATTAATTTCTACTTTAAGTTTATTGATTTTTACAGATAGCTCATCTATTAATGTCTTAAACTCTTTATCTTTATCTGCTATCTCTGTAATTTTTTTAATTGCATGGCTTACTGATGTGTGGTCTTTCATACCAAAATAGAGTGCAATTTGTGGCATTGAGTTTGGTGTTAGATTTCTTACTAAATATATTGATATTCTTCTAGCCTTGACTACAACTCTAGTTCTCTTTTTTGATTTTATATCAGATACTTTTAAATTTAGCTCTTTTGCTACTAACTTTAAGACACTCTCAATAGATATACTTTTCTGTTTCTCAATAAGTTGGTCTTTAATTACATTGTGTGCAAACTCTAGCGTAAGCTCTTGGTTCATAAGTCCACTATAGGCATTTAATTTAATAATTGCTCCCTCTATCTCTCTAATATTACTACCCATATTTGAGGCTAAAAAGTTAATAATATCACTATTTAGATTAACTCCATCTATTTCACACTTCTTTTTTATAATGGATATTTTAGTATCAAGTTTTGGTGGTTGAATATCTGCCATTAAGCCCCACTCAAAACGACTTCTTAATCTATCAACAAGTTTTGGAATTTTATTTGGTGGTCTATCTGATGTTATAATAATCTGTTTTTTAGCTTGATGTAACTCGTTAAATGTGTGAAAAAACTCCTCTTGTGTCTGCTCTTTTCCACTTAAAAACTGAATATCATCAATAATCAATACATCACACTCTCTAAAATGTTGTCTAAATCTACTCATAGTTTGAACTTTAAGGTGTGAAGTAAACTTATTCATAAACTGCTCAAAAGTTGTATAGATAACCTTTTTTCCACCTGATATTAAGTGGTTTCCAATAGCTTGAATAAGATGTGTTTTTCCTAAGCCAACTCCACCATATATAAACAGAGGATTATATATTATACCCGGTTTTTTTGCAACACTTTTAGCTGTTGTATATGCAAATTGATTAGAGTCGCCAACTATAAAACTATCAAATGTGAATGATGGATTTAATATTGTGCTACTATTTTCATTATCTCTATTTATGCTCTTTTTTTTATTATATTTTCTATCACTATATAGAGATATTTCAATTTCAGGTTTTACTTTTGTCTCCATTTCAAATAGGTGTGCAATTTTATCTGCAAATTTTGTTTTAATCCATTTTGCTACTAAAATATTTGGTGCATAAAATTGAACTAAAATACTATTTGACATCTTCTCATCATATATAAGCCATTTAATATATCTATCCCAGCTCTTTTGACTTATCTCTTTTTTAAGGTTTTCTATTACTTTTTTTCCTATTGTCATATTTTTCCTATCTTTTAACAACTCCCTCTATCTATATATAGAAGTGCTTTATTTAATAACTTCTCTCTTGTATCTCCTAATTGGTGTAAAAAGTCATTATCTTTTGCATAACAACCTTTAGTAACATCTAATCCATCAAAATAGTCATAAAATCCATCTGAATTTTTTACTACAAAATTGATAAGATAAAATATATATCTTCCATAACTTTTACCCTCCATTCCAACAGGTTTACCATAAGTTCTATCTCCAACAATAGCTATATTATCTTCTAAATAGGGTTTTAGTGCATTTATAACTAACTCACTTGCACTTGCTGTCTCTCTTGTTGTTAAAAAAACTATCTTATCTAAATCTAGTGAGTTTTTATCTGTCTCAAAACGGTATGTAAGATTTCTATTTTGGTTTTGACTATTCCACTCTATTTTAAATTGAACCTCATTATCCATATCTCTCATAAGTTTATCTAAAAGTATTGAAGCTGTAATTAGAGAACCACCACCATTATAACGCAAATCTATAACAAGATTTTTTATATTTTTAGATTGAAAAAAATTAAATGCACTATCTATCTCCTCTGTTGCCTCTTCTGTAAATGAGTCTAATCTTAAATATCCTATATTATTATCTATTATAGAGGCTTTTGTAACTTTAAAACTATAATCTTTTGCCATTAGGCTAATCGTAATATTTTTATCTAAACTTGGTCTATATATTAAAAAATTACTATTCTTATCTCTCTCTTTAGTAGCTCTTATTAGAGATTTTATGGTTATCTTTTTACTATTAATCTTTAATAGAACATCACCTCTCTTAATTCCTGCTATATTGGCAGGGGAGTCAATTCGTGTATATATAATAGTAAACTTATTATCTATTTTTTTAAAAGCAAAACCAAATCCTACCGATTTTTGATTTAAAAAGTTACTGTTCTGCTCTTTTGTAATAACCATACTCCATTTATCTTTTGGTTTATATTTTAAATCATCTATCATCTCTTGAGGAGAGTTATATTTATAGTATGCTATATGTCGTGAAACTTTATCTGCCCAAAAGTATTGAGTAGTAAATAGCTGAAATAGATATGGTTTATACTCATTTGAAGGTGTTGCACCACACCCAATATAAAAAATAGTTATAATAATTAATAATAGATACCTCAAATAAACTATCCTTTCAAAAAATTAACTTTAGATACTATTTTATATCTATTTCTATAAGAAAATTCTAATCTATTAGCGTGTAGCATAAGTCTATTGGCTCTTGTTGCCTCTAATCTATCTCTTTTTGATAGAGTCCCTTCTAAATATGATTTTGCAATATTAAATTCTACTCCATATAGAGGGTCGCCAATAATATTATGTTTCACATGAAACAAATGTAGCCTTATTTGATGTGTTCTTCCTGTATATGGAGTAGCTTCAATTAGTGAAATATCTAGCTTTTTATTATATTTTAGTGGTCTAAAAGATGTTTTAGCATATTTTCCATCTTTTGAGATTTCTACCTTATGTTTAGATATTGAGTAGTCATCTCTGATTTTAATTGGCTCTTCTACTGTGAACTCTTTTTTCACTCTACCCTTTACCCATGCTAAATATTGCTTTTTAATTCTCCTCTTTTCAAAAGAGAGTTTTATAAATCTATCACTATTTTTATCTCTACTTGCAATTAGTAGTCCTGATGTCTCCATATCT
Organism: Campylobacterota bacterium; assembly: GCA_015494795.1. Taxonomy (GTDB): domain Bacteria; phylum Campylobacterota; class Campylobacteria; order Campylobacterales; family Sulfurovaceae; genus UBA1140. The sequence continues at coordinate 4,368 of WGAM01000113.1, forward strand.
ATTCTATGTGTAGCATTTGCATTCTCTCCTAAATAGTATCGAATTTCATCTAACATTGAGTAGTCTGTTGCCATATTATTTGGGTGAGTTATAACTCCTGATGGTTTATCAAAAATAGCAAAATCTTTAGAAATAAATATAGGTTTTATCCCTTTTGTTATTGGCTTAAATAGGACTATATCTACTTTTCCACTTATAGTAGAGCTTTTATCTAAGAGAGGTTTTCCATCTACAATTAGACGACCTTTAGAGATAAATCTTTGAGCTTGAGCCTGTGTTAAATTGAAATTTCTTATAAGAAAAAGAAAAGATTTAATTGGTTTATCTATATAGTAGCTCTTTTGTGTAAATGGCATTTTCACCTCTTTATAACTCTATTTAGATAGAATTTTATCATAAAAATATAACACTCAAGAGATAGGAAATATATATGGTAGAGAGATATGCAAGAGTTGAGATGAGTAGCAAATGGACAATGGGGGCTAAATATCAAGCGTGGTTAGCCGTTGAGTTGGCTGTTGTTAAAGCGTGGAACAAGCTAGGTTTAATCCCTGATGATGATGCTAAAAAGATTGTTGAAAATGCCTCATTTTCAGTTGAGAGAATTAATGAGATTGAAGCAGTTACAAGACATGACTTAATCGCATTTACAACATCTGTTGCAGAGAGTTTAGGTGATGAGAGTAGATGGTTTCACTATGGAATGACAAGTTCAGATACAGTCGATACTGCTGTTGCACTTCAGATTAGAGACTCTCTAAAGCTTATTATTAAAGATGTTAAGATGGTTATGAAGTCTATTAAAAAGAGAGCTAAAGAGCATAAATATACTCTAATGGTAGGAAGAAGCCACGGTATTCATGGAGAACCAATTACATTTGGATTAGTTCTTGCTGTATGGTATGATGAGATGAGAAGACATCTTAAAAATCTTAAAGAGTCTCTAAAAGTTATATCAGTTGGACAGATTAGTGGAGCTATGGGAAATTTTGCTCATGCACCACTTAAACTTGAAGAGTATGCAATGAAGGAGTTAGGTTTAAAACCAGCACCCATAAGTAATCAAGTAATTCAGAGAGATAGATATGCAAGAGTAGCAACAGCTTTAGCCCTTCTTGCTAGTTCAATAGAGAAGTTTGCAGTTCAAGTTAGACATTGGCAGAGAACAGAGGTATATGAGGCTGAAGAGTTTTTTGCTAAAGGTCAAAAGGGAAGTTCTGCTATGCCACATAAGAGAAATCCTATCTTAACAGAGAATATTACAGGACTTGCTAGAATTATAAGAGCTTATGCAAATCCAGCTATGGAGAATGTTGCTCTATGGCATGAGAGAGATATATCTCACTCATCAACAGAGAGATTTTGGCTACTGGATAGTTTTATTACTACTGATTTTATGTTACATAGATTTAATGGAGTCATCTCAAAACTAACTGTTATGCCTGAAAATATGATAAAAAATCTAAATTTAACTGGTGGATTGGTATTTTCTCAAAGAGTTCTATTAGAGTTACCAAAAGCTG
>WGAM01000114.1 GCA_015494795.1 Campylobacterota bacterium
ATCTGTTGAGAAGTATCACTAAGTAAGAGTTTATAATTTTCATTATCTTTGCATTCGTGATAGTTCTTTGCATAGTTCAAATAAGCATTATTATTAAAATAATATTGTCTAACACTATAAAGACCTACATTATAAAGTCTTGCAGAGTAATAAGATAACTGTTTAACAATTTCAAGTTTGGTGGAACTGAGTTTTAATCGGTTCTTTTGAGTTAGTATCATAGTCTTCATATAGCAATTATATACAAAATATGATATAATGTCAAGTGAGAATTTTCAGCATAGCTGATTATTTCTCCTCACCGCCATCAATGGCGATGTCTCCGAAATAAGGAAAAATTGATGAAAAAAATTATACTACTAATTGCAATAACTATTGGATTTATTAATGCTATTGAGTACAAAATAACACATGTACAAAAAGGGGGAAGGGTTAATATTAGGGAAGCTCCTATTATAAACTCTATTACTAAAGTAGGGACAATTCCATATTATGCTGTTGGAATTAAAATAAGAGATTGTAAATATGGTGCTGATGGTAAGGAGTGGTGCTATATATCTTATCCTATGGGTGCTAGACATCTTGAGGGTTGGATTAGAAAATACTATCTTGCACCAATGGGTAGAGATTTTACATCAAATATATATATTAAGAGTTTTTTACAAAATTTCTATAAATCTGATGAGGAGAATTTTTTAGATAAACTGAAAGTATTTTATTATACTCCAATGCAACAATATTTCTATAGAAGAAATGTAAATCTTATACAACTTAGGACTGCAAAAGTTAATTTTTATAAAAAGTGGTCAATTCGACGATATAATCTATTAAGTTTTGAAATTTTAGTAAAAAGAGTTAATTATATTGATGTAAAAACAGTTGTTAGATGGAGATTAAAAAATCAATACGAAAGTAGCTCAGGAATAGATATTCAGAAGGTAAGATTAATCCCAACAAATGGTGAATTTAAAGTACTTGCTATTAAAAATCTTCAACATACAGTTGATATAGATGAAAATATAGTAGATGATGTAAATAACACTTCAATATCTTCAGATACAAATAGATATAAACAGTTCTATATAAAAGTTGGAAGTTTCTTCTCTAGTCCAAATAAGAGATATTTAGAAAAAATTTCACAAAATGGATTTAATTATATTATAAAAGAGGTTATTCAAGATGGTGCTACAATTAAGAGAGTATATATAGGACCATATAGTACAGGTAGAGAGGTGCAAGATAATTTAGAGATTGTTAGAGAAAAGATTAATCCAAATGCCTATATTCAAAGCTTTTAATAAAATTCTTTAACTAATCATAAATTTTTTAGAAACTTATGATAAAATTAAACGAAAAATATTAAAAGGATTTAAGTTGAAAAAGATATTTGGTTTTCTTTTTATTCTTCTCTCATCAGGTATTTCTGTCTGGTATCCTTTGCTTAAACTATTTTAGGAGATTTAATGTCAAAAGCAAAACGATACAATCCAGATTTTAAAAAAGATAACTATTTTTTTAAAAAAGGGAATTTCTTATATATATTTTTAGTCCCACTATTTATCGCTATAATAATGTCTCTTCTAATGTTAGAGATAAGATTTTTTATAGTAAATATTATAGCCTTTGGACTATTTTTTGCAACAGCAAAGGCAAACTCCATAGGATTAACTCAAGAGTTAGAGTATTATACAAAAACACTTACAAAAGCACCAAAAACACCATATAAACTAATATCAGGAGTTCTACTTGGTATATCTACATTTTTTAGCTCATTTATAGCAGGTTATCAAGATTTTTTTATTAGTATCTTTTTAGGTATTGTTGCATCTATTGGATATTTTCTATATTATGGATTTGACCCAAGGGCTGATAAGCTTACAAATATTGGTGATATTTCAGCAGAGTTTGTCTTAGAGACTTTAGCTACTGCTAGAGGTAAACTGAAGAGTATTGAAGAGGATATGAGTAAGATTAAAGATACAAAATTAATCTCTCAACTAAGAGTTGCTATCAATAAAGCTTATGAGATTTTAAAAAATATAGAAGAGGACCCTAAAGATGTAAGGGTTGCTAGAAAATTTATTATTGTATATATAGATGGTATTAAAAAGGTTACAGAATCATATATAGAGTTAGATGAGAAAGATATAACAGAAGAGACAAAAGAGAAGCTATATAATCTACTATCAGATGTAGAGGATAGATTTGAAAAAGAGATAATAAGATTAAAGAGAAATAATCAATTTGACCTTGATGTCAATATTGATGTACTTCAAGAGCAGATTAAAAATTAATATAAGGATAGATAATGGAGACAAAAAGTAAAGAGATTATAGAGGCAACTATTGAGGCAAAAAGTGAAAATTTACCAGCTGTTATGCCAGAAGAGCAGAGTAAATTAGAAAAAGCATTGAGTGAATTAGACTTTAATAATAGAACATCAATTATATATTTTGGTGCATCTGTTCAAGAAGAGCTTGATGATATATCAAATCGTATGATAGATGGAGTTAAAAATAAAGATACAGGAGCAGTTGGAGCTGTTTTAAATGAGATGGTAGCCTCTATTAAAGGTTTTGATATAGATGAGTTAAATCCAAATAAAAAGCTACCTTGGTATAAGAGTCTATTTGGTGGAACTAAACCTTTAGTTAAATTTATGCAGGGGTATGAAGAGGTTAGAGACCAGATTGATGAGATTTCAAATAACCTAGAGGGGCATAAATCCCAACTTATGAGAGATGTAAAATCATTAGATAAACTATATGAGGCAAATTTAGACTACTTTAGAAACTTAGAGATATATATACAGGCAGGAGAGATAAAACTAAAAGAGTTAAATGAAAAAATCCTTCCACAATATGAGGCTAAAACTAAAAGTGGTGATATGATGGCAATACAGGAGTTAAAAGAGATTAGAGGTTTTAGAGATGATTTAGAGAGAAGAGTACACGATTTAAGACTATCAAGACAGGTAGCAATGCAGTCACTCCCTAGTATTAGACTTATTCAAGAGAATGATAAATCTCTAATAAATAAGATTACTTCAACTATTGTAAATACTGTTCCACTATGGAGAAATCAATTGGCTCAAACTGTTACCATATTTAGAAGCCATGAGTCAGCAAAAGCTCTTAAGAATGCAAATGATTTAACAAATGAGCTATTAGAGAAGAATGCAGAGGGGTTACGAGAAGCAAACAAAGAGGTTAGAACTCAAATGGAGAGAGGTGTATTTGATATTGAGAGTATTAAAAAGGCAAATCAGACTCTAATAGATACATTAAATGATTCACTAAGAATTGCAGATGAGGGTAAAGAGGCAAGAGCTAAAGCACTTCATGAATTAAATAAGACAGAGCAGGAGTTAAAAGATGCCCTACTTGCAACAAAAGCAAAAATGGAGACCTCATCGGATAAATTGGTAAAAGATTTAAATAATAAAGGTTAACAGATGGGACTTTTTGATTGGATAGGTGGACAGTTTATAGATGTTATTGAGTGGCTTGATGATAGTCATGATACTATGGTATATAGATTTCCCCGACATGGAAATGAGATAAAATATGGAGCCAAGTTAACAGTTAGAGAGTCTCAAGTGGCTGTTTTTGTAAATGAGGGGGTAGTTGCAGATGTACTACAACCGGGAATATATGAGTTAGAGACTAAAAATTTACCAATTTTAACATCACTAAAACATTGGGACCATGGATTTAACTCTCCATTTAAGGCTGAAGTATATTTTTTTAATACAAAAAGATTTCCAAATCTAAAATGGGGAACAAAAAATCCAATTATGGTAAGAGACCCGGAGTTTTATATGGTAAGACTTAGAGCATTTGGAACTTATGAGATACGAATAATAGACCCTAAAAAGTTTATGGTAGAGATAGTTGGTACTGATGGACACTTTACAATTGATGAGATAGATGAGCAGTTAAAAAATCTTATACTCTCTAAATTTACAAGAGTATTAGGAGAGAGTAGAGTCCCAATTTTAGATTTAGCCTCTAACTATGAGAAGTTCAGTAGATATATTACTAAAAATATTGCCCCATACTTTAAAGAGTATGGATTAGAGCTTACAAAAGTTATTGTAGAGAATATTTCCCTACCTGAAAATGTGGAAAAAGCACTAGATAAGAGAACAAGTAGAGAGGTAACAGGAAATCTTGATGATAATCTAAAATATCAAGCTGGTGAAGCTTTAGCCAACTCTAAAGGAGGTAGTACTATTGGTGATATAATGGGTGCTGGAATTGGTTTCTCTATGGGACAAGAGATGTTTGGTAATAGAGATAAAGAGAGAGATACTCCTCCACCACTTCCATCAAGAGATACAAAGATGTATCATATTGCTGTTGATAATCTCTCACAAGGTCCTTATGATATACGAACTATTCAACAGTTTATCAATAAAGGAGAGATAAAAAAAGAGTCTCTAGTATGGACAAAAGGTATGAAAAATTGGGAGAGTGCAGGCGATGTTTTACCTGAACTATTTGAAAATACACCCCCACCACTTCCACAAAATAAAAAATAATGAAATTTAAAGCAAAAAACTTTATATGTAAAAACTGTGGTGGAGTTTTAAGATATAATGCTGTGGCTCATGAGTTGAAGTGTGATTTTTGTGGTAGTATTGAGAGGATAGAAAAATCAAATGAGCCAATAGAGGAGTATGATTTTAATGAGGGTTTAAGAAAATCTTATAAAAATAGACTCATTGATAATAGAGAGATTAGATGTAATAAGTGTGGTGCCACATTTAAGTTAGACTATTATGAATTAAGCTCTCTATGTCCATACTGTAAAACTCCTATTATTACAGATTTTACAAAAGAGATAAAACCTAAATCTCTAATTCCATTTGAAATAACAGAGAGAGAGGCACAAGAGAGATTTAAAAAGTGGATTGGCTCACTCTGGTTTGCACCAAATAGATTAAAAGATTTTGTAGATGGAAACAAAAAACTAACTGGATACTATCTACCATATTGGACATTTGATAGTAATACAAGAACAAGATATAGTGGGCAGAGGGGTGATATATATTTTGTTACAGTCCAAAGGAGAGTAGAGATAAATGGTAGAGAGGAGATAATAGAGGAGCAAGAACCTAGAATTAGATGGACTCCGGTTAGTGGGGAAGTATATAATAGCTTTGATGATATAACAGTTGGTGCATCTAAAACAATACCTCATAATCTATTAGATAGATTAGCACCTTGGAATACAAAAGAGTTAGTCCCTTTTAATCAAAAATATCTATCTGGATTTATATCTGAAGAGTATACAATAGACTTAAATGATGGCTTTAAATATGCAAAAGAGCAGATGAAGAGAGTTATTATACGAGATATTAAACTTGATATTGGTGGAGACCAACAGCAGATAGATTATATGAATACAGAGTATAGTGATACAACATATAAAGATACACTATTTCCAATATATTCAGCAGAGTTTAAGTGGCAAGGTAAGGTTTATGACTATCTTATAAATGCCCAAACTGGAAAAGTTGTAGGAGAGAGACCATATAGTATTGCTAAAATATCTATAGCTATTATCTCAACTATTACTATTTTAGCTACTATTTACTATCTATATGGTCGTTATCACCACTAAAGAAAAAAAATTTACTATAATTTTCTTCAAATTATAGTTGTGGAAATTCATGCAACTCTTTCAAAACTCTCTACTTAAATATTATGGCTGTAGTAGGGTTCTATAGAACTCTTTAGATAGTGTATCATTAGCTGGAAGTCCATGCTCACTCTTATACTCTATAATTGCCTGTTTTAATTGATTGTTCATTAATCTAGTTACTTGAACATTTTTCCCATGTAAACTAAGTAGATAACTAACCTGCTCTATCTTTTTATTTAGAGGTTCATGAAGAAATTGATGCATTAGATTATTTACTACATTATTATCTACTTTCCCACCTTTCATAAGAAGCCAATATGGGAAATTACCCAATTTACCTAAAACTTCTGCAACACTAAGCTCAACTAAAGCAGTAATAGAGGCATGAATACCTTGAGAATTTGTGATAGCATTATTAAATCCAAATCCACTACCTAAGATAGAGAATGCAAACTCATTTGCACTACTCTTCTTCTCAATTACAACTCTATTTGATGTTGATTTTAATGGTATATAGTTTCCTGTATGCATATCAGATGGGATTAGACTTATAGCTAGATGAATAGTTTGACTTTCACTATCAATAGAGCCGTCTGTATCAAATCTATTATGTCTCTCTCCTACTGTTCCTGTACCAGAGGCATTTATTCCACTATCTTTAGACTTAACAACATCAAATTCTGTAATTGCTCCATTAATTACATATGTCTGTCTTTTTGCATTTTCACTAGCTTCAAGATTAAAAATTGGAATTACAAAATCTCCTATTTTTGTAAATGTAGTATTTACTATTGTGGTAATATCTGCCGGTAATTTACCTCTTGCACCTGTTTTATTCTCTATTGAGTTTACAAATATATTCATAGGTTCATTTCTAAAAATTTTTACCATCGTATTAATTCGTGGTAGAACAGATGAGTATATTGAATTCTGCTCCATTACAGTTGAACCAGCCTTATCTACTTCTGGACTATCTGTGGCACACCCCCCTAATATAAGAAGGCTTACTGCTACTATTGATAATTTTACTATTTTTTTCATATCTATTCTCCTACTCTACTACAAACTCAAGTACACCAATATTTACATTAGCATTACTATTATTTTCACCTGCATCTAAATCCATTTTTATACCTTTAGTTTTTGCTATACTCGCTTGAAGACTCTGTCCACCTCTTATCTGTTCGAGATAATTCTGATTAATATTTCTAATATCTAAAATAGGCTCTTTACTTAAAAGTGCATATATTATTGTCTTATCCTCTTTACACCCTTTGCAATCTTTTGTTGCATTAATTGTCATATTACCAAAATCTTTTGGAAATATATATTTTCCACTTATTGGACTTAAAGGTGCTTTTGGATTTGGATATAAAACTCCAACCTCTCCACTACTATCACTATATACAACATATAGATAACCCTCTGCACCTCGTGTATCAATAATAAAATTAATAGGCTCACCCTCTTTAAATTTATGTCCACCCTTGAGGGCGAGTTTAGTTACTCCACCACTGTTTAATTGTGATATAGTAATTCCTGATGGTTTCGCTGGTACTACTCTTGCTGGTTTATTTACTTTTAGATGTTTTGGGGGTTTAGGGGCTTTGTTATGTGAACAACCTATAGCAAAAATTGCTGTTGCAACTAAAATAGATACTCTATATAACTGTTTTTTTTTCATTACTATTCTCCTTCAAATATTAATTTTAATTATACCATAAATAAATGTCATAAAAATGTCATTTTACAATAAATTCATATTTCCCTAATTGAGGTTTAAAGTAATTTTTAGTCTGAGAAGTGACTTTTAATCTTACTGCTCTACTCATAATTTTAGACTCATTTGAGTTTTTCGGAAAACTCATTAAATCTCCACTCTTAATTTTATCTATATCTGTAATCTGTTCTGATGATAAGATTGCATATATTGTAGTCTTCTCTTCACTACACCCTTTACAACTCTTATATGCCTCTAATTCAAATTTACCATTAGCTAAATTATCTGGAAATTTATATCTTCCATTTATCTCTTTAGGAGATACAAATCCATTTGGATATAGTATGGTTACATCATTTCCATCAACATAAAATATAGTTAAAAATCCTCTATCTCCTTTTGTATCAATAGTAAATCTTACAGCATCACCTACATTATAAAGATTTCTATTAGCCTGAATATACATCTGTCTGAACTTTTCACTCTCTATCATCTTATCTAAGGTATCTTGTAGTGATGCATTTGAATTACTTGATATTTTCTCTGTTTGAGTTATCTTTTGTTGAGGTGTAGTTTTACTTTTTGCATTTAAAAAATCCTCTAAAGATTTAGTTTGAAATTCTGGATTTGAGTAGCTAATATTTGGGTGATGAGGTTTGCTTTGAGTCTCTTTTGCATAAGCAATTACATCATTTGTTAATTCACTCTTTATACTATTTAAAGGTTTATTAATATCATTAGTTGTAAATGTTTTATATATTGCATTTGTAAATAGACTCCCTGTTGGTGTTGCTAATGACTCTTCATTGTCTTGTGCAGCAGAAAATACAATATAATCACTACCTTTAATCATATCTTTAGAAGTAGAGCCACCATTTATAGATACACCTCTCATTTTAGATGATACAGGATATGTTTTGGTTACATCATCGGGGGATATACTTTTAGCTTTAACTCCCTTTTTATTAATTGCTCTAAATGCTGTTCCACTATGACATGAATCTAAAAATATTAACTTTTTTGCTTTTATAGCATTAAATTTTTCATATAGTGTATCATCAAGTAGATGTTCATTAACTATTCCATCACTTAACACTAAAGTCTCATCTTGACCATCTTCCTCATCTCCATTCTCATCAGGCTTATGTGAGCCATGTCCACTATAGTAAAAAGCAAAATAGTCATTTGAACCTAACTTTTTAGCAAAATCATTAAGATAATCAACTACTTTCATAGCTTGAGAGTCATATAGAGTTGTAACTTTAAACCCCCAACTCTCAAAGAGTCTTTTCATTTTACTTGTATCTCTCTCTATACCATCTAAATCATTTTTATCAGCTGGTGCATAATCACTAATACCCACAATTAATGCCTCTTTTTTAATATTAGTTGTTACATCTTTAGATGATATACTACTATTAATAGACAAGCCTTTAGATTTAGGTTGTGGTTCTCCATTACACCCTTGTATTATAAAAATAAAAATTAATAGTACTATTTTAAGAAAACTACTCATCAAAAATCCTTTATATTGAATAATATATTAATTATAAGAAATTTTAGATAAATAGTATGTTAAAAATATTAAATTTATATATGTAAAAAAATATTTTATAACTATATCATTGTAATATAACTTAATCTATTAGTAATATATTGTTAATTGACTAAGTAGCTTTTAGCTATAATCCCATCAATTAAAAAATATGGATATGAGATGAGCAAAAAAGAGAAAAATGTATATAATCCAAAAGAGATAGAGGATAGTTACTATAAAATTTGGGAAGAGAGAGGCTACTTTGAGATAGATGGAAATTTAGATATTCAAAAAGAGGATAAAAGATTTACCATTATGATGCCTCCACCAAATGTAACTGGACATCTACATATTGGACATGCCCTAACATTTACACTTCAAGATATAATTGTTCGATATAAGAGAATGGACGGTTTTAAGACACTTTGGCAACCAGGAGTTGACCATGCAGGAATTGCTACTCAAAATGTGGTTGAAAAACAGCTTTTAGCAGAGGGAAAAACCAAAGAGGAGATTGGAAGAGAGGAGTTTTTAAAGAGAGCATGGCAACAGAAAGAGAACTCTCAAAATGCAATTACAAATCAACTTAGAAAATTAGGAGTCTCTCCAGCTTGGTCAAGAGAGAGATTTACTATGGATAAGGGGCTAGAGAGAGCTGTAAAAAAAGCCTTTAAAGAGATGTATGATAATGGATATATAGTTAGAGGTAACTATATGATAAATTGGTGTACTCATGATGGAGCTTTAAGTGATATTGAAGTTGAGTATGAGGAGCATTTAGGAAAACTATACCATATAAAATATCCTCTAACAGATGGTAGTGGAGAGGTTACTGTAGCTACTACTAGACCAGAAACATATTTTGGAGATACTGCTGTTATGGTAAATCCAGATGATAAGAGATATACTCATCTTATTGGAAAGAGTGTAACCTTACCAATTATAAATAGAGAGATAAAAATTATTGCTGATAGCCATGTTGATATGGATTTTGGAACAGGCGTTGTAAAAGTTACTCCAGCTCATGACCCAAATGATTATGAGGTAGGTAAAAGACACAATTTAGAGTTTATCACTATTTTTGATGATAAGGGTATCTTAAATGAGTATTGTGGAGAGTTTAAGGGGTTAGAGAGACTTGAAGCTAGAGATACCATTGTAGATAGATTAGAGAGAGATGGATTTATAGAAAAAATTGAGGAGCATAACCATCAAGTTGGACACTGCTATAGATGTAAAAATGTGGTAGAGCCATATATATCTAAACAGTGGTTTGTAAAAAAAGAGTTTGCAAAATCTTCAATAGATAAAGTTAATAGTGGAGAGGCTAGATTTTTCCCATCTCACTGGATAAATAGTTATAATGCATGGATGGGTGAACTTAGAGATTGGTGTATCTCCCGTCAACTATGGTGGGGACATCAAATACCTGTATTCTACTGTCTTGATTGTGGTAATGAGTGGGTAGAAGATGAAGATAGACCAATAAGTTGTCCTAAATGTAGTAGTAAAAATATATATCAAGAGCCTGATGTACTTGATACTTGGTTTAGCTCTGGATTATGGCCATTTTCAACTCTTGGTTGGGGAAATGGAGATACTTTTAAGGGTGAGTTATGGAGTGAGTCTGATTTAGATGAGTTCTATCCAAACACTCTTTTAATTACAGGATTTGATATTCTATTCTTTTGGGTAGCTAGAATGCTTATGATGGGAGATAATATTACAGGCAGACTTCCATTTAGAGATATATATCTTCACGCCTTAGTTAAAGATGAGAAGGGTGAGAAGATGAGTAAATCTAAAGGGAATGTAATTGACCCATTAGATACTATTGATAAGTTCTCAACAGATGCACTTAGATTTACTCTAGCAGTCTTAGCAGTTCAAGGTAGAGATATTAAACTAAGTGTCGATAGATTAGAGCAGAGTAGAAACTTTACCAATAAGCTATTTAATGCTACAAACTTCCTAAAATTAAACCAAGACTATTTTGAAGATTTAAATCCAGAGAGTATTAAAAGTCCACTCGGTAAATATATGTTAGCAAGATTAAATATTGCAATTAAAGAGACAAGAGAGTATATAGAGCAGTATAGATTTAATGATGGGGCTACAACTCTATATCGCTATTTATGGGGAGAGTTTTGTGATTGGGGTATTGAGCTTAGTAAAGCATCAAAAGAGAGTATTGGTGAGCTGGGAAGTATATTTAAAGAGTCAATGAAACTACTCCACCCATTTATGCCATTTATTACAGAAAATTTATATATGAGACTCTCCAACTCATCAATAGAGAAATCAAAATCTATTATGGTAATGCCATATCCTACTCAAGGTAAAATAGATAATGATGTCATAGAGCAGTTTGAGCTTATTATGGAGGCTATTGTATCTATTAGAAGATGTAAAACTCTAGTAGATAGAGGTAATCAAAAGATAGAAAAAGCATCTATTAGACTCTATAAAGATATAGATAGAGATATGATAAAACCTTTTATAGAGAAATTAGCAAAAGTTGAAAATATATCTTTTATAGATGATAAGTTAGATAATAGTGTAACTGATGTAAGTGATAATTTAGAGAGTTTTATCTCAATAGATAATATTGATATGTCAGCTACTATTGCAAAACTAACTAAACAGAAAGAGAAGCTTGAAAAAGAGATAGCTAAATTAAATGGGATGTTAAATAATAAGAGATTTCTTGAGAATGCACCTAAAAAGGTGGTTGAAAATAACCAAAAAGCTCTAAAAGAGGCTAATGATAAGTTACTTAAAGTTAAAGGGGAGTTAAAAAATTTGTAGTATAATTTAAGAAAATAGGATTTTTTAATGAAAAAAGTAATATTTTCTATATTCTTTGCAGGATTTATAGCAGTTTTAACAAGTTGTGGTAGTGGTTCTAGTGAAGAGGCAAAAGAGTTACTTGCTCAAATTTTAACTATTGTGGGTATTCCAGAAGATATTATTATGAATATCTGTCAAGATAGTGATAGTGATGAGATTTGTAGCCCATCTGAACTTAATAATATATCTTTAGTTAAAAATAGTAATTTTTTCTCTAAAATATTATTAGGAGATAATAATACTTATGAGTTAAGAAATTATGACCCAACTAAAAATATTATTATGGAGCTTCAAGATAAGGATAATATTGAGTTAAATGATGGAAACTTCTCTCTAAAATATAAAGGAACTACTAAAGAGTTATCAATCTTACAATCTATGGTTGATAATGGAGATATTAATCAGAGTGATGTAAAAAGTGTTAAAAATTTACAAGAGGTTGATACCTTTTATAGTGTACTATTAAAGAGTTTAGAGAAAAACTTAAATAGATATATGAAAAATAATATATCTCAAAGAGATGCAAGAGATTTAAATCTGAAAGAGTTAGGAAAAGTATTTCAGAGTGATATTCCTCTTAAAGATTTACCTAATAAGATAAAAAAACAGTGTGGAGATGATAAAAAGTGTATTAAAGAGCTTATTGAGAGTTTTCCTGTTAATCTTGATACTGATGAGCAGACTATATATACTTTAGCACAAACAAGAAGAAAAAAACTTATTAATGATAAACTTATTGAAGAGTTTACATGTAGTAGTGGTGAGAGAAAAATTATAAAACATTATGGTTTTGAGGATATTTTTAACCTGAAAAATGGGATAGAGTATGCTCGTCCATCTATAAATGTACTTAAACAGATAAAAAATAGAGCTATCTTAGTTAATTATGATACTCCACAAAAAAATGGTATATTTGCAGAGAATATTAAAAGATTACCTAGAAAATTTAGAAAAGGTATAATCTATATTGGATTAAAAAGTAGTGAGGGAAAATTAGCAGATAGAGATAGATTATATATAGGAGAGTATAAAAAGGAAAATCCAACAGCACTATTTAGTGCAAATCTTACAGATTTAAAAAGAGTTGGTTGGAAAAGTAGGGCTATTAATAGTGAAGATATTATATATTATAATGAGTTTAAAAATATACAATTTTCAGATAGCAATAAAACGCTTTTAGATTATCTAAAAGAGACAACTCATTTTGATGTAGTTGTAGGTAAAAGCACTCCTGTTGATTTTATCTCTGTTGCAACATGCTCTGTAAAAAATCCACAAGCAGAGATTAAAGAGGTTTTAAATATATTTAAATGTCCAGCTAATAGTAAACTTGTTAGAGTTATTGGTGGTAGTGTTGACGCTTTTGCAAATACTCCAGATAAAAATGCTACTCCATCAGATATTTTACTATCTTCAATAGATAAACCTATTATAGGATATGATGAGTTAGCAGATAATAAATTTTTCCTTGACTCTTTAGAGATACCAAAAGATAAAACTATTACACAAGCTCAATTTTCTATTGGGATAAAACCTAGTCCGAAATATTTATATCAAAACGATACAATTAATATTGGAAGTTATGAGCTAAATAATTATACTAAA
>WGAM01000115.1 GCA_015494795.1 Campylobacterota bacterium
ATATTATCAATCCAACAGAAAAACCGACTGTACAGATGTTAAATATTCGATATAAAGATGAAAATCTCTATACTAAATGGGGCGTATATAAATTTAGAGAGGTTGTAGATTGTAAAAATGGATTGGTAAAGGTAACTGCAGAGAAAGATGGAAAAATATATAATATACCAGATAGATTTAATAGACAAGAGTATGATACTAATGAAGCAGATAGATTAATTTTTCACTATCTATCTCAATTTTATGTTTATTTAAAGAGTTGAAATTTGCTAAAAATTTACTAACCCTTTAATAGTATTTATAAGCATACTTTTCTCTTTAACATTTGGTAACTCTTTTCCTATTTCGGTGGTGGTAATAACAGAACGACCTAAAACTCTTTTAGTTCCATCTTTTAATCTAACACCCCAATAGTTGTGCATAATAATTGGTTTACCATCTTTTTGCCCTAAATAGATTGTAACATGTCCGGGGAGTACTAAAAGAGAGCGACATGGTTTTCCATAGGTTAATATAGCCTCTTTTTTCTCCTCTTTGCTCATATTTTGTAGTGAAATATAATCTCCACTCTGTGCCTGTTGTTTTGAGTTTCTAGGAAGATATATACCAAATGGAGCAAAAAAATCTCTTGTAAATGTGGAGCAGTCTCTAGTTTTTAGCTTTCCTCCCCACCCATAAGGCTCTCCGATAAGCTGTTTACCTATATATGCAATATTAAATTGATTAAATTTTATAGGTTTTTTTACAATAAGATTAACATCTTTAGGTTCAACTTTTTTTATATAGGCATAACCCTTCTCATCTTTAAGTGCTACAAAATACTCTTTTGTATCAACATTCATAGGGAATATTGTGCCAAGTTTAATAAGTGAAATCTCTCTACCATCATCTATAAGTTTTAGATTATCTGTTGTTGTTACGGCAAATCTAGGAGTATGAAACTTCTCTTTAAATTGTGGTGTTACAAATGCTATATTTTCTAATTTTATCCAACCAAAAGCAAATGGAGTCTTTACAAATGCCCACTTTTTATCTTTTGAGTAGTGAGATATATGTATAGGTGTATTTATATATACAGAGCTATTTTGATTGTAGTCAAATGGAAATCCTTCGCCTGTTTTATGTATATTAAAATAGAACTCTTTATCTGTTGGGTATAGTTTTAAATCGGAGTGTTTTACTATAATAGCATCTCTATTTATAGACTCATAAGCTTTAAAATTTGAGTTTTTAATCTGTTGTTTAAACCACTTTTTAGGAATTTTTGTTCCATCTCTTCTATACATTCTCTTTTTAGCATACATAAATTGCCATGTTTTCTCTCCCTCACTTAATCCCATGCTAGATAGAGTCCAAGGTTCAAAAAACTTCTCATTATATCGTCTATCATAATCAAGTTGTTCCTCTCTTGACATATACTCTGCCTGTTCTGAAAATGGAGTTGGGTCTTGTGGTATTTCAACTGTATCACCTACATCATTTGATGACATGTAATCAATATCACTCTTCTCTCTCTCTCCCTTAATTAAAATTGTATCGGCTAAGATGGAGTGAGATATTATAATAGTTGTAGCAATTAGTGTTATAATCTTTTTCACTATATTTCCTTTTTATAATTAACTATTTTTTTTCTTAATTATAATCAAAAATATAAGATTTGTATATAGAAAATATTAGTTTGATAAAAAAAAGTAAGCTTTATAAACAGCTATTATTCGGTCTCTTAGGAAGATTGTTTAAAACTATTTTATATAGATATAATATATTTTATAAGTAGAAGTTATTAAACTTTACTTATAAATATAATTAATATATATATTTTATACCACCATAAAATCCATTATTAAATACATAGTTTCTATTAAAGGAGTAACCTGTAATAATATTTCTATATCCAGCATATATCTTAACATTCTCTATCATTTCAATATTGCCAGATATTCTAAATTCACTATAACTATTAGAGTCACCAAATGCTAATGCACCGGGTGCATATAGTGCTTTTCCCTCTAATGATACAGGAGGTATATTAAACATTAGTGGAGGAAATTTATAATTTATCATACCCATAAGTGGAATTGAGGAGAACCATTTATCAATACCTTTTCGTTTATCTTCTGCTTTACTTAAAATAAATTTTACACCAAAAGTAAGCTCTACTCCATCAACTCCTTCAAGTCTATTAGTTGCACCAATACCAGCACCAAAAAATTGTGAATTTTTTATATCATTATCAATATTAATGAAGTTAAAATCACCTAAAAATATTGTGCTACTAGTCTGTAATATAGCTAAATTTCTTGAATCAAGTGTTCCTTCTATCTCTAAATCATCTCTATTTACATTTACGCCTACACCACTTTGAGCATAAACCAATTCACATAAAATCAATAGAGTAATTAGCATCTTTTTTAGCATTTTAATACCTCTCTTTAATGTTCAATCACCTCCATTTTAACTGGTGGGATATTGCTTTACTTTATATTGTATTATATTATATTGGTTTTTGTCAAGTAATTACAGAGCAAGAAGAGATTAAATCTCTTCTGCTTTTTGAACATCATATAAGATGTCGTCCATTGGATGACGATACATAGGCATTGCAAGTCTTTTCTCATCTAAGATATGACCAATAAATCCTATTGAGCGACCAACAATAAAGAATGCGTTTAGTGTACCACTCTCTATAAACTCATCAATTTCACTCTCAGCATAACCTAATGCTCTCCACATATCAACCATTAAGATACCAATAGTTCCATCAACATTTAAAATTAGGTTCTCTTTTTTACTTGTAGTAAGAGCCTCAACAGTTCTTGCATAATCGAGTAGTGGAGTTGATGGGAAATACTCTTTTGCAAAGTTCATAAGTCCTGTAACTCTTAAATCTGGGTTTTTTAGTGACTTAATTCTATGTCCAATACCCGGAATTGGAATACCTTGCTTTTTCATATAAGCTAAGAACTCTGCTGGAGTTAAACCATTATCATCTGCATACTTAAAGTATTTTGCTGCACCATCAATAGCACCACCAAATCTAGGTCCAATAGTTAGAAGTCCTGTAACTAATGCTTCAACTACACTCTTACCAGCTCTTGCTGTTACTTTTGCATTGTGAGCTCCTGAAACTGCTGGTCCATGGTCTGCTACTGTTTTTATAACTGTCTCAATAAACTCTGTTGCCCATTTTGGATACTGTTTTTTAAACCATAATAGAGAGATAACATCTCCAATACCTTTTCCTGTATCTGGTGTTGCCACAGAAGAGATTGGGAAACCTGCATAAGTTGCCTCTTCACCTCTATCATCAGAGATAGTACAGATAAACTGTTTAGGTCTTCTTACTTTTGGAATAGAGTTAATTTGTGGCTCTTCAATCTCACCAATAACACCCTCTTCTTTTAATTTTGTATATACCTCTGCTATTGTTGCTGGTAAATCATTAAAGCTATTAGGAACATATATTCCAGCCTCTCTCATAGCTCTATTTTTATATTCAGCTGTCTCTCTCTCGGCATTTGCACTAGCTCCTGCATGTCCAAATTGAACTCCACTACTAAAGTGTTTTGCAATAGTTCCAATACACCAAGCAATTACAGGCTTTTTAATCTTACCACTCTTAATTGCATCTATTACTTTATACTCTTCAGTTCCACCAACTTCACCAAGTAGAAGCATATATTTTACATCTGGATTGCTCTCCATTCTAAGCATATTATCAATAAATACAGAGCCAACAAATCTATCTCCACCAATAGCCACACCTTCAGCGATACCATCGGCATTTATTGCAATAATATTACTTAACTCATTAAAGAGTCCACCTGAACGAGTAACTAATCCACAACTTCCAGTTCTGTGTAATTTAGAATTTATAATATTCTCTATTGTTCCACCAATATTTGCAATCTTAAATGCACCCGGTGCAATAGCACCAACAGTAGCAGGTCCAATCACGGTTACACCTGCATCTCTTGCGGCTTGGTTCATTTTTCTTGCTAATCTTTCAGGGATACCCTCTGCTGTTACCATAATAGATTTAAACTGTCCCTTAATAGAGATTGCTTCCATAACAACATCATAAGCTGTTCTAAATGATGCAAAGTTCAATAAAACATCTGCTTGTGGTTGCTCTTTAACTGCCTCTGGTGTAGATTTATATAGAGGTATCATAATCTCATCTGCACCATAGAAGAATTTTTCAAATTTATTACTACTTGTAGGAGCTACAATCCCTGCAACTGATGGTTTCTCTCTACCTATTGTATAGTCATAATCTAACATTCTCTGAATTGCAGTTTTATTGTTATTCCAAAAAATCGCTTGTGTATCTTTAGTATATAATTTGCTCATCTCTATCTCCTACTTCTCTAATGCCATTCTAACAATGTCTGTAACATGTGTCTCTGGTCCATAAACATGAATATCAAGTCCCAATCTATCACCAGCCTCTTTTATATCTCTTAGACCCTTCTCATAATTTGGTCCACCTCTTCTTACATAGATAGTTGTATTGTGTTCTTTTAACTTATCTGCATAATTTTCAAATGCTTGAATAATACCTGTAAAAGTTTTTGCAACATCTGTAAAGTTAGCAATAGCTCCACCAATAATTAAGACTTTACCTCTTGGGTCTTTATATCTTGTCATAAGATCAAAGATAGTCTCTGCATAGAATTTTGTCTCACCTGTAGTAGGACCACCAGAGTACTCTCCATAGTTAGCTAAATCTTTAACTCCTGCATAATCTGCAATAGTATCAGCATATACTACTGAAGCACCACCACCTGCTACCATTGTCCAAATTCTACCTTGTGGATTTAATACGGTAAGTTTTAGTGAAGCACCCGATTTACTATCAGCCTCTGCGATAGCTTTTTCTGCTGGAGATTGGTCTTCCATTCCAAATGGTGTAGGGAACTCAATATCTCCCCAAGCATCTCTCATCATAAATCCTGCTGTATCATCGAGTCTAGCAACAAGGTCAAGAATTGCCATCTCACCATTATTTAGCATAACAATAGGATTTATCTCAAGGTATGCAAAGTTCATATCTCTATAGAATTTAAAAAACTGCATAGCAAAAGATGCAAAAGCATTTCTATTTTTAGCTGGAATGTCTTGTGGAATATTTGCTTTAATGGCCTTTTTAATATTTGCATCAACCATATTAATTGGGATATGAACTTCATTTACCTTTTCGTCCCAACCCTCTTCAACTTCCATACCACCTTCTGCTGACATATATAAAACATCATCTTCACCAACAGTTGTAGCAGATATATAGTACTCTTGTTCTTGTGTATGTGGAGTAAATGGCTCGACAATAAAGTGAGATAGATGACCTGTTTGACCAGATAGAAGTGTTACCTCATGTGACTGTTTCTCATCAATCCATTTTGCTGCATCTTCTAATTTTACATCACCTGGCTTATTTACTTTAAAGAGAACTAAATCGTTTTTACCTCTTTTACCAAATAACATATCTGGTTTAGCAACTAAATTCTCTTGAGTTAACCACTCAAAACCGTGTTCTTTTGCTTTCTCTCTTAGTTCATCTCCACTAGTAACTAATACTGATTTAAATCCATAATGAAAACCATCAAAATATTCGTTCCAATGTCTGGCAAAGATAGCTTTACCGTCGTACTCTCTAATCGCTTTTTGAGCCATTGAGTTCTCCTTTATTGAATGTATTGGATAATTCTACCATTACGAGAGTATATTTTATATTTTTGATACAAATAGTCACTATAAGTTTTATTTAATTGTGTATTTTAGGAACATTTAGATTTTTACACTCTTTTATCCCATAATATTTTAATTGGTATTGCATTTTTTTGCTTTTTGTACTGTAACAATTTTGCCCTAATTCATCTAGTTTTAATTTAATCCAATATGGTTTATAAAAAGAGTATGCAAAATGTCTGCTCTTATCTCTCATAATATAAAAGAGTGGTTTATGAAATATAATAATTAATGAGCTAAATATTAAAGAGCTAATAACAATCTTAAATCCTAATCTATATCTATTTTGAAATTCTGGAAGTCTTACAAGTAGAGTCTTATGATATATAACTAACATTAAAATAACAGCTACAATAACATAAGGTGCAAAATCTGTCATAATAACCTGCTGACGGATAGATAATAGAATAGAGAGAACAAAAGCTGTAAATGAGATATACCATAGAATATCTTTTTTCTCTCTAAGCCAAATTCTATATAGTGCATAGAAAAAATATATAAATACTAAAGGGGAAAATAGTGCCATATATAGACCAAATAGTTCTAAAAATTTTCCTTTAGGTTTACCTCCAATATCTAATCCATTAAAATAGAGAAGAGATATGGCTGTAAAAAATATAGCAAGACCAAAAAGTTTACTATCTCTCTTAAATGCAAAATATATAGATAGTGAGATAAAAAATATTACAGAGGCATCATGTACAAAGAGAAGAGCTAACATTACAACTCCCTCTAATACTATTCTCTTTTGTACATGTAAAATAAGAAAAACTAGAACTAATGATATGACAAACACAGCAATATTAACTATTACTGATGAGGTAATAATAGCAGGTAATAGTGCAAAAATTGTGGTTGCTAGATAACTTTTGCTATCTTCTATACAATATATTTTACTTATTTTAAAAAATAGATATAAGTTTAGTAGTCCAGATAGCAAAAATGGAAGACGGAAATCTAATCCATTATTAAAATCTTTATAAAATAGATGTGTAGCATAATATAGAATACTTTTATTACCATAAAAGACCATAGCTTCATTTGGTCCTATAGGTATATTTATAGCTAGATATAGAAGTGCTAATATATAGAGAGATATAAATAGATAAAATTCTTTTTTTGTCATAATTGACTATAGATTTTATCTCTACTCTGTACTATTTTTATCAATATTATCATCAACCTCATCAGATTGTCCACTTCCTAAATCTTCAATTATTAATTCATCAATATTATTGAGCATTTGAGACTTTGGAGGCTTTACCACCTCATCTTTTTTCTCTTTTTCTTCTATATTACTCTGAGTAGTTGCTTGATTATTTGAAATATATATATAAGCAAATATAGAAAGCCCTAAAATAATAGTTATAAGTATAAGAATAATTATTAATTTTTCTAAAGATGTATCCTCTACTTCATCTTTTGGATTAAGTATTTCAGATTTATATGCATCTGCAAAACCCATTTCCTCATCATTATTGTCCTCTTTATCATAAAACACAAATATCCTTTATCTTATAATTAATTTATTTTTAAGGTAATTATTCTAACATAATTTTACTAAAATCTTTTTAAATAATATTTTTTATAATTATATGATTTTAAATCATATTTTTTCACTTTATTTGATATAATAACACTGTTAGAAGTTAAGTTTAACTTATTTTATAAATAGAAAGGAAGATAGATGGATTTTTTGTATAGTGTACTTATGGTATTTTTAATCATTGTAATTATAGCCTATTTTGTATATACACAATATGTTGTTGTAGAATCAGAGACAGAGTGGATTGTTGACCGTTTAGGAAAAGATAGAGTCTTAAAAGAAGGGGTAAATCGTTTTATTCCTATTCTTGATAAGAGAGAAGCTATTGTTGACATGAGAGAGGAGGAGATTGACCCTCCAGAGCAGGAGATTATTACAGCAGATAATATTAAATTAAATATTGATGTAATTGCATCAATTAGAGTTATTGACTCAATGAAAGCAATTAAGAGTGTAAAAGATTATAAAAAAGCTGTTGAGAATGCAATTTCAGCTAGTGTATTTAGTATTTTAGGAAATAAAAATTTAGAAGAGATACAGAAAAATGTTGATGCTATTACAAAGGAGATAAAAGCACATACAGAAAAAGAGAGTATGTCTCGTTGGGGTGTTAAGGTTGAAAATGTAAGAATTGAAAATATGAAACAGCCAAAAGCTATTATTGACTCTATGGAGAAAGAGATAGCAGCAGAGAGAGAGCAGAGAGCGGCTATCTTAAAAGCAGAGGGTGAACATAGAGTAGCAGAACTTCATGCAGATAGTGAGAGACTTCTTATTGAAAAGAGAGCTGAAGCTACTCATAAGGTTATAAAAGATTTAAAATCACTAATGCCAGATATTTCAGATGAAAAAATTATGGAATTTTTAACAAAAACATCATATATAGACTCAATGAGAGAGTTGTCAACATCTGAAAATTCAAAATTTGTAGTCTATCCAACAGATATACAAAACTCTGGTATGGAGAAAGTAATGAGTGCTGAATATATGTCAAAAGCTATGAAATAGACATAATCTATTATGTTTTTTTTAAATAGAGTTATAAAAGATAAAAATAAAAAAGAGATAAAAAGGAGAAGAGGAATGTTTTTTATTACAGGAATGTCAACATTTACATGGATACTATTAGCTTATGTAGGATTACATATAGGTCAAGATTATATATCTTTTTTTAAAGGTATTGATTTAAATACACCAGTACTTATACACCATCTATCATCAGGGGGAGAGTTTATTATTAGAGTAAGAGAGCTATTTTTAATTATAGGCTCACTAGCACTATTTATAGAGGTAGCAAAAGCAGCAACTTCAAGAGAGTTTGGAGCAACAGAGACACTTTTAAGCTTTATTGTTGCAATTATCTTTATGGTTATGTTCTTTTTAGTTCCATGGGCTCAAAATGCTACCTTCTTAGTATTGGCACTTATGTCATTTATTGATGCTACTGGTGGATTTATTATTGAGCTTAATGCAGCTAGAAGAGACTTTATCGTTAGCTAATGTATTTATCTAATAGATATAGCTATAGTGTTATAGGAGATGTTCATGGTTGTATTGATGAGTTTAAACTTCTACTTATAGCAGATGGCTTTAAGATAGATAAAGATGGACTTATTAGAAATTTATCTAATAAGTCCATTATACTACTAGGTGATTTTGTTGATAAGGCAAATGATAAAAAGCTAACAGAAACTATCGAGTTTTTATATAAAAACTATTATTATCTAAATAGAGAGAGTCAAAGGTTATATCTTATTAGAGGAAACCATGAAGAGATGGTATATAGATATATAACTAATAAGATAGAGCTAAATAGTAAAACTATAGAAGAGAAGAGAAAATATTATAATACCTCCTATCTATTAGAGAAAAATCCTACTCTTAAAAGTAAATTTTTAGATTTATATAAAAACTCTTATATATGGTTAAAATATACTTATGGTGATAATTTTTCAGTCTCAATGACACATGCTCCATGTATGGAAACATATTTAACACAAGATAGAGAGATAGCTCATAAAAATATGATTAAATCAGCTTCAAGAAGTAAAAATAGAGGTGTAAGTTTAGATATACTTCTATCATATCTAATAGATGAGGCTAAAGATAATAACCACTACCATATATTTGGACACCTATCTCAACCAAATATTAGAAAATATAAAAATAAGATATGTATAGATACATCTGCTATATATGGAAATAGTTTAACTTCTGCTTTTATAGAGAAAGATAAAATTAGATATAGTAGTATCCCTTTTCAAAATATGCAAACCCCTGCTACACAAAATTATAATATTTTATTTAATTTTTAACATTATTAATTTCTTTATAATTATTTAATGGTAAAATAGTTGCCTTTATATAAAAATTAGGAAATCCACATGAGACATTTTTTAACCATAAAAGATTTTACCAAAGATGAACTTTTAGAGATGATTGCCTTAGCAAAGAAGATAAAACTCCAAACAAAAAAGAGAGAGTTTGTACCATATTTAGAGAGACAGACTTTAGGTATGATTTTTGAAAAGAGTTCAACTAGAACTCGTGTCAGTTTTGAGACAGGTATATATCAGCTAGGTGGAGTTGGACTATTCTTATCATCAAATGATATTCAATTAGGTAGAGGTGAGCCTATGAGAGATACTGCTAGAGTTATTAGTCGTATGGTTGATATGGTTATGATTAGAACTTTTGAGCAGTCTAAGATAGAGGAGTTTGCAACTTTTTCTAAAGTACCTGTTATAAATGGATTAACAGATAGTTATCACCCAGTTCAGATTATGACAGACTATCTTACTATTTTAGAGTTAGGAGTAGAAAAACCAATTGTGGCTTATGTGGGAGATGGAAATAATATTGCACACTCATGGCTTATGTTAGCTTCTAAACTTGGATTTGAGCTTAGAGTTGCAACACCAAAAGATTATAGTTGTAATCAAGAGATAGTATCTACTGCTTTAGAGTTTGCAAAGGAGAGTGGAGCAGAGATTAGTTTCTATAGTGAGCCTAAAGAGGCAGTAAAGGGAGCTAATGTTGTTACAACAGATACTTGGGTATCTATGGGGCAAGAGAATGAGAAAGAGGAGAGAATAAAAGCCTTTAATGGATATATTGTAGATAATAATCTAATGAAATTAGCTAATAAAGATGCTATATTCCTACACTGTTTACCTGCATATAGAGGGTATGAGGTTAGTGAAGAGGTTTTTGAAGCTCATGCTGATGAGATTTTCCTAGAGGCTGAAAATAGACTACATGCTCAAAAGGGTATAATGGTATGGTTAGATACCCATAGAGAGGATATAGATGAGTAATATTGATTTTGAAAAATTTAGCAGATACTCAAAACCGGGACCTAGATATACTAGTTATCCAACTGCATTAGAGTTTAGTAGTGATTTTAGTTATAATGAGTATATTAATTTTTTAGAGAAAGAGAAAACGCCACTATCTATATATGTTCATCTCCCTTTTTGTAGAAGTGCATGTTATTTTTGTGGCTGTAATGTGGTATTTACATCAAAAGAGGATAAGCTTAGTAGATATATTGAGTATCTAAAAAGAGAGATTGATATATTAGTAGAGCATATAGATACATCAAGAGAGGTTATTCAGTTTCATTTTGGTGGAGGGACACCAACCTTCTATAAGGCATTTGAACTTGATGAGATAGTAACCTATCTAAAATCAAAATTTCCAAATTGGAGTAGTGATGCTGAGATTAGTTGTGAGATAGACCCAAGATTTTTTAATGAAGAGCAGATGATAGTCTTTAAAAAGCATGGGTTTAATAGAATTAGTTTTGGTGTTCAAGATTTAGATGCTAAAGTGCAAAAAGAGATACATCGAATTCAACCATTAGAGCTTACTAAAAAGGCTGTAGAGTTAGCTAGAAGATATGGAATAGAGTCTATCAATACAGATTTTATCTATGGATTACCATATCAGACACTAGATAGTTTTAAAAATACTCTAAAACTCTCAACAGAGTTAAATCCAGATAGAGTAGCTGTATTTAACTATGCACATGTTCCATGGCTAAAAAGAACAATGAGAAAATTTGATGAGACAACTCTACCAACTCCAGAGGTTAAACTACAAATCTTTAAATATACAATAGACTTTTTTGAAAATAGAGGCTATAAAATGGTTGGCATGGACCACTTTGCAAAACCTGAAGATGAGCTATTTGGAGCAATTGAGAAGGGTGAACTCCATAGAAACTTTCAAGGATATACCACAAAAGGTGGAGCAAATCTTATTGGTATTGGACTTACTAGTATTGGTGAGGGGGAGAGATATTATGCTCAAAATACAAAAGATATGAGAGCTTATGAGATAGCTATAGATAGTGGAAAATTACCTTTTGAGAGAGGTGTTGTGCTTAGTGATGATGACTTTTTAAGAAAAGCTGTTATTATGGAGCTTATGGCAAACTTTCATATAGATATAAAAAGGGTAGAGAGAGAGCATAATATTAACTTTAGAGACTATTTTTCTAATGAGTTAGATGAGTTAAATGAGTTTGTAGAGAGTGGATTAGTTACCATTAGTGATAATGAGATAAAAGTTAGTCCTACAGGAACACTACTTATACGAAATATAGCAATGCCATTTGATGCCTATATGAAAAAATATCATAAGAGTAAAAAGTCATTCTCTAAAACAGTTTAAGAGTTATTTTTTACTCCAATCATACTCATAAACCTACCACTACACCCATTCTCTTTTCTATAAGAGAAAAAATTATCAACTTCACACGAGGTACATATATTACTCATTTCAATATTTTTCTCCTCTACTCCGACAGTTAAGAGTTGTTGTATATTAATATTGGGTAAATCTAACATATATCTATCGCCTATCTTATCAAAGGGATTTTTATAGTTAGTAAAATATTTTGCTACACTCCAATCAACCTCATAGCAACATCTACCAATAGATGGAGCAATACCTGCTATAATATCTTTTGGATTTGAGCCAAATTCATCTATCATCCTCTCAATAGTTTTAATAGCTATATTCTCTTTAGTTCCTCTCCAACCTGCATGTATCGCAGAGGCTATCTTTAATTTAGTATCAAATAGTAAAATAGGGACACAATCAGCAGTTAAAATGGTTAACATTACACCTTTTTGATTAGTAATGAGTGCGTCACAATCTCTTATAGCTTCCTTCTCACTTCTCCAACCAATATCTTCTCTATCAGATATTATAGCTATATTACTGCTATGAGTCTGATTAGCTACTACAAAATTCATATTTGGAAATCTATCTTGAATAGTTTTTCTATTAAATAGAATATCTTTTGGATTTTGATTTGTATGGAGTGCTAGAGAGAAGTTAAGAGGATATTTACTATTTTTAGTTGTAACTAGATGAATACAACTACTCTCTTGCGAGAGTTTATTAAATGAGTAAATATCTTTCATTTTTAATCTTCTATTAGTGAAGAGCTATCATCATTGTCAACATAAATCATTTTTCTTAACTTATCTTGATAACCTTTTAACTCACACTTTTTCATATCTGTAACACCATCATCAAAAGCTGCTTTTGCAACTGCTGAAGCTACCCAAACTAGCACCTCTTTAGAGAATGGGGTAGGGATAATATGCTCTCTTCCATATTTCATATTAGGGTTATTATAAATAGCTCTTACATAGTATGGAACAGGCTCTTTTGCGAGGTCTGCTAAAGCTCTAGCTGCCGCCATTTTCATATTCTCTGTAATCTTTTTTGCTCCAACATCTAAAGCACCTCTAAATATAAATGGAAAACCTAAAACATTATTTACTTGATTTGGAAAATCACTTCTACCTGTTCCTACAATTATATCTGGTCTCACTTCATATACTAAATCGGGTGTAATTTCTGGTATAGGGTTTGCACATGCAAATATAATTGCATCTTTTGCCATATTTTTTACCATATCTTGAGATACAAGATTTCCAGAAGAGAGTCCTAACATCATATCAGCATCTCTTAGTGCATCTTCAAGAGTTCTATCTTCTGTATCTATTGCAAACTCTTGTTTATATCTATTTAAATCATCTCTACCACTATGAATAACACCTTTTGAGTCCAACATTACAATATGTTTGACCCCTAAGTTTCTATACATTTTAGCACTTGCAATACCTGCTGCTCCTGCTCCAATAATAACTACTTTAATATCTTCTATCTTTTTACCTGCTAAATCAATTGCATTTAAAAGACCTGCTGATGTTATAATCGCTGTACCGTGTTGGTCATCATGAAATACAGGAATATCTAACTTCTCTTGTAAAGCTCTCTCAATCTCAAAACATTTAGGAGCACCTATATCTTCAAGATTAATCCCTCCATAGGTATCTGCAATAGCAGATACAACATTAACTATCTCATCAACCTCATGCACATTTAAGATAACATCAACTGCATCAACATTTGCAAATGTTTTAAATAGAACAGCTTTACCCTCCATTACAGGTTTTCCTGCCAATCCACCAATATCTCCTAAACCTAAAACAGCACTTCCATCAGATATAACAGCTACACTATTTCCCTTATTTGTATATTTATATGCTAATTTACTATCTTTTTCAATCTCTAAACATGGATATGCAACACCTGGTGTGTATGCCATTGATAACTCTTTTTGTGTTTTACAAGGTTTAGTTATGAGTGTACCTATTTTACCTTTTTCATGATAGGCTAAAGACTCTTCTTTAAAATTTTTCACACTTTTTCCTTAAAGTTTTTATCTAAAGGAAAATTCTATCATATTAATATTAAACACCATAGAGGTAGGTGTTTAAATTTACTCTATTTTGATAGAGCTTTTTTTGATGCCTCTACAACTTTTGCAAAACTTTCAGGAGTATTCATTGCCATATCTGCTAATATTTTTCTATCTAGTTCAATATTTGCAACTTTTAATCCATGCATAAATGTTGAGTAGTTCATATTATGAAGTCTAGCACCTGCATTAATTCTTATAATCCAAAGTCTTCTAAAATCTCTTTTTCTCTGTCTTCTATCTCTATAGGCATATACCATTGAGCGTTCAAGTTGCTCTTTTGCTTTTCTAAAATGTTTTCTTCTTCCACTATAGAAACCTCTAGCTTGTTTTAAAAGCTTTTTATGTCTTCTTCTTCTTACTGTTCCAGTTTTTACTCTCATATCTTTCCTTTACCATCTCTTTTTAAGAATAGGTGTCAAGTTTTTTACTCTTGAACTTGTCCTAAATATTATAAACTAATTTTAGGAGTAGCTGTTGGACTATTTAACTAAAATTAAATAATCATCTCTTTAATATTAGAAGCATCTGCTTTAGATACATATCTTGCCTTTCTATTTGCACGGTGGTGAGCACCATCAACTTTAGTTAAGATATGACTTCTAAAAGCAGTTCCTCTCTTTATCTTACCACTTTTTTTAACTTTAAAACGCTTTACAGCACCTTTAACGCTTTTCATTTTTGGCATATTTTATCCTTAGATAGAGTAATCTCATATAAAATGAGTCGCGTATTATATCGAAATTAATTTAAAATTTCATTATAATAATATTTCTTAATAAGAATAAATATTATATAATCTATTTTTTTTAAATAATTAAAAAAATCATAGAATAATCAACTTACTAAGCTAGTATTGGTTATTATTGTCATATAAAAACATTTCAATTCTGAAAGGGGAACAATATGGCATTTTTTAGAAAAAACGATAGAAAAGAAGATATATCTCAAAAGGAGGTTGAGGTCGTTCAGAAGGTACAACCAACACCAAGACCTAAACCTAAACCAAGAACAGAAACAATTATATCAAAAGGTATTAAAGTTGAAGGAAATATTTCTGGTAGCGATTTTGTCCAAATTAATGGAATGCTAGAGGGTAATATTACAATAGCAAATGTAACAATAGGAACAACAGGTATTGTAAAAGGTACTATAAAAGCAGAAAATGTATCAATAGAGGGTGAACTCAAAGGAGAAGTAGAGTGTGAAGATATAGATATAAAAAGAACTGGTAGAGTCTCCAATAAGATAGAGTGTATTAATCTACTAATTAGTGGTGCTATAATTGGTGATATAAAAGCTAAAAATATGGTTACAATCTCTAAAGAGGGTAAAGTTAAAGCCGAAAATATCTATAGTAAAAAAGTTGTAATCCATGGTATGGTAGATGGAAAAGTTTATGGAGAAGATATTATTGAGGTAGGACATGATGGTAAAGTTACAACAGATAGACTAGAGAGTAAAAAAGTTGTTGTTAATGGAAAAATAGATGGAAAAATTACAGCATCTCAACTATTAGAAGTTGGTAGAAATGGATTTGTTCAAGGAGAAATTACTGTTAAAAATATTAAAACTGAAGAGGGTGGACGAGTTATTGGAACAATGGTAACTTATGAGGAGACAAAACCTAAACAGTTAGCACCTAGTGATGATAATAGTTTAGATACAGAAGTTATAGATACAGAACCTGCTTAATTTTAAATATTCTCTTCTTCAAAAGAAGAGATAACTCCTCTATTTTATACTATTTTTGCTAAAATTCCAAGATTATTATGAAAAAAGGATTGTAATGAATATTACAGCAATAAAGAGCGATACAGCAAATATCTTAATAACAGCAAAAATAGATAGTGCTACAATTGAAAAAAATATAAATAAGATAGCAAAGCAACTTGCAAAAACAGAACAGATAGATGGTTTTAGAAAAGGTAAAGTTCCTGTTAAAATTATTAAAAAAATGTATGGTGAAAAAGTTAAACAAGAAGCAGAGAGTGATGCTCTTGGAGAGATTATAGAGTATGCAAAAAAAGAGCTTGATATAAAAGATGAAGATATTATTGGAGAGCCTACATTTAAAAAATATGAAAAAAATAGTGATGGTAGTATAGATATTGAGATGACTCTATCTCTTCAACCAACTATAGAATTAGAAGGGTATGAGAAGTTAGCAATAGATTATGAAGAGCCAACAGTAGAAGAGAAAGAGATAGATGAAAAAATAGATAAAATTATTGAACAAAATAGCCCTTTTAAAAAGATAAAAGAGGATAGAGCTTTAGAGAATGGTGACCAAGCAATATTTGATTTTGTTGGAAAGATAGATGGAGTAGAGTTTGAGGGTGGAAGTGCTAAAAAATTTGAACTTGTTATAGGTTCAGGTCAATTTATAGGTGGATTTGAAGAGCAGATGGTTGGTATGAAGATGGGTGAGACAAAAGATATTAGTGTAAAATTCCCAGAAGATTATCAATCAAAAGAGTTAGCAGGAAAAGAGGCTATCTTTACAATTACACTCCATACAATCAAAGCAAAAGATAAGAAGTCTGAATTAGATGAAGAGATGGTAAAAAGACTACTTCCGGGTGACGATAATGCTACTGTTGATACTATAAGAGAGCAGGTTATAGAGCAGATTAAATCTGAAAAATTATCAAAACTATATAATGAAGAGCTTAAACCAAAACTTATTGAAGCTTTAGTAACAGAGTATGAGTTTGATTTACCTAATAATATTGTAGAGCAAGAGATTGATGCTCAAGTTAACCAAAAGGCTCAAACAATGAGTGAAGATGAGTTAAATGAGTATAAAGATAATGATGAAAAAATTAATGAACTTAGAGAGTCTTTTAGAGAAGATGCTAAAAACTCTGTAAAAGCTACATTTTTAGTTGATGCATTAGCTAAAAAAGAGAATATTATTGTTAGTGACCATGAAGTGACTCGAACTATCTACTATGAAGCTATGATTACAAATCAAGACCCTGAAAAAATCATTGAGTATTATAAAAAGAATAATCTCCTTCCAGCTATAAAAATGGGATTAATTGAAGATAAACTCTTCTCTAAAATATTAGGGATATAAAAATAGTATGAGTTATATTCCTTATGTTGTAGAACAGACTGGTAGAGGTGAGAGAAGTTATGATATATACTCAAGACTTCTAAAAGATAGAATTATTATGTTAAGTGGTGAAGTTAATGATCAAGTTGCATCTTCTATTGTAGCACAACTACTATTCTTAGAGGCACAAGACCCCGATAAAGATATATATTTTTATATTAACTCTCCGGGTGGTGTAATAACTTCAGGATTATCAATGTATGATACTATGAACTATATTAAACCAGATGTTGTTACTATATGTATTGGTCAAGCTGCATCTATGGGTGCTTTTTTACTCTCTTCTGGTACAAAGGGTAAAAGATATGCTCTTCCACATGCACGAATTATGATACATCAACCGTCAGGTGGAGCTCAAGGGCAATCAACTGATATTCAAATCCAAGCACAAGAGATACAGAGATTAAAAGATACTCTAAATGAGATAATGGCAAAAAATTGTGGTAAAACTCCAAAAGAGCTAGAGAGAGATACAGAGAGAGATAACTTTATGTCTTCTCAAGAGGCATTGGAGTATGGGTTAATAGATAAAGTTCTTGATAAAAGCATTCAAAATTAGGGTTTTATAATGGTTCGTGATATAGTTATCTATCCTGATAAGAGATTAAAGCTCATTTCAAAAGAGGTAACATCTTTTGATAATGAGTTACATACTCTGCTAGATGATATGTATGATACTATGATTAATAAAAAGGGTGTAGGGTTAGCTAGTATTCAGATAGGTATCCCTAAAAGGGTGCTAATTATCAATCTTCCAATAGAAAAAGAGAATGGAAAAGATGAACAACCAAAAGAGAACACTTTAGAGATTATCAATCCCATATTTATTGAAAAATCTGGAGTAGAGAGACATCAAGAGGGGTGTTTAAGTGTTCCGGGTATCTATGAAGATATTGAGAGAGCAAAATATATTAAGATTGAGTATCAAGACCGTTATGGTAAAAAGTGCAAAATAGAAGATGATGGTTTTTTAGCTGTAGCAATCCAACATGAGATAGACCATCTTGATGGAAAAGTATTTATAGAGAAACTCTCTTTTATTAAACGAAAAAAGTTTGAGAGAGAGTGGAAAAAGAGAAGAAAAAATACTCTTTAAAAATGAGAATAGCAGGTATAGACATAGGACTTAAGAGAATAGGCTTATCTCTATGTTTAGATATAGATAGAAAAATTATATTTCCACAAAATGCAATTATAAGAAGAAATCGCAAACAGGCATCAAGAGATTTGCAGAGTTTTTTAGATGAGTGGGAGATAGATACTCTTATTGTAGGTTTACCAAAAGGTTCTAATAGTCAAGATGAGATGGAGAGAAGAATAAAACACTTTATTTCTCTACTTAATCTAAAAGATATAGAAGTTATTTATCAAAATGAGGAGTACTCTTCTATAGAAGCAAAAGAGTTAACTAAGGGAGTCTTTAAACATAAAAGAGATGGAAAGATAGACTCTATTGCCTCTAAAATAATCTTAGAGAGATGGTTAAATTCTACCACTCAACTTGAGCAGTTACCATAAGAGCATCTCTCTTTTGAGTATCTGTTAATTTATCTCCATCCTCTTTAAGATAGTTTACAATAAACTCTACATTCTTATTATAATCATAAGATATACCAGCTATTGTTCTCTTTTTATCTCCAGAGTTATCGTCCATATCAAAGTAATCATATCTTCCTAATAGACTAAATTTTGGCATAAATCTATACTCTCCATTAATAGAGTATCCTGTCCCCTTTTTAGATGCAATTCCATCAGATACATCAATATACTCTCCTGCTACTAAAAATAGAGGTTGATTATATACAGCGTGTAGCCCCATCCAGTTTAAATCTTCATTACCATGTTTATTACTTTTACTATTCTGTTGTCCAAAAAATGATACATTTGCATATTTTAGAGACTTTTTAGCTTTCTTCTTACCTGTTCCTAAGATATGCCCTGTTAATCTCCACTCTTTACTTAGACCTTTTCCATCTTCCTTATTATGGTATCCTTCACCATTAAATATTCCAAGTTCACTTGAGAAATAGTCTAGTTTTGTCTTAAAATTAACACCTCTATCGGCAGAGTTGGTAATATCAGCTCCATATTTAGCCTCCACTAGAGTTTTTGAGATTGAACGATAGAACCAACCATTATGCTCCTCATAATCAATCCAAGGTCTATGAGCCTGACCAAACTCTACTCCTGTATGTGGTAGAATATTATTTAAATATAGATAAGCATATTTAAGTCTTATATTACTCTCACCATCTTTTGTATCATGAGTATCCATTGTAATTCTTACATAATCTTTTGGGTCTTCTTTAAAATATGCTTTAGCTTGAAAATAGTTTCTTCTTGTCTCAAATCTATTTGTACTATCTCCTTTTTTAGGTGAGCTATTTACAAAACCTAAATAGTGCGTACCATTTAACTTAATAACACCTGCATGAGATTTTATTATAATTCCATAATGTTTGTCTCTTTTAGGCTCTTCTTTTATAGCTTTAGTTTTAACCTCTATAGGTTTTCTATTTTCAAGTTCTGTAAGTTTACTCTTTACACTACTAAGTTCCTCTTTTAACATCTCTATATCTGCATTGTTATTATCACTATTTGCATAAATAGATGGCTCTGTAATATCCCCCCCTGCAAATCCTAACGCTCCCATAACTGCTGTTGATAGTATAATCTTTCTCATAAAATACTCCTATTATTTTAATAATCAAATTGTATAATAGTTTGGTTACATTTTAGTTACAAAGGGGTGGATATGAGATTAAATCAAGAAGAGCTTGAGCAGTTTAATCAAAATGGTTTTTTAATTTTAAGAGATTTTGCAGATAAAAAAGAGTGTGATGCTATTTTAGATATAGTTAAAGTACATATAAAATATCAAATAGAACCAATAGAGAGAGAAGCAGAGTATCATAACCACTCTAAGGAGTATAGAACTAATATTATTAATTACAATAGTACTTTAAATCAAGGTAGTATTAGAAGATTAAGGCAGGTATATAGTAGAGATATTATATTTAAAAATTGGATGGAAAATAGAAAAATTCGTCCAATTTTAGAGCAAATTTTAGATGACCAAGTAGTAATTACAACAGCACACCACAACTCCATTATGACTAAAATGCCAAAAGAGAGTAGTGCCACTAATTGGCATCAAGATAGAAGATATTGGAGTTTTACAGATAATAATTTAGTAAGTATATGGTTAGCTTTAGGAGAAGAGAATAGTAAAAATGGTATTTTAGAATTTATCCCCAAGAGTCATAAGATGAATTTTAGTAGTAATCAATTTGATAGTAAAGAGTATTTTAGAGATGATTATAAGCAAAATATGTCACTTATAGAAACAAAGGTATCAACTACTCTAAAAAAGGGAGATATTATTATTTTTCACTCTTGTCTGCTTCATAGAGCCAATAAAAATATGACAAATAAGCCCAAAATTTCATTTGTATATACTGTTAAAGGGGCATCAACTAGAGCTATTGAGGGGAGTCGCTCTTTAGCATATCCAGAGATTTTACTAGATAGGACTTGACAAAAAAGAAAAGTTAAGTTATAAATTCAAGTTCTGAAACCTATAATAAAAAATAAAGGTTTAAAAGAATTAATGTATAATTTTGCATTAAAATAAAAATATGAACAAAAAGGATATTTAATATGGCAAAATATGTTGAATTAACAAAAAGTAATTTCGATTCTACTGTAGCAAGTGGTGTAACAATGGTTGACTTCTGGGCTCCTTGGTGTGGACCTTGTAGAATGATAGCTCCTGTAGTTGAAGAGTTAGCAGAAGATTATGATGGAAGAGCAACCATAGCAAAAGTAAATACAGATGAAGAGCAAGAGTTAGCAGTTAAATATGGTATTCGCTCAATACCTGCAATTCTATTCTTTAAAAATGGTCAAGTTGTTGACCAGATGGTAGGAGCTGCATCTAAAGATGCTTTCGCATCAAAACTCAATGCACTACTTTAATTAAATCTTTTAATCTTTTTTATGAGCCATCTATTGGCTCATACTACAAATATATAATACAAGGAATTTTTCAATGTTAGATTGTGCTATTATTGGTGGGGGTCCAGCAGGACTTACAGCAGGACTATATACAACTCGTGGTGGACTCAAAAATGTAGTGATGTTTGAGATGGGAATGCCAGGAGGGCAAATAACTCAAAGTAGTGAGATAGAGAATTACCCGGGATTTTATCAACATGGTAAAACTGGTATGGATTTTATGAATACATGGCAGGAGCAGTGTTTTGCTTTTGGGTTAAAGCATGAGATGAAAAAGGTAGAGAGAGTATCTAAAGAGCAAGAACACTTTATAGTAACTTTTGAAGATGGAAACTCTGTTAAAGCTAAAACAGTTATAGTTGGAACGGGTAGTACACCTAAGAGAACAGGAATTAAGGGTGAAGATGAGTTTTGGGGTAAAGGAGTTAGTACTTGTGCTACATGTGATGGATTTTTCTATAAAAATCAAGAGGTAGCAGTTTTAGGTGGAGGAGATACTGCACTTGAAGAGGCTCACTATCTATCTAATATCTGCTCTAAAGTCTATTTAATACATAGAAGAGATAAATTTAGAGCAGCCCCATCAACAGTAGAGAGGGTAAAAAAGATAGACAATATTGAGCTTATCACCGATACTATTATTGAAGAGATAGAGGGTGATATGATGGGTGTAACTGGAGTTAGATTGAAAAATCTAAAAACAGGTGAAAAATCAAATCTCAAAGTTTCGGGAATATTTATCTTTGTTGGACATAATGTTAATAATAGTGTATTAAAAGATGAAAATGGTAACTTTATATGTGATATGAGTGATTGGGGACAAGTTATTGTTGACCTTAATATGAAAACATCTCTTAAGGGGCTATATGCCACAGGAGATATGAGAATAGAGGCACCAAAACAGGTAGTTTCAGCTGCTGGAGATGGAGCAGTAGCTGCACTTCAAGTTATATCATATCTTCAAGAAGAGGGATAAAATAATAGATTTTTTTGTATAATTGCACTAAAAAACTTTGTAGGATTTAAAATGATAAAAATAGGAATTGTAGGAAGTACAGGTAGAATGGGAGAGTATCTCATTAAAAATGTACTAGAAGATGATGCGTTAGAGTTAGCTATACTGCATGTATTTGATGAGTTAAAGGTATCTGTTCCTAATAGTGTTATTATCACTAATAGTATGGAGGAGGTGTTAAAAGAGAGTGATGTAGTTATAGATTTCTCTGCACCTATTGCAACTCAGGAGTTATGTGAAAATGCACTTAAAAATCCTACTCCATTAGTAATTGCTACTACAGGTTTTAATGAGCATCAACAAAATCTTTTAGTAGAAGCCTCTAAAGAGATGCCAATACTCTACTCATCTAATATGTCAGCAGGTATTGCACTACTAAAACAGTTAGTAGAGCAGGTATCTGCAACTCTTAGGGATTTTGATATAGAGATAGTTGAACAGCACCATAGATATAAGGTTGATGCACCAAGTGGAACAGCTCTTACTTTAGGTGAATTTGCAGCTAAAGGTAGAGGATTAGAGCTAGATAAGGTTCGTATATCTGGTAGAGATGGACAGATTGGAGCTAGAAGTAGAGATGAGATAGCTGTAATGGCACTAAGAGGTGGCGACATTGTTGGACGACACACTGTTGGATTTTATGGTGATGGAGAGTTTTTAGAGCTTAACCATACAGCAACAAGTAGAGAGACATTCTCTAAAGGAGCAATTAGAGCATCTAAATGGATAACAGATAAGGAGAGTGGTTTTTATACAATAAATGACTGCTTAGGTATATAGAATGTGTGCTATTGTAGGTGTTTATGGTGATGAAGATGCAGTTAAAATTGCATATTATGCACTATTCGCAATGCAACATCGTGGTCAAGAGTCTACAGGTATCTCATCTGCTAATGGTAAAAAAATTCGTCTTGTAAAGAAGAGAGGATTAGTAACAGAGGTTTTTGATGAGAATACCCTTAATAAGTTGGAGGGTTGTTGTGCTATTGGACATAATCGCTACTCTACAGCAGGAGACGACTCTATCTTAGATGCACAACCTGTTTTTGCAAGATATAAATTGGGTGAAATATCTGTAGCCCATAATGGAAATCTAGTTAATAAGTATGAGGTTAGAAATAGACTTATTAATAGAGGTGCAATATTTCAGACAGGAATGGACACCGAAAATATAGTACATCTAATTGCTAAGAGTCAAGAGAGTAAACTAGAGGCTAGAATTAAAGATATGCTAAAAAAGATTGAGGGTGCATACTGTTTAGCTATTCAGAGTCGTAGTAAAATGTTTGTAATTCGAGATAGATTTGGAATTAGACCTCTCAGTCTAGGCAGACTTAAAAATGGTACATGGATAGTTGCCTCTGAGACATGTGCTTTTGATTTAGTTGGAGCTGAATTTATAAGAGATGTAAGACCTGGAGAGATGATTACATTTGAGAAGGGAAAAGAGCCATTTTCAGAGCAGATTTTTGAGCCAGATTATAGACCTTGTGCATTTGAATATATCTATTTTGCAAGACCTGACTCTATTATTGATGGTAAAAATGTTTATGATATGCGTCTAAAAATGGGAAGACAACTAGCAAAAGAGCAACCTGCCAATATTGATTTAGTACTGCCTGTTCCTGATTCTGGAGTAGCTGCTGCTAGGGGTTTTGCTGATGGGCTTGGAGTTAATTTTGAGATGGGAATTGTAAGAAATCACTATGTTGGAAGAACATTTATAGAGCCAACACAAGAGATAAGAGAGCTTAAGGTAAAACTAAAACTATCACCCATTAAAGAGGTTATTAGAGGTAAAAGAGTAGCTATTATTGATGATTCTCTAGTTAGAGGGACAACTTCCAAACAGATAGTAAAAATGTTAAAAGATGCAGGAGCTACAGAGGTTCATATGCGAATAGCAGCACCAGAGATTAAATATCCATGTCGTTATGGAATTGATACTCCTACAAAAGATGAGCTTATCTCCACAAAATATTCACCAGATGAGATAGCTAAAGGTATGAATGCAGACTCACTTGGATTTTTATCTATAGAGGGGTTAAAAAAATCTCTAGGATATGATAGAGACTACTCTTTAGTCAGTTTTGATGGAGACTATTTTGCAGGTGGAAGTGCTGATACCCCATCTTGTAGTGATTGTGATTAGGAAAATATCATATATTTTCAAGAATTTTTAAATAGTAAACCACTCTACTATAAGGAGATAGACCATAAAAGGGTTCATAGTGCATATAGCATACTAAAGCCCTATATTAAAAAGCCTTTAGTTATCCATATAGTTGGAACTAATGGAAAGGGTAGCACAGGTAGAATTATGGCTACCCTTTTACATATTCAAGGTAAAAGAGTTGGACACTTCTCCTCTCCACATATATTAAGGTTTAATGAACGAATATGGATAGATGGTAAAGATATAGATAATAACTCATTAAATATAGCTCATAAGAGACTCTATAAGATTTTAGGTAGAGAGATGAGTGAAGCTTTGAGCTATTTTGAATATACTACTCTATTAGCACTTGTAGCTATGGAGGAGCTTGATATTATAATCTTAGAGGCTGGACTTGGTGGAGAGTTTGATGCTACAAATATAGTCAGTAAAGAGTTAAGCGTAATTACTCCTATTGGATTTGACCATCAAGAGTTTTTAGGTAACTCTATTAAAGAGATAGCTTTAACTAAAGTAAACTCTATAGAGAAGAGAGCTATTATAGGTTTTCAGCCATATATGGAAGTATATGATATAGCAAAAAATATTAATGCAGAGATATATATATTAGATAGAGAAGAAGATAATAGTAGAGTTTTGTATATAACTAGAGAACTTAATTGGAGTTATTATCTATATGAAAATACACTTTTAGCACTTAGAGCATTAGATATTTTAAATTTACCATATAATATAGAAGATTTAAAATATATTAAACTCTTTGGAAGATTTTACTCTATATCTCCAAATATAACTATTGATGTAGGACATAATATTTTAGCCTCTAAGGCTATATCTAAAGCTTTAAGAGCTAGATATGGGGATAAGAAGATAGTTTTAGTATATAATGCCCTAAAAGATAAAGATTATGGTGCTATATTAAATATATTAAAGCCCCATATAAAGAGAGTTGAGATTATTCCAATAGATACAAAAAGAGCAGTAGATATTAAGCTTTTAGAAAAAGAGTTAGAGAGATTATCCATAGAATTTAATCTATTTAAAAATGTTAATAAGAATGACATTTATCTTATTTTTGGCTCCTTTTTTGTAGTCGAAAGCTTTATAAAAAAATATTTACCTCAAATATAAATAATAATTAGCTATAATATTCACTATTAAGTGAGTTTTTAATAAGGAGAAACAATGGCTTTTTTTGGTAAAAAGAAGAAAAAAACAGGACGAGCAAACTCTGCTAGTATTATTACACCAGGTACTGCAATTAAAGGTGAGATAAGGTGTGATGGAAATATACTTATAAATGGAGAGCTTGAGGGAAATATTTTGTCTCGTAGTGAAGTTGTTGTTGGTAAGAGTGGAAGAGTTTTTGGAGATATACAGGCACAAAAACTACTTGTATCGGGTGAATTTCATGGAAATTTTTTAGGTGAAGTTATAGATATTATGCCTTATGGTAAAGTTTATGGGGATGTAACTGTTAATAATATTGTAATTGAGCCAAATGCAGTATTTGAGGGTGAGACAAAGATTGTATCGGGTCGAGTTATGCAAGAGCATATGACAGATGTAAATATTGTACAACCTAAAAAATTAGGATATTAGATAGTTTATAAATGTTACAAAGTAATATATATGAGTATCTAAAGGATACTAAGGAGAGTCATTTAATTATCTCCAAAGATGATAAAGAGGCTCAAAAAATCGCTGATATAGCAACTCTTTTAGACTATAAACCATTTAAGTTACCAGATTTAAGAGTCTCTTATGGTGATGATTTGCGTCCATTTCAAGAGGAGTTATATGAGATAATTAAAACCCTATATAGTTACTTTAATTTTAGTTCTAAAAAGCTATTAGTATCTCCAATAAGAACACTTCTCAATCCTCTACCTAAAGAGGAGTTTATATATTCTATAGAGCTTGAGTTTGCATCAACTATTAACATAAATGAGTTAAAAGAGAAATTATTATATTGGGGTTACTCTACTGTTGATATTGTTACACAAAAGGGTGAGGTATCTTTTAGAGGAGATATTATAGATATATATCCTATAAATAATAATTTAGCATATCGTATATCTCTATTTGATAATGAGATAGAATCAATTAGAGAGTTTAATATAGATACACAAAAGAGTATTATAGATGAGATTGAAATTATTAAAATTCCTCCTGCTTTTCTATCTATAAATCAAAAAGAGTTTAATATCATAAAAGAGAGAGTTGAAAATAGTAATTTTAATCTATTTGTAAAAGATATTCATAGCTTAGGATTTTGGTATTTAGAAGATTTTTCTATAGATTATAAGAGCTGTTTTAACTCAATATTTGCTTCAAATATGAGTTTAGAGCTAGATGAGATATATAGTTTAGATACCCCACTCCTATCAAGAGATACTTTTAACAATATAACCACAATTCCAGAAGCTAAAGAGTATAGAGATTTAGAGGTGATTAATCCCAATGCAATAATCAAATCAAATATAGATAAGAAAATAAAAATTATTGCTAGAGATAAATCTCTTATTAGAGGTAGCCAATTAGACTCATTTGATAATTTAGAGTATATATATAAAGATGTTATAGTTAATCTAATATCCTCCAAAGAGGTTATTATATCTTTAAATAGACCAATTAAAACAAAGAGAGTCAAGAGAGCATCTATTATTTTAGATGAACTTAGAGTTGGAGATTTTATTGTCCATGAGAATTATGGGGTTGGACTATTTAAAGGGGTAGAGAAGAGAGTAGTATTAGGCTCAACTAGAGAGTTTGTAGTAGTTGAGTATCAAAATAGTGATATGCTATTAATCCCTGTAGAGAACTTAAATGTTATAGATAGATATATAGCAGATAGTGGGACTACTCCTATATTAGATAAGATGGGTAGAGCAAGTTTTAAGAGACTAAAAGGAAAAGTTAAAGATAAACTATTTGCAATCGCCTCAAATATTATAAATCTATCAGCACAAAGACATCTAAAAAAGGGGATTATATTAAATAGAGATTTTGTAGAGCATAAAATTTTTATGAGCAGAGCAGAGTTTATCCATACTCCAGACCAAAAAGAGGCAATCAATTCTATGCTAAATGATATGGCAAGTGGTGTTATGATGGATAGGCTACTCTCTGCTGATGTTGGATTTGGAAAGACAGAGGTAGCTATGAATGGCATATTTATTGCTTGGAGAAATGGTTATCAATCTATGATTATAGCACCAACTACACTTTTAACTACTCAACACTTTAAGAGTTTCAAAGAGAGATTTAGAGAGTATAATATAAGTATAGCAAAACTAGATAGATTTACAAAAACAAAAGAGAAAAATCAAATCTTAAAAGAGTTAGAAGAGGGTAGAATAGATGTAGTAATTGGAACTCATGCACTATTAAAAGCTAAATTTAAAAAATTAGCTCTAATTGTTATTGATGAGGAGCATAAATTTGGAGTAAAACAGAAAGAGGCTCTAAAAGAGATGGCTATTGATGCTCATCTTCTATCTATGTCAGCTACTCCAATCCCAAGAAGTCTAAATATGGCACTATCTAAAATTAAGACATTCTCTGAAATATTAACTCCACCCATAGATAGAGCAGGAGTTAGAACTTTTGTAAAAAATTATGACAAAAAGATTATAAAAGAGGCAATAACTAGAGAGCTTAGAAGAGGTGGTCAGATTTTTTATATCTTTAACTCAATAGCCAAGATAGAAGAGAAAGCAAGAGTACTCAAAGAGCTTCTTCCAAAACTTAGAGTAGCAGTTTTACACTCTAAAGTAAAACCATTACAGATAGAAAAAGATATGCTTCTATTTGAAGAGGGAAAATATGATGTAATGTTATCAACCTCTATAGTTGAATCAGGATTACATATTCCAAATGCAAATACAATTATAGTTGATGGTGCAGATAGATTTGGAATTGCAGATTTACACCAATTAAGAGGTAGGGTTGGAAGAGGTGGAAAAGAGGGATATTGCTATTTTATGGTTGAAGAGAGAGATACCATAAGCGAAAATGCAAAGAAGAGACTTTTAGCCTTAGAGTCTCACTCAAATCTAGGAAGTGGTGCTGTTTTAGCATTTCATGACTTAGAGATAAGAGGTGGAGGAAATATTATTGGAGAGGCACAATCTGGACATATTAAACAGATAGGATACTCACTCTATCTTAGAATGTTAGAAGATACAATAAGAGAACTTAGTGGAATAGAAAAAGAGGAGAGTTTTCAAGTTGATATAAAACTCACTGTTGATGCCTATCTAAATGAGGATTTAATATCTGAAGATAGATTAAGGTTAGAACTATATAGAAGATTATCTCAATGTAACTCTACTGATGAGGTTTATGAGATAGAGAGTGAGATAGCAGATAGATTTGGGGCATTAGATACTATATCCTCTCAATTTATAGATATTATGGTTATAAAAGTTTTAGCAAAAAAAGAGAAAATTAAAAAGATAGTTAACTCTAAAGAGAAGATATTTATTGAATTTAGAGATAATAGAGATAGAGTTATATTAAAATCATATAGTAGAGATGATGATGACCTAATTGCTACGACTATGAACTACTTAAAATCTAACTCTTAATCTTTTTAGATAAAATTACAATAATTGAATATAAGGGAAACAGATGTTTGGAATGGGTTTTACTGAAATATTAATGATTG
The DNA here is from genome assembly GCA_015494795.1 of Campylobacterota bacterium. Classification (GTDB taxonomy): domain Bacteria; phylum Campylobacterota; class Campylobacteria; order Campylobacterales; family Sulfurovaceae; genus UBA1140. The sequence continues at coordinate 29,080 of WGAM01000115.1, forward strand.
CTATTGTAGCTATACTCTTTTTAGGTCCAGATAAACTACCAGATGCTATGGTAAAGGTAGCAAAGTTTATAAAGGGTGCTAAAAATGCACTAACTGAAGCAAAGAGTGCAATAGATAGTGAGATAAAAATATCTGAATTAAAAGAGGAAGCTTTAAGCTATAAGGCAAAATTAGATGAAGCATCAAGAGAACTTCAAGGTTTTAAAAATATTGATAGTATAGATAGTATAACTTCAACAAAACAGGTTGAACCTAAGCAAGATGAGAATATTTCTATAAAGAAGAGAGAAGATAAAAAAGAGGATAGTAAGTAATGTTTCAAGATATTAAACCTCATCTAGTTGAATTAAGAAAAAGATTGGCTATATCTTTTGCTACTGTAATTGTTTTTGCTTTTATTGCTTTTGGATTTAATCAACAGATAATTGAATTTACAAAAGCACCTTTAGTAAAAGTTGTTCATGGAGACCCTTTTATTGGAGGAATTGGAATATTTTTCACAGCTCTAAAAATTTCAGTCTTTACAGGTTTTCTATTTGCACTACCTGTTGTATTTTATCAAATCTGGGCATTTATCTCTCCGGGGCTATATGAGCATGAGAAAAAATATGTTATACCATTTGTAAGCATCTCAACTTTTATGTTTCTACTCGGCTCAGCATTTGCATATTGGGTTGTTATACCTTTTGGATTTCAATTCTTATGGATGTTTGCAGGAAATATTGTTAATTTTCTACAGACACTAGATGAGTATATAGGGATTTTTACAAAGATACTATTTGGTTTTGGAGTTGCATTTGAGTTACCTGTTATTCTATTCTTCTTAGGAATGTTAGGCTTAGTTCATGATAAAAACTTAAGAGATTTTTTTGGATATGCAGTCTTAATCAGTTTTATATTTGCAGCTATCTTAACTCCACCAGATGTTATTACTCAACTTCTAATGGCAGGACCTCTTATTATATTATATGTTATATCTATTATTATTGTAAAGATGGTAAATCCATATAAAGAAGATGATGAGGAAGAGGAAGAAGAAGATATTAAAGATAAACCAAAACAGCTAAAATAGATGATTAGTAATGAACTTTTAACTAAAAGCTATAGTTATGAGCTTCCACCTCATTTTATAGCTAAATATCCAGTAGAACCACGAGATAGTGCAAAACTATTAGTATATAATAGAGCTAATGGTAAGATTAGACATACTATCTTTAGAAATCTATTAGATTTTATACCAAAAGAGTCCAATATTTTTATAAATGATACAAAAGTTATAAAAGCTAGACTATTTGGAAAAAAGAGTACAGGTGGGAAGATAGAGCTACTATTTAATAGACCATTAGATGCTTTTAACTCATTAGTATTAATTAGAGGTAGAGTAAAAGTAGATAGTAAGATTTTCTTTAATGATAATTTAGTAGCTAAAGTAGTAGAGTTAAGAGATGATGGATTAAGAGTTGTAAAATTTACTCATAACAATATCCCAATTAGATTTGAAGAGTTAGTATTAATTTTAGATAAAATTGGACATATCCCTCTTCCACCATATATTGATAGAGAAGATACTATTGATGATGAAAAGAACTATCAAACCCTATTTGCAAAATATGCAGGAGCAGTAGCAGCACCAACGGCATCTCTTCACTTCACACCAGAACTATTTAAAGAGCTAGAAGAGAAGTTTAATACATATAGGGTTACACTTCATATTGGAGCTGGTACATTCAAGCCTGTAGAAGAGGAGAATATCCTAAATCACCCAATGCATAGAGAGTACTTCTCTATCCCTCAAGAGAGTGCTAATATCATAAAAAGCGATAAAAAGATATTAGCCATAGGAACAACAGTCACTAGAACAGTTGAATATTTTGCAAGAACAGATAAACTTAATGGTGAGTGTGACCTATTTTTAAATCCATTAAATAGACCAATCAGAGTAAATTATCTACTTACAAATTTTCATCTTCCTAAAAGCACTCTTATTATGCTTGTATCTGCTTTTATAGGACGAAAAAAGACATTAGAACTCTACAATGAAGCC
>WGAM01000116.1 GCA_015494795.1 Campylobacterota bacterium
ATCTAAGTTCTTAAAAAGTAACTCTCAGCCCCTACCAAAAGTAGTAGCCAAGAGATATGGGTGCGTCAATCATCCGCCAAGATTAAAATTAAACGACTTAGTCGCTTAAAAATCTTCAAGCCTCACCCTTTAGGGTGGGGTAATTGACATAAAACCTACTAATCTAATATATTATGAAGTCTATTTGCCTCTAACATCCATTGGTTTAGAGCTTTCCACTCTCTCTTTTCTATCATCTCTCTACATATATCTAACTCTCTACTAAAAGAATCTATTGCCTCTATGAGATTTTCTCTATTTTGTCTAAAGATATCCTCCCACATATTTGGAGAACTCTTTGCAATACGACTCATACTTCTAAATCCTCCACCAGCTAAGGCTATAATATTGGTTGAGTCCTCCTGCTTCATAACAGAGTTAGCAATAGCATAACTTACAGCATGAGGCATATGAGATATAAAAGCTGCATGTCTATCATGCTCATCTGCACCCATAAATATAATTTTTGCTTCAATATCATTAAATATCTCTATAGCTCTATTTAATTGTAGCTCTCCACTCTTCTCTCTATCACAAATTACCATTATCTTATCTCTATATAGTCCATCTACTGAGGCCGTTGGTCCAAACTTCTCTGTACCTGTCATTGGGTGGGCAGTTACAACTAATTCTCTTATATCTTTTGAGATACTATTCGATATTTTAGATTTACTACTACCAAAATCTATAATAGTTCTATCTTTAGATATATCTCTTAATCTATTAATAGTAGTAATAATTGCATCAACAGGAATTGTTAGAAATATAACTTCACACCCTTTTATATCTTCAAATTTATCATATATCTCATCAATAAGATTAAGTGAAATTGCCTCTTTTTGATGTTTTTTATTATGGTCATATCCAATAATATGATATTTATTAGAAAATTTTTTTAGTGCTAATCCTAAAGAACCACCCATTAATCCAAGACCTATAATTCCAATATTCATATTCTATCCCTTATTTATCAACTAAATTATACCACTTTTTTAGTGAAAAATAGATACACTAATGCTATTTTAAATAAGAAGATATACATTTAAGGAATTATAAAATTAATGAAAAGAATTTTACCACTATCAATTGCAGTTAGTTCACTTCTCCTATCCCAAACTATTAATCGGATAGAGTATAAGGGACTTTTCCACCTATCTAAAGATGTAGCTTCTGAAATATCTGGTATTCATGCAGGAGATGAGTTTGATATAAATAAAATTGATGAGTCACTTAAAAAATTCTATAAGCAGGGATACTTCTCTGATATATGGGTATCTCTTACAGATAATAATATATTAATATATAATTTTAAAGAGAAATCAGCAATATCAAAACTACAGATGAATGGATATAGTTCAGATGATGAACAAGAGGCACTATTTGCTGAGCTTGGACTAAAAAAGGGTGACTTGTATGATAAAGATAAGATAGATAGAGCAAAAAAAAGACTAATTAAAAAGATTGAAGCAGAAGGTTATTATGATACTGTAGTAGAGGTTACAGTAGAGCCTAAAGAGGATAGTATTGCATTAACATTTGATGTTAATAAGGGTGAGAAGATACATATTAAAAATATCTACTTTAATGGTGCTAAAAAGATAGATAGAGATGAGCTTGAAGATGCTTTAGCAAATCAAGAAGAGGATACTCTAGGTTGGCTACCCGGATTACATAATGGAGTAGCACATCTTGACCAACTTAAGTATGACCAATTTAGAGCAAAAGATGTATATATGAAAAATGGTTATCTTGATGCAGAGGTCGATGCACCCCTACTTAGAGTAGATAATGGCTCCTATATTGCCAATATCTCATATCAGATTAAAGAGGGTGAGCAGTATAGATTAAATAATATTAATATAGAGGGATTAGTTGATAATATAGATAGAGATGAGCTACTAAGTGAACTTCATCTAGCTAAAGGGAAACTTTTTAATATTCAAAAGTTAAGAAAGGATTTAGCACTTATAAAAGAGAGAGTTTCTAACTTAGGCTATGCTTATGCAAAAGTAATTCCAAACTTTAGACAAAATAGAGATAATCATACTGTTGATATAGATTTTTTAGTAAAAGCTGGAGAGAAAGTATATATTAATGATGTGATTATTTCAGGAAACTACTCTACTAAAGATAGAGTTATAAGAAGAGATGTATATCTAGCACCCGGAGATTTATTTAATTTAACAGATTTAAAAGATAGTATAAGTGCCTTAAAGAGAAGAGGATATTTTGAAAAGGTTGATATAGAGCAGGAGAGAGTTGATGCAGATAGGATTAACTTAATTGTAAAAGTAAAAGAGACAGCAACGGGTAGTATTCAAGCTGGTGGGGGATATGGCTCATATCAACACTTTATGTTAAATGCGTCTATATCTGATAGAAATATATTTGGTTCAGGAATAAGTTCTAGTCTCAGTTTTGACTTATCTAAAGTATCTAGTAACTACTCGTTTTCAATTAATAATCCTAGAGTATTTGATAGTGAATATAGTTTAGGTATGAATATCTATAAAAATAAGTATGATTTTCCAACATATCAACACGATACATTTGGATTTGGAACAAATGTAGGAAAACAGTTAACTAGAAATCTATATGGATTTATAGGATATAGCTATAGTAAAAATAAGATTGATACAAATGATACAACAAACTCTCTAATTAGTAGTGTATTTAGCAATGAAGATTTGAGTTATGCCAAGAGTACATTTAATATAGGACTCACTTATGATAATACAGATGACTATTTTGTACCAAGAAGAGGTGTAATTCTTGGTGGTAGTTTAGGATATTCTGGAGTTGGAGGAGATGAGGAGTTTTTAGCATATCAAGCTAAATTTGGAGCATATTATGGAGTTAAAGATTTAATTGATTATGATTTAATCTTTAGATATAAAGTAAGAGCTAATATGTTACAAGATGAGGGACATATCTCTGGACCAGAAAAACTATTTTTAGGTGGAGTATCTTCTGTTAGAGGTTATCAACCATATACTATTGCTCCATCTACTTATGGTAAAAATAGTAATGGAGATACCACAAGAACAATTAATGGTGGAAAGAAGAGTTTAGTGAATACAGTTGAAGCTAGTATTCCACTATCAGAAGCAGCTAAGATGCGTTTAGCATTTTTTGCTGATTATGGTATGATTGGAGAGGAGAGTTTTAGTGAGATTAAGAGAGCAGGATATGGGGTATCAATAGAGTGGTACTCACCAATAGGGCCTATTAATTTAATATTTGGAAGAGCTAGAAATGCTGGTCTATTAGAGAGAACATCATCATTTGAGTTTACTATGGGAAGGAAATTTTAAAGTAAAGTGGTAAATTTTTCTCTTATATTATTATCTTTTTTAATATTGGGGTGTAGTTCTCATAATATAGAGAAAAAGAGAGTCTATGCTACATATTTTGATATATCAGATATAGATTTTCATGGAAAAAATTTAATTCTTGCAAAAATTAATAATAGATTTTACTATCTTAGAAAAGATGGTAAAGCTATGCCTGTTTATATTGATGAAAAAGGGAAAATAGATAGATTTCAAGAGGGGTTAGCTAGAACTAAAATTAATGGAAAAATTGGATTTTTCAATAAAAATCTTGATATGGTAATAGAGCCTTTTTATGATTTTGCGTTTCCTTTTCACAATGGAGTTGCTGAGATATGTGTAGGTTGTGTTGAGAAGAGAGAAGATAACAATAATCTATTAGATGGTGGAGAGTGGAAAAGAATTAATCGACAAGGTTTAATTATAGAAGAGTAGTTTATTTATAATAATTTTTGTTGTTTTTTAGTAACTTTTAGATATAATTTAAAATAATTAATTAAATTAGGGAGTTATTTTATGAAAACTACACTTCATACTACAATAATGGCACTATTAACACTCTTTTCTGTCTATTTATATATATTAGCAGATGCACCAATGGTACAAAATATTATTGTAAAAGATAACCCCTTAATTGATATACCATTAGAGGAGAATAGAAGTTTAAATTATCTTAATAAAATTAGAGTTAACTCTGGACTTGTACCATTTAAGTTAAATCATAAACTTCAAAAAGCCTCTAAAAATCATGCAAAATATTTAATTGAAAATCATCTAATAGGACACTATGAAGATAGTAAAAAAATAGGATATACAGGTAGGTATGGCTCAAATAGAGCAATACATAGTGGATATAAAACCTCAATGATAATAGAGAATATCTCAAATAATAATCTCAACTATAAAGAGTCTATAGATGGGCTTATGGGTGCAATATATCACCGTTTTGGATTTTTAGATTTTCATACAGATGAGATTGGAATTGGTATTTGGCAAAATAGAGATAATAAATCAGAGTCAGCTTTTGTATATGATATGGGTAGTAATAACTTAGAAGCTATATGTCAAGATAAAAATAGTATAACTTCAGGTGAGTATGCACAAGGGATATGTGCTAACAAGAGCCTAAAAATCAGAGTATCATTATTTAATAGAGTTTTAAATGAAAATAGATTAAGAAATAGTAAAATTGTTACATATCCATACAGTAATCAAGTAGATGTACCACCTGTATTTTACGAGGAGCTACCAGACCCACTTCCAGATTATAGTGTAAGTGGTTTTCCAATTAGTATAAGTTTTAATGAGTCATATTTTAAAAAAATTAATCTAATAAGTTTTAAACTATTTAATAGTCAAAAAAAAGAGATAAAAGATGTTATTATTTATGATAATAAAACAGACCCTAATAGAAGACTTAAAAAATTTGAGTTTGCACTCTTCCCTCTAAAGAGACTATTATGGGGTGAAAATTACACTGTAAAAGTAAAATATATGGCTGATGGTAAATTAGAAAATAGAGTATGGAGCTTTAAAACAAGAGAGTTTAAAAGACCTATATATAGGGTAACAGATAGTAAAAATAGTTTTAATATTAATGTAGGAGAGAGTAGTATATTCTATTTCCCACCTAAATCAAAAAGAGATATATTAGGTACACTTAAATATCCTGCCTCCCTAGATATATCTTTTATAGATAAAAATACTATTAAATTAGTAGCTAACAGCATTAAATCTAATAAACTTATGTTAAAAATAGGAACTCATAAATTAAATTTAACAATAAGAGATAGAGAAGTTAATTATTAATCTTAATAATTATTTTAAAAAATATTCTACTATATGTTCCCTTTATACACATCTATAATAATTATTTTTTTTGATTATATATATAAAAAAATATGTCTTAAATAGACATTTTGATTAAATTGTATAAAATATATGCAATTTATCTTCTTATATATAAGTAAATCATATAATTTTTAGTTGTTTATATTATATACAAAATAGTTTTTTACAATGATAAATAATATGGCTAGATATTTTTTCTTGACTTTTCAAATATTATTATAATATAATCAGCTTGTTCCGACGGTATTCGTAGAAAATACCAAATTCTAAAAGGAGGACGAATGAAGAAAATTGATAAATCTTCTACAAATAGTTCTAGTTTACTATTAAACAAGACTAGTAGAAGAGATTTTTTCAAAAAAGCTGCTGTCTATTCGGCTAGTGCTGTTGCTGCTAGTAGTCTGCTTTCACCTGTAAAGCTCTCTGCAGAAGAGAAAGATGATAAGTTTATTACAGAAGAGCAACCTTGGGCAACTTCATTAGGTTATGAGCTAAATAAAAATCCTTATGGTGTTCCATCACCTTATGAGCATAATGTTGTAAGAAGAACAACACCTCTACTATCTAGTGCTGGAGATATGCATGCTGCTATATCTGTAACACCACTACAAGATTTAAAAGGTATTATTACTCCAAATGGACTCTTCTTTACAAGAACTCACAATGGAGTAGCAAGAATTGACCCTAATAAACATAGATTAATGATACATGGTATGGTTAAAAACCCTATAGTACTCACTATGGAAGATATTAAGAAGTATCCAAGTGAGAGTGTAATTCACTTCTTAGAGTGTCCTTCTAATGGTGCAGCTGAGTGGAAAACACCTCAATTTGACTCTTTGCAATTTGTAAAAGGTATGATGAGCTGTACAGAGTGGACAGGTGTTAGACTTAAAACTATTCTTGAAGATGTAGGAGTTGACCCTAAAGCACTATGGATGTTAGCAGAAGGTGGTGATGGCTCATCTATGAGTAGAACTATTCCTGTAGAGAAAGCTATGGATGATGCTATGATTGTATATGCTATGAATGGAGAAGCATTACGAGAAGAGCAAGGTTATCCAGTTAGACTTCTTCTTCCGGGTTGGGAAGCAAACCTATCTGTTAAGTGGCTTAAGAGATTAGAATTTGGTGATAAGCCTTGGTATTGTAAAGAGGAGACATCTAAATATACAACTCTATTACCAACAGGAAAAGCAATTCAACACTTCTATCCTCTTGAAGTTAACTCTATTATTACATCTCCTTGTCCTGAAAAACCATGGACTGACCTTAAAAAGGGTGATATAGTTGAGATTGAAGGTCTTGCCTGGAGTGGAAAGGGTACTATTACTCATGTTGATATATCATTTGATGGTGGTAAAAACTGGGTTGAAGCAAAACTTAAAGGTTTAGTACTTCCAAAAGCGTGGACAAGATTTAGTTATATCTATAAATATGAAGGAAAAGAGCTACTATTAGAGAGTAGAGCAACTGATGATTCTGGAGATACTCAACCAACAATCAATCAAGAGAAGAAAATTATGGGTGTAGAGGGTGTTTACCACAGAAACTCAATTAATACTTGGTATATAAAAGCTAATGGGGAGGTTCATAATGCTCAAATGCGTTCATAAGACTATTTCTGTAGGTGTAGCAACTCTAGTACTAACTTCTATCTCAGCATTTGGAGCTTTTGATGGTAAAAAAGATGCTGTTGATGGAGGTATGATATACCCAAGAAAAAATGGTGTTTATACTGTATATAGATATAATGACCAGAATATATCTCATTTTAATTATGGTAGAAAACCAACTGCAAATGAGCTTAAAGCTTGGGATACAGATATTAGACCAGATGGCGTAGGACTTCCAAAAGGTAAAGGGACTGTAGCTAGAGGTGATGAGCTTTTTGAAGAGCAGTGTGCTGTATGTCATGGTGATTTTGGTGCAGGAGGATTGGGTTATCCAACTCTAACAGGTGGAGATAGAGCATCTCTAACAAATCAGAGAACTCCGGGTAAAACAGATGCTCCAAAGAGAACTATTGGAACATATTGGCCAAAAGCTAGTACACTTCTTTGGTATATTCATGATGCGATGCCATACTCTCACCCTAAGAGTTTAAGTTGGGATGATACTTATGCAATCACAGCATATCTACTTGCTACTAATGAGATACAGTTAGATGGTAAAGATATGGATGATGATACAGTTTTAAGTAATGAGAACTTCTTAAAAATCAAGATGCCAAATGCGGACGGATTTATACCTAATATTGATGGCCCTAATGGTGTTAAGAATGTAAAAGCATTCCTATCAGATGGTAAAAATATTGGTGCAGTTGGTGTTAGATGTATGAAGGATTGTAAAGATGATGGGGCTAAACTAGTAGTAGTTAAAGACCCACGAACTGATGTTAATCCTCCATTTGCTGAAGCTAGAGATTTACCGAAAAAGCCTAAAGATACTTCTGTAAAACCGGGTCAAGAGGAGTATGAGAAAAGCTGTGCTGTATGTCATGGAAATGACAAAATGGGTGCTCCTGAAGTTGGGAATAAAGAGGCATGGGCTAAAGTTATGAAAAAAGGTATAGACAAAGTTCTAGCAACTGCTATTAAAGGGACTGGTGCTATGCCTCCAAGAGGTGGTAGCTCATATAGCGATGATAAATTGAAACAGATTATTGAATATATGTACTCTAAGAGTAAATAGGATTTAATTTTCACAATTAGTTCACAAAAATAAAATATACTTTTTGTGAACTCAAGTTTATTAAGTCTTTCTTAATTAAGAAAGCTAATATAGGTTCTATTAAGTTTTAACTTAATAGATATTGAGATTTCACACATTACATCATATTGAAAGGAAATTAGATGGATAGAAGAAAATTTTTAGGTTTGGGTTTAGCTGCGATAGCACTTGTACCAATGACAAAGCTTAATGCAACAGACTTTAGAAAAGAGAAGCCAGATGCTTGGAAAGCAACAACACCAGCAGATGCAATTAAAGCACTTTATGGAGAAGCTAAACCAGAAGAGAAGGGTGTAAATATTAAAGCGCCAAAACTTGCTGAAAATGGTGGTAAAATTCCTGTAGTTGTTAAATCTGATATTGATGCTAAATCAGTAGCACTATTCCAAGATAGTAATCCTCGTTCATTAGTTGCTGTTTGGACTATTCCAGAGGGTGGAATTGTTGATTTCTCTGTAACTATGAAAATGAAAAAATCAGGTAAGATTACTGCTGTTGTAGAGGGTAAAGATGGAAAACTATACTCTAAAGTATTACCAATTGAAGTATCTAAAGGTGGTTGTGGAGGTTGATTTAATTCACCTTTAACAAAATATATTAATAGATAAAAAGTAATTAGATTTAAGTATTAAATTGAAAGGAAAAAGATGAAAGTTAAAGCAAAAGAAAAAGATGGAATTGTAAAAGTTAAAGTATTAGCAAAACACCAAAATATTGGACCAGAAGAGGCTGAAAAGAAGAAAAAAGAGGCTAACTTTATCACTTCTGTAGTTGCTAAAGTTGGTGACAAGGTAGTTTATGAGATGAATGGAAGTGGATTTATGTCTAAAAACCCTCTATATAAATTTAAATTTAAGGGTGCTAAAAAGGGTGATGAGCTAGAAGTTACTTGGACAGACCTTAAAGGTAATACAAAATCTAAAAAAGTAAAAATTAAGTAATTTAAATACTCCCTACTAAGGGAGTATTGCTTAGTCTTATTGTGTTTTTAAACATAATAAGAGTAAGTTTTAAAATTTAAATAAAAAATAGGAGAAAATGAATGAGAAAAATGGTCTTAATATCTGTAGTAACAGCATCTCTGTTAACTACAGTATCTGCAAATGAGGATAAGAGTGTTCCTCAAATCTTAAACTCTACACTAAAGCAGGTTGAAACTATTGCGAAGAGTGCATTAGAAGAAAATGTTACTCAAAAAAAAGAGGTTAAAAAAGAGAGTAGTGTAGCTCCAAAGGTACCAACAATAAAAAAAGAGACTACAAAAATAGATATAAAAGTTAGCTCTATTGGAGAAAATAAGAGTGTCGGAGATATTATAAAAGCATCTTTAGGTAGTAGCAAAACAGAGGCTAAGGTAGAGAGTAAAAAAGATAAAACAGAAGCTAAAGAGACTAAGGTAGAGACTAAAAAAGAGAGTAAAGTAGAGAGCAAAAAAAGTGAGACTAAAACAGAGGTTAAAAAATCTGAAGTAAAAAAAGTATCTTTAGATAAAAATAGTACAAATGCCCCATTTGATTATAAGTTAAAGCCTAAAAAAGTGGCAGATGATGTATGGTGTTTCTTTGGTGCATTAGATAAACCAACAAAAGAGAATGCTGGGAATATGGCAAACAACTGTTATGTAAAGACTAATGATGGTTACTTCTTAATGGATACAGGTCCATCATATCAATTTGCAAAACAGGCATACTCAGCTATGAAAAAGATTGCAGACCTTCCTGTAAAATATGTTGTAAACTCACACAATCATGATGACCACTGGTTAGGAAATGATTTCTATAAAAAAGAGTTTAATGCTACTCTAATTGGACCTGAGACAATTAATACAAACTATAAAGAGGGTGATAAGACAAGAATGTATAATGTCTTGCCTAAAAATGCAATTGAGGGGACACATATTATTAAACTCGATAAGACTCCTAAAAAACCATTTACACTCTCATTTGGTGGAAAAGAGTTTAAGATTATTCCAATGGCTGTAAAAGCTCATACAGTTGATGATATTTTTGTATATATGCCAAAAGAGAAGGTTCTATTTGCTGGTGACCTTGTTATGAATGGAAGAATTACATCAAATAGAGATGGTTCTGTTATTGGTCAGATTAAAGCTATTGATATGATAGAGAAACTTGATTGGAAAGTTTTAGTTCCAGGACATGGATTAATAACAGGTAAACATGCAGTAGATGAGGCTAGATTATACTTTAAACTTCTAAAAGAGAGAATTATGAAAGCATTAGATGAGGATGTTGATGCGACAGAGATTACTGAAAAAGTAACTCTTCCAGAGTTTAAAGATAAAGCTATGTATGATATTTTAAATGCTCAAAATGTAGGATATGCATTTGATGAACTAGAGATGTTAGACGACGAGTAGAAGAGGCTATTAATATGAATATGGATATGAGATTTATAAAAAAAATATCTATTCTATTCATATCTATTTTCACTCTCTCTATTGGTGCAGATATAAATCTTGATAATATATTTGCTAAAAAGATTGATAAACCAATACTCTTCTTTTTTCATAAAGATAACTGTAGTTTTTGTGAAAAGATGATGTTTGAGTTTGAAGATAAAAATATATCAAATATATTAAATAGTAAATTTATCTTTTTAGATATAGATAGAGATGATGATGATACAATCCTATATAAATCTAAAGAGAAGAGTAATAGAGAGTTTACTAAAAGTGTAGGTATAGACTTTTTCCCCACACTTATTTTTATGGATAAAAATCAAAATATAATCTATAGTATAGTTGGATATAGAAATATAAATATCATAAGAGATACACTTAAGTATATCTATACAAGAGCATATAACAATAGAACTTTTGAGGAGTTTGAAGATGAGTTACAGACCAGAAAAAAATAGTATTAGAGACTCCATTGGAGAGGTTTTAGAGCTATTTATCTCAAAAAAGAGTGTAGATAAAATGCTATTAGACAAAAAAGGTGTAATTAATGATAAATTCTATGCTAAAGATATTAATAGGTCTGTTCTTATTAGCTCAATAGATAGTTATAAATTGGCTCAAGATAGAGATATAGAGTTAGATTATGGGCAGTTAGGCGAAAATATATTAATTGACTACAATCCATATAGATTAAAATCTGGAGCTAGAATTCAGATAGGTGAAGCTATTTTAGAGATAAGTCAAAACTGTACACTATGTAAAAGTTTGACTAAGATTGATAATAAACTGCCAAAACTACTAAAAGATGATAGAGGTATATTTGCTAAAGTCATTAAGGCAGGAGAGATAAAAAAGAGAGATAAGATATATCTCATTAAAAATTAAGGAGAAAGAATGAAAAAAAGACTGTTATCACTAGCTGTTGTGGGTGCTTTAAGCATCTCTGCAAATGCGTTTACTTTAGGTAAATTGGGAAATTTTGAATTTAAAAAATTTGCTGACAATCTATATATCTTACCTGGACCTCCAATGGAGCCAAATGTAGAGAATGAAGGTTTTATGAATAACCCTGCAATTA
>WGAM01000117.1 GCA_015494795.1 Campylobacterota bacterium
AGAAGAGAGAGTATCAATATAACTGAAGATACTCCCATCATTATCTTAAACTCATAACCATTTTTAACATAGTTTATAGAGTTTATTAGTTGGTTATAATCACTATATGACTTGTATAGTATAAAGAGTGAAGTGGATACTAAAAATCCAAAAACAATCCAAGTAATTAACTCTAACTTTCTATATTTCCATAAATCTCGCATATCTAGCCCCTTAGTTTCTTTTAATAATAAATTATATCTTATCAATTATTATAAGCCCTTTATTTAAGCTTAATTTTATTTTTTTATAGTAATTTATTAAAAAATAGAGATTTTTAGATATTTTTTCTACTAAATTCTGTTATAATTTTAAAATGTATAGAAGAGAATTTGAACAATTAATTAAGAGAAATCTCCCTAGAGCAGTTCTATTATATGGAGAGAATAGTTATCTAATCTCACTATATATAGAGCATTATATAAAGATAACTAAATCTATAGATACTCTTAGAAAAGAGTATTTTGATGAGTATGATTTTAATAGTAGTAAATCATATTTATCTCAAATATCACTATTTGGTGGTACAAATCTACTCATAATAAAAAGAGATAAAAAGATACCTAAAAAAGAGTTAGATACTCTTATAGAGTTAGTATCTAAAAATAGTAATAACTATTTAATTTTCTATTTTCAAGGAATAGCTAAAGATGCAAAGAGTATGCATAACTCTTTTATATCTAAAAAAGGGGCTATTTGGGTTAGACTATTTGAACCTAAAATGGCAGAGAGCATAGATTTACTTAATAAAAGAGCTAAAAATATAGGTCTAAATATAGATAAGAGTTCTCTGAAACATCTTCTTATACTTTTAGATGGGAATTTAACTCTATCTGCAAATGAGTTAGATAAGTTATCTATTATAGAAGATAAGATAACAACTAAAGATATAGATAGATTAGTCTATTCAACATCTACACTTAGCATAGATAAACTTATTACTCAAATTTTTTATAAAAAGCCAATTACTAAAATTTTAAATAGAATAGAGATATTAGGAGTTGATGAGTTTACTACTCTTAGAGCCATAGAGATTTTTATTAATCAGATATATCTATTTCATATCCATATTAATTTATATGGAAATTCTAATTCACAAGAGATTATAGGCTACAAACTTCCAAGAGATATAGAAAATCAAAAAGCTAAAATCGCTAGAGAGTTAACTTTAGATATTTTACTCAAAATATTTAATCTTCTTTTAGAAGTAGAGTTAAAAATGAAAAAAAGCCCCCCACACAATAGAGAACTACTACTATATGGAGCTTTTATTAGGTTACAATCTCTTTTATAGATTTAATATCTTATCCTGAATTTCATTAAAAGATGTCAATTTATATGTTATCTCTGAATATATCTCTCTATCTATATTGGTTATTTTAGTCTCTTTATCTATAAAAAGAAGTGTAGGCGTATCTATATATTTTAATATTTTAGTAATATCTTGGTGTTGTATGTTGGATTTCAACCTATCTAGTAAAATAATATGATAGCTATTACTATTCAATAATTCTTTAAACTCATTTACACTATTTGCAATATTAACTTTATATCCTAATTTTTCTACAATAGCACCAATAATCTTAGACTCAACTCTTGTCTTTTTATATATAAGAATAGTTTTATTATTATTAACTCTATTTTTTTGAAAAAACTTCTCTAAAATATCTAAAAAGAGATTTAAATCAATAGGTTTTGCTATAAATTCGTCCATTCCTTCAGATAGAAACTTCTCTCTATTTCCATTCATCGCATTTGCAGTTACAGCAATAATTGGAATATGCTCTAGGTTATTATCTTTTTCATATTTTATTATGGCTTTTGTAGCCTCAATACCATTCATTACTGGCATCTGTATATCCATAAAGATTACATCATATCTATTTTTTTTTCTCATATCGAAGCCTATCTGTCCATTTTCTGCAATATCACAATTAATTCCAATGCTCTTAAGTGTATATTTCATCATTTTTCTATTAATTGGATTATCTTCTACTAAAAGTGCATTTAAGTTATTAAATTTGGGTAGATTATCTCTCATTTTTATAAAACCTCGATTTTTTATAAATTATATCTTAGTTATTATAATAAGTTCTATATTTTATAAAAACACAAAAATAAATAATCATAAAAATTTTTATAATTTATTTATCTTTATGTAAACAGTAGCTATAATTTCACCGTTAAAAATGGCACGATTAAGTAAACTTTTATAAAAAATATATTTGAAATTATCGTTTAGAATTAAATAGGAATTAAGATGGGTAGAAAACGAACTATAGGTATGTGGCTATATAGCAATGGTGGTGGTGAGGCTATTGGTAAAAGAATTATAAAAAAGTTAAAAGAGAGAGAGATTGATGTAATAGATAATATAAATTTAAGAAATGCAACTGCAAAGAATGGAGATATTTTTCATAATAATATTAAGTTAAATGAGTTAGACCTATTTTTCTCATATAATGCAGGTGAGCAGACACAATATCAAGTTTATCTCTATAAGGCATTAAATTACTCTATTCCAATGATAAATAGTTATGAGGCATTCTCATTAACAGAAGATAAATTTCATACTGCCCATGTATTAAGACAAAATGGCATCTTAACACCTGATTATAGACTCTGTCATAGAGATGATACAGAAGAGTTAAGAAAGACAATTAAGAAGTGGGATAAGATGGTATATAAACCAACTGATGGTTGGGGGGGTGTTGGGCTTACTAAGATTGAGAGTGAAGCAAATTTAGATATGCTAATGCCTTTTTTAAATCAGATGGATTTAAGATATTTTTATGTAGAAAGGTTTGTAAAATATGATAATACAGATTTTAGAGTAGATATTGTTGATGGAGAGTTTATTGGTTGCTATGGGCGTAAAGCTGGAAGTAGTGATTGGAGAACCAATATAACAAGTGGTGGTTCTGTTTTTCTAAGAGAACCTAATGATGAGATTATAGATATAGCAAAAAGGGCATCAAAAGTTTGTGGTACAGATATAGCTGGAATTGATATTATATATGATTTAGAAAAAGAGGAGTATGTAGTTTTAGAAGTCAATGGGATACCAGCTTTTGCAACACCTGAACAAGAGAAGATGGGATTAGATTTTAATAATAAAAAAATAGATTTAATAGTTGATATGATAGATAGAAAAACAAAAAATAGTATTAAAAAGTAGATAAAGGATAGATAAAATGGGATTAAAAGATAAAGATTTACCAAAATTAGGATTTTTATATTTAGATTATGTATTAAGATTTTTTGACCACTCAAATTTTAAAGGTTGGCCAAATAAGATAGAGAGTGTAACTTACCATTGGGGTAATGATAAAGATAGATTTATAAAAGAGGTTAAGAGAAAAAAGATTGATGTACTTATTGGAAATATCCCTGCAACTGCCTATGAGACATTTAGAGAGATAGCTAGAGAGTTACCAGATGTAAGATTTATTCCATCTCTTGATACTCAATTTTCAAATAAATCAAAAGAGAATGTAACAAGATTTGCATGGAAATATAATCTTCCAATTCCAAAAACATATATATATTATAATAGAGAGAATGGATATAAATTTTTAAAAAATACAGAGTATCCAAAAATTATTAAACGCTCTTATGGACCATCTAACTATGGTGGATATTTTGTTCATAAAGTTGACTCTTATGAGGAGGCAAAAGCTCTATTTGATGAGAAGAAGTATCACCCAATGTATATTCAAGATTTTGTTCCAATGGAGGCTGATATTCGTGTAATGTTAATAGGGCATAAACCTGTATGTGCATTCTGGAGAAGACCACCTGAGGGTGAGTGGTTAACAAATACTTCACAAGGTGGAAGTATGGACTATATGAATATTCCAAAATCTGTACTTGATTTAGCAGTTAAAACTAGTAAATCAGCAAATGCAGAGTATTGGGCTTGTGATATAGCTTATGGAAAAGATGGAAAGGTTAGAATTTTAGAGTGTGCAACTGCTTTTGCAGCATTTCCATATATTAGAGATTGGATTGGACAATATTTAATGTGGAGTCTAAGTAAAGGTAGATTTAAAAAACCAAATACTCCAATGTTTAACTGGGAAGAGCTTGGTAAAATATCTCCAGATGTATTAAGAACTATGAGAAATATAACTTTTGGTGAGTATAGACCATCTTACGATGGAGCTTTCTTTGGTACTAAAAAAAGAATATATGGAGAGAAAGAGGTCTATGTTCATGAGTTAGATAGAGAATATAAGATGTTTAATGTTAAAGAGAGAAAATTTGAAGAGTGGCCAAGTGAAAAGTGGAATTATCAAGATAGATTTGCACTTAAAAACTTAAAATCTATGAAAGTTCCAATGCTTAAAAAGAGTAAAGCACCAGAAGTTAGTGGAGATGAATCATCTGAAGCTATTGATATTAGTAATGATGAGTTAGAAAAACTACTTCTATCTACAAAAGGTGTTGGTAAAAAGAAATTAGAGAAAATTCTTACATTTTATGAGCATAAAGAGGTTGTAAATATATTAGATAAAGAGCCTAGAGCATTAGAAAATATTAAAAGTATAAATAGAAAAATAGTCGATAGAATAGTCCAAACTTGGAATGAGTATAAAGCTAAATTAATGACTCTATTAGAGAGCTAATCTCTTGATAGATAGACTCTATATCTTTTGAGGCATCAATAGTTATATAGGGAATATCTAGTTTTTTTAAAATATTCATCATCTTATCTTGAACTCTTAAAAGATAATTTAATCCTCTCTGCTCTATTGAGTCTAACTCTTTAGAGTCAGTTCTTAATTTTAGAGTTTTAATATCTATTTTAAAAAATACTATTAAATCTGGAAAATTATCCTCAAGTGAAAATCTATTAAGTTCAATTAGATATTTAAAACTAAAATCACTATTAGCTAAAGCATAACCTATTCCCGATAAAAAACCTCTATCCGATAAGATTATTTTATCTCTATTTGGTTTTATAACTCTCTCATAGTGTTCTGCTCTATCAGCTAAAAAAAGTAAAAGTTCAGCCCTTTTTGAGCTAAGTGAATTTGATAAGAGTATCTCTCTTACTTTTTTACCAAAATCTGTTCCACCCGGCTCTTTTGTAACTATTACATCTTTTAATCTCTTAGAGAGAAGTCCTATCTGTGTAGATTTTCCACAGGTATCAATACCTTCAAATATAATATACACTTAAATTAATCCCTATTTTGAATATCATCTAAAATAGTCTCTGGAACTAAATGAGATACTTTTCCATTAAAAGGAAGAAGAGAACGAACAACAGATGAGCTAATAAATGCATTTTTTAAACTAGGCATTAGATATACTGTCTCTAACTCCTTTTTTAAGGAGGCATTAGCATAACCCATCTGTAACTCATACTCAAAATCACTTACAGCTCTAAGCCCTCGAATAATAATATTTGCATCTAACTCATCAGATAGAGTAACTAAAAGAGAGCAAAAAGATACTACTTTTACTTTAGGAAACTCTTTTGTAGCCTTTTTTACCATATCTATTCTCTTCTCTAGTGAGAACATAGGTCTTTTAGCTCTATTTTCTGCCACTGCTACAATAATCTCATCAAACATTGCACATGCTCTTTTAATAATATCTAAATGCCCATTTGTAATTGGGTCAAATGTACCGGGATATATTGCTCTTCTAAACCTCATCTTAACCTCTCCATCTCTTATATAGACTATTTTTAATTCCTAAAATATCATACCACTTTCCAATAATAAATCTCTCCATATCCTCTACACTATTAGAATTTGAGTAGTAACCCATAATGGGTGGTGCAATAATAACATTTAACTCTGCCAACCTTTTCATATTTTCAAGTGCAATAGGAGAGAATGGCATCTCTCTTGGTGCAAGTAGAAGTCTTCTATGCTCTTTAATTGCTACTGAAGCTACCCTTGTTACTAAGTTATCTGCAATCCCACAAGCTATCTTAGCTAAACTATTCATACTACATGGGATAATAGCAGTAGCATCAACCATAAAAGAGCCTGAAGAGATAGATGAGGCTATATTTGAGTTATTATGAATAGTTATTTTTTTACTATTTTCAAAATGGTTTACAGTTAGTGCATTATCTGATAAGATTATATGCACCTCTATATCTTTTGGTAGATACTCTATAAACTTCAGACCAAGCTCTACTCCTGAAGCCCCAGTTATTGCTACTACTAATCTCATATTATTTTATCTAATCTGTCCATTACCATATATTTTAAATTTATATGTGGTAAGCTCATTAATTCCCATAGGTCCTCTAGCATGTAGTTTATTTGTTGAAATTCCAACCTCTGCTCCAAATCCAAATACTCCACCATCTGTAAATCTAGTACTAGCATTTACATATACACAAGCAGCATCTATCATATTAAGAAACTTCTCTGATGCTGTATAGTTCTCTGTAATAATAGCCTCTGAGTGTCCTGAGCCAAATCTACTAATATGCTCAATAGCCTCATCAATACCCTCCACTATCTTTATATTTAGCTGATTTGATAGATACTCTGTATCGAAATCTTTATCTGTAGCAAGTTCTACAAATATAAACTCTCGTGTTAATGGACAACCTTTGAGTTTTGTTCCTGCATCAACAAATGCCTTATATAGAGATGGTAAAATCTTTTTAGCTATATCTTTATCTATAATAAGTGTCTCCATAGCATTACATACTCCCGGTCTTTGACATTTTGCATTTATTGCTATTGAGATTGCCTTTTTAGGGTCTGCATCTTTATGGATATATGTGTGACATAACCCCTTATCATGCTTAACCACTGGTACAGATGAGTTTTTAGATATATATCTAATTAACCCCTCTCCACCACGAGGCACTATTAAATCTACAAAACTATCCTCTTTAATTAGTTTTGCAACACCCTCTCTTGAGCTATCTGGCAAGAGTGATATAATCTCTTTTGGAAGAGAGTTATGCTCTAATATACTCTGTAAAACATCTGCTATTGCTCTATTTGAGTTTTCAGCCTCTTTTCCCCCCTTTAAGATTGCAATATTTCCACTCTTAAAACATAAACCTGCAACATCTGAAGTTACATTAGGTCTTGACTCATATATAACTCCAACCACTCCAATAGGTACAGATACCTTCTCTATTCTCAAATTATTATCATTTACCCAACCATCTAAAACTCTACCTACAGGCTCTCTTAGAGATGATATCTCAACTAGAGATTTTGCCATTCCTCTAATTCTCTCCTTATCTAGTAATAGTCTATCAAGAAGTGCTGAGTCAAGATTACTCTTCTTAGCAAGTTGCATATCTATTGAATTGGCATCAATTATATATTCACTATTATTAACTAGTGCCTCTGCCATCTCATATAAAATTCTATTTTTTGTTCTACTATCTAGCGTAGCTACTATCTGTCTTGATGCTTTTGCTTTTCTTAAAAATCCTATCATCATTAATTCCATTTTTTCTTTTTGACATATTATATCTTAAGAATTTTATAATTAAGCCCCTATAAGATATAATTTTCCAACTACTTTAAAAAGAAGAAATATGAAAGATTATAAAGATATATATATTCCGAAAGCAACTCCTCATGACCCTGATAGTAATGGTCACTTTGGTATTTTTGGAGGGAGATTTGTACCAGAGACACTAATGCCTATACTTGAACAGTTGAGAGTTGATTATGAAAAAGTTAGATTTGATAGAGAGTTTTGGAGTGAAGTTGACTACTACTATAAAAATTTTGTAGGTCGTCCATCGCCTCTATATTATGCCCAAAATATATCTAAAGAGTTAAATGCAAAAATATATCTTAAGCGAGAAGATTTAAACCATACAGGGGCTCATAAGATAAACCATACAGTAGCACAGGCCATCTTAGCAAAAAGGTTAGGTAAAAAGAGAGTTATTGCTGAAACTGGTGCAGGACAACATGGAGTAGCTACGGCTACAGTTGCAGCACTCTTTGGGTTAGAGTGTGAAATTTTTATGGGTGCTAAAGATGTGGCAAGACAAGAGTTAAATGTATTTAGAATGAAACTCTTAGGGGCTAAAGTTCACTCTGTTGAGAGTGGAAGCAAGACTCTAAAAGATGCTATGAATGATGCAATTCGTCACTGGGTAACAAATGCTAGAGATACATATTATATTATAGGAACAGTGGCAGGTCCTCACCCATACCCTATGATGATACGAGATATTCAATCTATTATTGGTTGGGAGGCAAAATCTCAACTAAAGAGTATAGAGGGAGTTCTACCAGATAAAGTTATTGCCTGTATTGGTGGAGGTAGTAATGCTTTGGGAATTTTTAACCACTTTTTAGAAGATGATAGTGTAGAGTGTATAGGAGTTGAAGCTGGAGGATTAGGGTTAGACTCTAAACATGGTTGCTCTTTAGCAAAAGGTAGCCCGGGGATACTACATGGTCAACTTAGCTATCTACTGCAAGATGAAGATGGACAAATTCTTGAAGCTCACTCTATATCAGCAGGACTTGATTATCCGGGAATTGGACCCGAACATGCCTATCTTAAAGATAAAAATATTGTAACTTATGATTATATTACTGATGAACAGGCTCTTGATGCCTTTGTATGGCTATCTCAAAAAGAGGGTATTATTCCTGCCTTTGAGTCATCTCATGCTATAGCATATCTTAAAAAGATGAGAAGAGAAGATATTGAAGGAAAAGTTATACTTATTAACCTATCTGGAAGAGGGGATAAAGATATGATACAGGCAAAAGATATATTAACTGATGTTACGATAAAGCAAAAATAAAAAATTAATATTTTATTACTAATTGAAACTAATTAGTAAATTAATGCTAAAATTCCACTCATGGAATCCTACACAGAAATATACATAAACTTTGCCTTAAGCTCTTTC
>WGAM01000118.1 GCA_015494795.1 Campylobacterota bacterium
AGACTCCACTCTCAATATGAGGTGTATGTGGGAATTGGTCAAATATTGCAGTAGATTTTATCTTATGAGTTTTAGTAAGTATCTTTAAATCTCTAGCTAATGTTTCTGGATTACATGATATATATATAATATTATCTATATTTGATATAAGCTCAATAGTTGCACTATCTAAACCAGCTCTTGGTGGGTCAACTAAAACTGTTGAGAAGTTATAACTATTTAGATTAATATCTTTTAATCTTCTAAACACTCTTTTCCCATTAAGTGCTTCTGTCATCTCTTCTGATGAGAGTCTAACAAACTCTATATTTTTTATATTATTTAAAGAGGCATTCTCTTTTGCTGATTGGATTGACCGTTTACTTATCTCTGTGGCTAAAACTCTATTAAAATATTTAGATAGTGGAATTGTAAAATTTCCAAGTCCACAATAGCTCTCTAAAAAATCACCATAAGAGATACTCTTTGCATTTTCTATAGCCCAATTTATCATCTTAATATTGATAGCAGGATTTGGTTGAGTAAATCCCCCCTCATAGTGTCTATATAGATACTCTTGATTATCTATAAAAAGTTTCTCTACAATAAAATCTCTACTTAATATAACTTTCTGTTTTCGACTTCTTCCTAAAATAGATATATTTAGTTTATCTTCTAACTCTTTTGCCTCTTCTAACCATATATTATCTAATCTCTTATGGTATATCATAGTAACTAGAATATCACCTATAGTTGATGCTAAAAACTCAATAGAGAATAGTCTCTCTTTTAATATAGATGAGTTATTAATATTAGATAGTAGTGTAGATAAAGTATTATATATAGGAAGTATAACCTTTGGACACTCACTAATAGTGATAGCTCCTCTTCTATTAAGTCGTCCCATAGCATAATCTACTCTATCATTATGATGCCACACTCTAAACTCTGCTCTTGCTCTATAGTTAGAGTCACTACAACTAAATAGCTCTAACTCCTCCACTCCAAAAGGTGATAGTAGAGATAGAACTCTTAATTTTTTATCTTTTAACTCATCTTCATAACTAATATTATATATACTACAAGAGCCACACTCTCCAAAATGTTTACACTCCAACTCTAATCCTATTTATTAAAAAAATTACTATCTTCTAAAATAGAGATACCATTTTTAATAGATTTAACAGCTAAATCAAACTTCTCTCGGGTTATATCATCTAACTCAACTTCAATTATCTTTTTAACTCCACCTCTACTTAAAACAATAGGAACAGCAATAGATACATCTCTATATCCATACTCTCCATTAAGTAAAATTGAGCTTGATATTATCTTATCTTCAACATTTAATATAGCCTCAACCATTATAGATATAGCTCTAGCTGGTGCATAGAATGCTGATGTCTTTAGATATTTTACTATCTCTGCTCCACCATTTTTTGTTTTTTGAATAATATCATCTATATCATCTTTTGAGAGTAGTTTTTTAAGTGGAACTCCTCCAACCTCTGAAAGCTCTGGATATGGTATCATATTTGCCCCATGCTCTCCAATTACCATAGCTTTTATTTGAGAAGCTCCAAAACCTAACTTATTATATATCTGATATGCCATTCTTGAGCCATCTAAAGCTCCACTCATACCAATAATCCTACTTCTATCCCAACCTGTTATCTTTTGAATAACAAAATTCATAACATCTAAAGGGTTAGATACACAGATAATTATTGCATTTGGTGAGTATTTCTTTATATTTAAAGAGACCTCTTTGACTATATTAGCGTTAACATTTAATAAATCTGCTCTACTCATATCTTTTTTTCGTGGAACTCCTGCTGTAACAACTACAATATCACAATCAACCATCTCTTCTGGTTTAACTATAGCTCTAACAACTGTACCTCGCCTAGAGTAGTTTGTAGATTGTGCTATATCTATAGCTTTACCAATTGCAATATCAGAGACTATATCATATAAAATTATCTCACTACAAGCTCCACTAAGGGCTAATGCGTAAGCTGTAGTAGCTCCAACAGCTCCTGCTCCAACTATTGCTACTCGTTTTTCTATTATCATATCTATCCTTCTCTATATTAAAATAGAAGAGTAGCATATATTAGTTTTATGTAACTTTAGGAACATTTTAAATTTAAGTAAAGAAGATATAATTGCTTCATAAATATGAAATATATTTATAGATTAAAAAAAAGGATAAACAGTGTGGATTAATTCAACAATTCAACTTAATCTCGACAAAGATGTATTAGATACATTTAAAAAATATGCAAAAATAGGAGGTTTCCTATTTATTGTTTTAGGAACTATTGGAATACTCTTTCCAACCTTTATGACTTTAGGAACTTTAGTTTTTGTAACTTATCTTATGTTATTTGCAGGAGTTAGTTCAGCAACTTTAACATGGATAAGTAACCGTAAAGATTGGGCAGGTTGGCTTAAGAGTCTGCTTCTTATTGGTGTAGCACTATATATGCTCTTTTATCCAATGAGTGGAGTAGCAACGCTAGGATTACTATTTAGTTTCTACTTCTTTATGGACGCTTTTGGAAGTTTTGGATTAGGATTTTCAGCTCAAGATACAAAACATAAATGGATATGGATTTTTAATGCATTAACCTCATTTGCATTAGCTATTATTTTTATTGTAGGTTGGCCACTCACATCAATATGGCTTATTGGATTTTTTGTAGGAGTTAGCCTATTTTTTGATGGAGTAGCTCTTATTGTTGGTGGATATTCTGTTGATAATTTAGAAGAAGATACAACTAAGAAAGAGAAGGAGTAAAAAATGGATGCAATAGAAAAAGAGTTAGAGAGTAGAAGAAAAGCTATCTCTAAAGAGGTAGAACTTCTTTTTAAAGCTAATATGAAATTTACCGATTGGGATATACCTGAAGCTGATGATACAAAAGTAGCTAAACTTTTAATAAAAATTATTAAAGAAGAGATAGCAAACATTGAAGCAGATATTGAAGCAGGAAAGTACGAGAACTATTAATGGAAAAGAGTAAAAAAGCCTTTGGCTTATGGAGTGCCATATTCTTAGGTATTGGTTCTATGGTAGGAGCTGGTATCTTTGTACTTTTAGGTGAAGCTGGTGCTATTGCAGGAAATTTAGTATGGATTTCTTTTATTTTTGGAGGAGTTATTGCCCTACTTAGTGGTTACTCTTTAGCTAAACTTGCTTCTGCTTACCCATCTCGTGGGGGCATTGTTGAATATTTGGTTCAATGTTATGGAGAGGGAGTCTTTTCAGGTTCTCTCTCTGTACTCTTTTATCTCTCTGCAATGGTAGCAATAGCCATGGTTGCAAAAACCTTTGGAACATACTCCTCTATGATGATAATTGGGGTTAACACTCCACTTTGGACAAATAGCTTTGCTATAAGCATACTACTTATTTTTATGTTTATAAATCTTGCAGGAAGTTCCCTTATTGCAAAGAGTGAGAATATTATTGTTATTATAAAACTCTCTATTATTTTACTCTTTACAGTAGTTGTATTTTTCTATATTAAGCCTGAACTACTTTCAGTTAAAAATGCACCACCTATTATAAATGTATTCTCTTCTATTGCCCTTACATTTTTTGCCTATGAGGGATTTAGAGTTATTACAAACACAGCAGAAGATATGGAAAATCCAACTAAAACAATGCTTAAAGCTATGACTATTGCTATCTTACTTGTTATGGCTCTTTATGTGGCTGTTACTTTTGCTGTTTTTGGGAATTTACCACTTCCAGAGATTATTAAAGCACAAGATTATGCTTTAGCAGAGGCAGCGAAACCTGCTTTTGGACAAGTTGGTTTTACTATCATGGCAATTGCAGCGTTAATCTCAACAGCCTCTTCAATAAATGCTAATCTCTATGCTGTTACCAATGTTACCTATCAGATGGCAAAAAATGGAGAGCTTCCAGAAGTTTATGAACGAAATGTTTGGCACAGTAGCGAAGGACTAATTGTTAGTACAGTTATCTTAATTTGCTTTGTTCTCTTTTTTAATTTAACCCAGATTGCAGCAATTGGGTCTATCTCAATTTTATTTATTCATGCTTTGGTACACATTGGACACTTTTTAAAAATTCATGAGACTAAAGCTTCTAAAGTTTTAGTGGCACTCTCTATTTTAACTATTGCTATTGCTATTGTTCTAGCACTCAACTACACATCTAAACATATTCCTAATGTTGGCTATTTTATTGCTAGTGGATTTATTTTGGCATTTTTAATTGAGATTGGACTTAGAGTTGTGACAAAAAGGGTAATAACCCCTCAAACAGATACAGGCTTTATTGAAAAGATAGAAGAAAAAATAAAAGAGATTTAAGATGGAACAATTAATGGCTCTACTCTCTGGATATGGACTTTGGATAGTTTTTTTGGGAATGATTATTGAGGGAACAGCTGTTATTCTTCTTTCAGGTGTTTTATGTCATTTAGGTGTAATCCCCTGTGAAGAGACTTTAGTCGTCGCCATTTTAGGAGCTATTGTAGGTGACCAAATCTGGTTTTACATAGGAAAAAACTATGCTTATAGAGTATTATCTAAATTTCCTCTATTAAAAATGAGAGTTGATAATTTAAAAAAGAAAGCAGAGACTAAAGCTAAATGGTTGGCTATGAGTTCACGCTTTATATATGGTGGAGCTATTGCTATTCCTCTTGTTTTAGGAACACAACACTATTCACATAAAAAGTTTACCTTCTTTGATGCTATTGGTGCTTCTTTAGCCTCTATAGTTGGTCTTACCATCGGTTATATGTTAAGTAGTAGTTTAAAGAAAGTTACAACTGAAATCACTCAAATTGAACATTTTATGCTCCTTCTTATCATTATTGTAGCTATAATGTCACTCTATAAATATAAGAAAAAAAGTAACAAAAGAAAGGAAGATATATGAAAAATATAATACACGCCATTATCTTTGGCTTTAAAGAGATTTTAACATGGAATACCATGAAATATGCTCTTATTAGTGGAACAATTATCTCTGCAATATGGATTGGAATTGGTGTTCTATTTTGGGATAACCTAATTGCACTTAGTAGTCATATTTTAAATTGGATACCATTTTCTATGGTTCGCTCAAATGGTGCATGGATGCTCTCTACTTTTTTATGGCTTCAACTTATTCTCTTGACATTTGCATTGGTATTTGCTTTTGCAGGAAATCTTATTTTACGAGTAGTTTCAAAAGATAGATATAGCTCTTTTTCTTTATGGGTAGCACTAGGAAGTACCATATTTTGGAGTGCTGTTTGGTTTGTTAAAGGTGACTACATCTATGCACAATTTCTAAAACTTCTTACATGGCTTCCATTTGAGACTATTGAAAAGGGAATTGCATTTTTAATTGGTTTTTATATTATCTACAATGCTATTATTGTTAGTATGGTTTTTATTGCTAGTCTATTTAGTGAACCTCTACTTATAGCTGTTGAGAAGAAATACTTTAAAGATAGCGAAGTAAAACGAGACAATCTATTCTCTTCTGTTAGATATACAATAAAAGACAGCTTTCTCTTTTTAGCTCTATCTATTGTAGCATTTCCCCTACTCTTTATTCCTATAGTCAATATTTTTACACAGATTGCTCTATGGTTATGGCTTACAAAAGATACTATGGGATATGATGCTCTAACTTTAACCTCATCAAAAGTGACAAAAGATAAATTAAAAAAACATAGATTAGCGTTATGGTCTATTAGTTTTGTTACTGTTCTTTTTAACTTTATACCTGTACTCAATCTCTTTGGCCCATTCTTTGGTATAATTAGTATGTTTCACTATTTTAAAAATAAAGAATAATGGATTTTTTAACATTTAATACCTTTGTAACCAAATATATCCTCATATTTTTTTACTATCTCTTCTCTATAGGTTTCCCTATAGGGTTATTACTCTTTAAAGGAAAGCTTCTAAAAAAATTTCCACAAGTAGCACACTACCTAAAAGAGAAAACAAACCTTAAATTTTGGCTTATTGTCCTAGTACTCTTTCTCTTTGGAGAACTCTTTTTTAGAATGTTTTTTGAAATGCTTATTGGCTATTTTGATATGCATGATTATCTTTATGAAATTGCAAATGGATTAAAAAAATTATAAAGTATCAGAGATTACTTCTCCTTTTCTACCTTCTCCAAATAAATACTTTGAGAAGGAAAAGCAAACTCTAAATTATTAGTCTCTAAAATAGTCCAAATCTTATATAACACATCTTGTTTTACCTCTAACCACTCTTGCCAGTTAGTTGTTTTTGTAAAACAATAAATCAATATATCTATAGATGAATCCGAAAAACGGTCAAGATAGACCATAAGTGTACTTTTAATTCCTAACTTATTGTCTATTGAGATAAACTTATTACTCTTTTGATAATGTTTTTTAAATTTTTTTGTATCAATCTTCTCTGGTGTACTAATATCTTTATGCTTTAATAACATATTGGTTATCTCATTAATAGCATTTTTAATATCTTCTCTATTTGAACTATAAGTTACTCCAACATAGAGTTTAATTCGTCGTCCAACAGTTCGTCTTGACCAATTTTTTAAAGCTGTATTGGCAAGTTTTTCGTTTGGTAAAGTAATCATTGCATTATCAAAAGTACGAATTTTAGTTGAAATAAATCCAATCTCCACAACCGTTCCCTCAACATCTGATGTTTTTATCCAATCTCCTTGTGAAAATGACTCATCGAAGATAATTTTAATAAGACCAAAAAAGTTAGAAAGAGTATCTTTTGCCGCTAATGCTACAGCTAACCCACCAATTCCTAAAGAGGCGATAACTCCTGATATATTTACATTCATTTTTACAAAAGCAATCAATATAGCAATCAAAAAGATAATAAACTTACTAACAGACAAAATAAGATTAATAAGCTCTGTTCTTAGTGTTAAATTTCTATTATTAGAGCTATGAAAATATATAAAAAAGATATTTTCTATAATTTGCATAAGGATATAAGCCGTCATTATAATAAAAAAGAGTGAAAAGTAAAGATAGCTATTCTCCTTTAAACTATTAGGATAGTATAAAACCTCCAATGCTAGTTGTAACCCTATTCCATTAATAAGAAGTGAAATAGGAATGCGTATTTTCTTTAAATTAACAAGTAAAATATCATCAATATCGTCATCTTCCTCTTCAATTTTAGCTCTAAAGTAGTTATATAATCTTTTATATATAAGATAATTAATAAATATAAAAAAGAGAATAACAATAAAAAAGAGAAAGAGCCTACCTGTATCTATTTTAAAGTACCGAAGATATAAATTTGCCTCTTTAGCAAAGGGTTGATTATTAATATAGTCAATAAGATTGTCTAGTTGAAGTTGGTTAGTCAAAGAGCGATACTCAAAAATATTACTATTTAACTTTAGATAGTTTAATAAGCTATCAAAAAAATAGTAATCTTTAGATAAAACAAAAAAGTTATTTTGAATATTTCTAGCCATACTATTGGTTTGATTTTTTAGAGAATTATAGAGTTTAATACTTTTTTGAATATTAATTGTTCCATGAAGCTGTTTTTGGTTGTCAAAAATATATTTTTCTATATCCTCTCTATCTAAAAGTGTCCAATTTTTTGCCAAATAGTCAAAAAAGTTATAAATCTGTTTTTTAAGTTGAAGAGCATTTAGTTTAATAGTATCTCTTTGAACAGCTTGTTGATAATTATATTTTTTATTTGTATCTATTTTTAGAGTAAGTTCTCTAATCTCTTGGTCTAGTTTAACAAAATTAATAAAAAGTGTTTTATTAATATCTAAAGAGTAAGGGTCATTTTTAAGAAGATTAATTAAGTCAGAAAAACTTTTAAATTGGGTATCAAATGTTGTTAAATGACTACTATTTTTATCAATAGAAATAGTTCTATTACTATCTTTATCAATAAGCTCTAAAATATTTTCTTTATTAAAATAGCTATTTTCTACCTCAATAAGCTTTTGCCAAAATGATTCAGAGGCTAAAAGAGATGTTGTAAAAATAGTAACTATGAAAATAAACTGTTTTAACAATATTTAAGTTTCCTTATTTTTTAACTTCTCAATAGTCTCTTCAGCTTTAACTAAAACTCTCTCAAACTCTATTAACTCTTCATCTTTTTTCTGTAGTAGGGCTTCTAATTCTGCTACCCTTGATGCTATATTATTTCCATGTTTCTGTTGTATCTCTTGAAGAGTGTTTGATGTCTTTTGAAGTAAATTTATCTTTTTCATAAGCTCACCCTTTAACTCTCTATTTTTCTTATTACAATCTTCTGCTAACTGTTTCTCCTTATTATATCTTTCTTGAAGAGCTTTTAGCTGAGAGCTATATTCATCTTCTCTAATACTTATCTCATCATAATCTAAATCATACTCTTCAGCCCCTACTGCCCTTGCAAAAAGCCAACCAATTGCAAAACCTAATAGTATTGCTACTATTAGACAGATAGCCATCTCTCCAATTAATTCAAACATATTATTTTATCTCCTTTTTATCTCAATTTCTACTCTTCTATTTAGAGGGCTATATGGTTTATCTTTATATAGTAAATTATCCTCTCCAAAGCCTTTATAATCTATAATATCAGGACTAATTCCATGACTTCCTAAATATAGTTTAACACTTTTGGCTCTAGCCTCACTTATCCACTTATTAACACTCTTTTTTCCACTAGCATCTGTATAACCTCTAACATCTATTTTTATATTAGGAATATCTTTTATTATAGATATAATCTCTCTTAGTACTCTTTTACTTTGAGGTGTTAGTTTTGCACGATTTCTATAAAAATTTATCTTTTTCTCTTTTAATATCTCTACTATTCTATTTTGGGCTATCTCTATATCATCTTTTATACTATTTTCTTCAATATCTCTATCTATAACTATATTTTTGCTACTATTTGTATCACTTATAGTAATATTTTTTTCAATATTTTTATCTTCTATATCTGTTGTAATATTCTTATCTATTGAATTTTTATCTTCAATTTGAATACTATTATCTCTTTCTACTTTAGATGGGTTAATCTCTTCTATACTATCAATCTCTTTATATGGATTACTATTTTGACTATTATTTGTATCTACTCTATTGTAAGATACTAAAGTTTCTGCTTTATTAATAAATTCATCTTTTTGTATAAAAACACATATAACTATATATAAAATAGATATTATTGAACCATATAAAAGTATTTTTGTACTTTTTTTCATAACTAAATCAATCCTTTTTTAACTTTTCATAAAGTAGTAATTTTACGATATTATATTATAATATGTTATTAATATAACTGAACTTTCTAAATTTTTAATAAATTTCTATTAAGTAAATATTATCTAATTTTTAGTATAATCCTTAGATTTTTAATATCCAAACAAGGTATAACTATGCTTTCAAAACGAATACAGACACTATCTACCTCTATGACTATTGCTATTACTGCTTTAGCACTAGAGCTTAAGGCAGAGGGAAAAGATATTTTATCTTTCTCTGCTGGAGAGCCTGATTTTGATACTCCAATAGAGATTAAAGAGGCAGCTATTAAAGCAATGAATGAGGGTAAAACAAAATATACAGCAGTTCCCGGAACTCCTGAACTTCTTAGAGCAGTTGCAGGAAAGTTAAAAAGAGATAATGGACTAGAGTATAAAACTAATATGATACAGACAAATAATGGAGCAAAACACTCTCTATTTAATCTATTTCAAGCACTAATAGATGATGGAGATGAGGTTATTATCCCTGCACCATATTGGGTAACCTACCCTGAAGTTGTAAAATACTCTGGTGGTAAACCTGTAATTATAGATACAGATGACACAACAAGTTTTAAGATTACACCAGAGCAACTAAAAAAGGCTATTACTCCAAAAACAAAAGTTTTAGTTATAACATCTCCTTCAAATCCTACAGGTTCAGTTTATACTAAAGAGGAGTTAGAGGCTTTAGCAGAGGTATTAAAAGGTACAGATATTATTGTATTTAGTGATGAGATGTATGAGAAACTTGTTTATGGTGGTGTAAAGTTTACTGCACTAGCATCAATCTCTGAAGATATGTTTCAAAGAACAGTAACAATCAATGGTCTAAGTAAATCTGCTGCAATGACTGGTTGGAGATTTGGATATCTTGCTACTCCAAATATAGAGTTGGTTAAAGCTATGAATAAGTTACAGTCTCAAAGTACATCAAATATTAGCTCAATTACTCAATCAGCAGCAATTGCAGGATTAGATGGCTCAATAGATAAGAGAGTTGAAGAGATGAGAGTAGTTTTTGAGAGTAGAAGAGATGAGGCTTACGAGCTTATTAATGCAATTGATGGATTATCTGTTATTAAGCCTGATGGTGCATTTTATCTATTTATTAATATCAAAGAGGTAAGTAGTGACTCAATGAAGTTTGCTAAAGAGCTTTTAGCACAAGAGGGAGTAGCTGTTGTACCGGGGATTGCTTTTGGTGCAGAGGGGTATATTCGACTCTCATTTGCTACAGATATTGATACTATTAGAGATGGTATTAAGAGATTAGAAAATTTTATTAAGAGAATATAAATTTTATTTTGGCTAAAGTTATATATTGGTTTTTTTTATTAAAAACCAAAATATATTAAAACAAGGAATATAAATGAACATAGATTTGACTCCAGAAGCACTATTGTCACAGTTAGGGTACTCAAAAACAGAATATACCATTAAACAGATGGAAAAGATTATAAAAAATACTAATAATTTTAAGAAATTTTCAGGTCATATATTATCTCTACATGACAATCTAGCTCCAATAAAAGGATTTGTTGCTATGTCAAACTCACAAGACAACTTTAAAATTAAGGCTAGTCAAGATGTCTCTCCTGAGGTATCAGAGGAATTTAATAAAAAAGTTGAAAAGTGGGCTAAAAAATATAAAGTAAAAATTAAAAAAGTTTCTAATAAACCAACATACTATATACTTGGACAGTAGATGCCACTTAGCACTCTAAATAGAGAACAGTTGAGTGCTGTTACTGCACCTATGGGCAATAATTTAGTTATTGCTAGTGCAGGAACAGGAAAAACTTCTACCATAGTAGGTAGAATAGCAAATCTTATCAAAAATGGAGTAGAACCTTCTAGCATACTTCTATTAACCTTTACAAATAAAGCAGCAGGTGAAATGTTACAGAGAGTTGGGAAATATTTTCCAAATTCTATTGTAAATAAGATTGAATCTGGAACTTTTCATTCAGTAAGCTATAGATGGTTAAAAGAGATGAATAAAAATGTTATCTTAAAACAGCCAAATGAGCTAAAGACTCTATTTAGAAGCATATATGAAAAGAGACAATTTAAGAGGTTAAATCATGATATAGAGCCATTCTCATCAACATATCTATATGAGCAGTATAGCTTATATCAAAACGCATCATTTGATGGTTTTGATATATGGTTTATAGATAAATATCCAGAACATAGGGTACTTATAGATATATATATGAATATTATAGATGAGTATGAAATTACAAAAGATAGATTTGGTTTTGTCTCTTTTAATGATTTACTTTTAAAAATGCGAGAACTTTTAATGGAAGAGAGGAGAGATATAAGTGAAGTTTTAGTTGATGAGTATCAAGATACAAATACTCTGCAAAATTCATTAATAGATATAATTAACTCAAACTCTCTATTCTGTGTGGGTGATTATGACCAGAGTATATATGCCTTTAATGGAGCAAATATTCAAAATATTGCTACATTTACAAAGAGATATAGTAATGCTAAAGTTTTTACTTTAAGTAAAAACTACCGTTCAACTGCATCTATACTCTCTTTAGCCAATATGGTTATTGAAAAAAATGAGAGGATTTATCCAAAAAAGTTAGAAGTTACTAAAAGAGATATAGATTTACCACCAAAATTACTTATATATAGTGAACTATTTAATCAATATCAAGGTATTGCTAAAAGTATTAAAAATTCAAATACAAAAAGAGATGATATTGCTGTAATATTTAGAAATAACTCAAGTGCAGATGGAGTTGAAGCGAGTTTAAGAGAGCTTGGTATAAACTCAAAAAGAAAAGGTGGGAATAGTTTTTTTGATACAAAAGAGATTAAATTTCTGCTTGATGTTATATCTTTAATTGTAAATCCGAAAGATATGATGGCATTTATTCATATTTTTGAGTATGGCAAAGGAATTGGAACAGCATTAGCAAAAGAGATGTTTGAGTCTTTTATACATTTTGGAGAGGGAAATCTATTTGCAGGAATGTTATATCCTACAGTTTTTACTCTTCCAAAATTAAATCCTACTAAAAATATGCAACTAGGTCTATTTGATGATGATACAGAGATTGGCTCAATAAGCCGTTTTAATAATCTATCATTAGAGGATAAGATAAAATCAAACCCTATCTTAAAACATCCAAAGATAACCTCTAATGGAGTTCTATTCTATAGAGATTTTTATAATTTTCTCAAATCAATAAGAGGTGTAAAACAGCCTAAAACCATGCTTTTAAAACTTATCAATTCACCTCTATATGAGAATATTATAGATATTCTCTCAACTCAAAGAGCAAAACTTAAATCTGGAGAAATAAATAGAGAGAGAAAAAATCTATCAAAGGAGAATATTTTAAGAAAAGCAAGACTTCTAAGTGACTTATCATCTCAATATAAAGATATAAGAAAATTTGTAAATGCAATGGTTTTGGGTGGAAATGAGTTGAGTCAAGGAAATGGAGTAAATCTTTTAACAGTTCATGCAAGTAAAGGTTTAGAGTTTAGAGAGGTATATGTTATAGATTTAATGGACGGTAGATTTCCAAATAGAAAACTAATGAGTAGAGGTGGGAGTATAGAAGAGGAGAGACGACTCTTTTATGTAGCAGTAACTAGAGCAAAAGAGAAGTTATATCTCTCTTTTGCAAAATATGACAAAGTTAAAAAAATAGACTTTGAAGGCTCTCCTTTTTTATATGAGGCTGGATTATTAAAAAAATAATTTAATTTTCATCAATTTTTCCTTATTTCGGAGACATCGCCATTGATGGCGGTGAGGAGAAATAATCAGCTCTGCTGAAAATTCTCACTTGACATCATATCATATTTTGTATATAATTGCTATATGAAGACTATGATACTAACTCAAAAGAACCG
>WGAM01000119.1 GCA_015494795.1 Campylobacterota bacterium
CTCCTGTATCTAATGTGCCTGTTAAATTTTGAGCATTAATTGTGACACTATTATTTGTTGAATTAATTGTACCTAAATTAATATCGCCTGTTGTCCCATCTAAGTTTATATTAACATTTTGATTAGAAGCAATATTATTTGTAGTTAATCCTGCTTTTAATCCTGTCGATGTAAGGCTAATATCATAATCTGTTGTAGTAGTACCTACTGTTCCTAAAGTAACAGCTGAAGTTGTTTCTGTTCCACTTAGTGTTACATCTGCAACCTTATCTAAACCTTTAGCAGTATCAGTATCTGCGAGGTTTACAGCACCACCAGCAGTAATAGTTAAAGACTCTACAGATGAGAAATCAGATAATGGAGTAGTAGCATTAGTATCTATATCTCCTTTTGAGTCAATAGTTAAAGAGGTAGCTTTACCAGCAACAATATCTCCTGTAAAATTCATATATTTATCTACATTAAGATTTAAACTTGTTGAGTTTGAAGCCGTAATAGTTCCTGCTGCAGTCTCTTCTGCAGTAGCTTTTGCATTTTTGCCTGTTACATCAAGTGTAACTGTTCCTGAGGTATCTAATGTTAAATCTTGATTAACATTCATAGCTCCAACAGTTTTAACTGCAATATCTGAACTTCCTTGAGTTACTAATTTAACTGCACCATTATCTGTTGAGTTTGCATCAAGAATAATAGAGTTTAATCCAGCAATATCTTTTGATGAAACAGTTAAAGTCCCATTACTTTTTACACCTGTAATCTCAAGATTTTCAACACCTGACATTTTTGGTTGAATTGTAGAACCTGCACTATCAGAGAGTTTTACTGTATCATTACCTTCTCCACCAACAATCGTTCCATTCGCAACTATATCTGCTGCATCTACTGCAATAATATCATCATTACTACCACCTGTAATATCTTTTAGAGAACCAGCTGTTGTAATAGCTGTAGTATCAATAGATAATTTGCCACTCATAGCTGAAGCATCTATAGAAGTTAGACCATCTTTCACTTTTGAGATGGTTAAATCTTTATCTCCTGTTACTGTATATTTAGTTGCATCTACTCCTGATAGGTCAATAAAACTTGCACTGTTTTGAGATTTTAATGTTACATCTTCAATTGAAGCCATTGTAACTTTTACATCATTCTCAGCTGTTTTCACACTTCCATCACTATTTAGAACTTTTGCTGCACCTACGCCATCAAAAGTTAATGCCATTTTATCAGATGAGCCAGATAAATCTGTTTTTGAATCAAAAGCTATGCTAAAGTTATTTTGCATATTTTTAGCAGATACCTCTATATCACTTGCTACAAGATTTGATAGATTAATAGCTTTTGCACTATCTAAAGTATATACCTTAACATCTGAAATATTTTTTGCATCGAAACTTCTTGCAATTGTTGTATTATTTGTAAGATTAATATTCTCTACATTTTTAATACTTCCTGTGAGTGCAGAGAGGTTACCTTTCATATCTAAATTTAGAGTATCATCACCTTTACCACCATCTATAGTATCATCTGTATTTAATGTCTTTTCAGAACTTAAAGATGAGATTACACCACTAAAAGTATCATTTCCATCAGTACCTGTAATTTCATCTTTTCCTGTTGTTAATTCAAAAGATTTTCCAGTGACTAGTATTGCATCAATATCAGCTTTTGCATTACTAACTGTAGTATCATCATTTGTAACACTATCAGTATCTACTTGTTTTCCTACTTGTTCATTTGCTGGTACATGTGTTAAAAAGTACTCAACCACTGTACTCTTATTCTCTAAAGTGTGACTATCGACATCCTGATGTCTTGCCTCTTGTAATACATCAAATACAAGATCTTTCATGCTATAATCTGGATTATCAAATTTTGATTTCCAAAAATTCATACCCTCTGTTGTAGCAACAGATCTCCCTAGTACATGATTAAATACTGTATTTATTTTATCATCTAGCGTTCCAGTGTCTGGATATCTTGTTGCTGCCTCCGGGTTATTTTTAGTATCAAACATATAGTTAGCGATATCTTTTAGAGTCATCTCTCCTGATTTTAATTTTTCTGTAAAAAAGTCAAGCCCAGATTGTGCTGGGGCTCTTCCATACGCTGCTATAAATAGATCTACAACTGATTGTTGATTTTCATTAAATGCCATTTTTTCTCCTTCAATTTATATAAAATATCTTATTTTAAGACCATAAACGACCATTAATATTAGCGTTAATATGATGACCTTTAAATAATTAACTAAATGATAACATATAAATCTTAAAAAAGATAAAGAAAATATCGCTTTTTTACAAAAAAATATATATAAATTTTATTTTTTTCATACTCTTTAAAAATCTACATTTTTTCTACATTTTTTTAAACAATTCCCATATCTCCAGAGTAATTTATAATCGTGGCTTTTTGAACTATAGACTCTTTTTCTAATATATTTAATAGTTTAATATCTCGACTATTTAGTCTTATTTCAGCTATTATCTCTCTACTATTTATAGTAAGTGTTTGTGATTTTATAAGAAATCTATCTACAGATTTCTCTATTATCTCTATAATTGCTGTTGGGTCTTGATTTGGCAAAAGTTGCATAATGAGAAGATAGGGTTGTTCTGCCTCACTCTTTTCTCTATTCATAAAGAGTAAAACTATAGTTAATAGTATGGAGCCTATAATAGAGATATTAAACTGTCCAACACCATTGGCAATCCCCACTGTAATAGACCAAAAGATAAAAACTAAATCAATAGGGTCTTTTATAGGAGTTCTAAATCTAACAATAGATAATGCACCTACCATTCCAAGAGATAAGATTAGATTTCTACTAATTGTCATAATTACAAGAGTAGTTACCATAGAGATGGCTATTAGTGAAATATTAAAACTTCTCTGATATAGCACTCCTTGAAAACTCTTTTTATATATATAAAATATAAATAGAGCAATAAAAAAAGATACACTAAGATTTAATACTATCTCTATGGGGCTAATTTTAGTTAATCCATTCTGCATAGCAATAAAACTGTTACTAAAAATATCTTTTGTAGTGGTTGAGTTCATTAGTTATCTTCCCATTTATTTATTTTAAAAAATCTTCTTGATAGTGCATATTTACTAATTGCCATTCTCTCAAATGAGTCAATTTGCAAAATATCTCTAATATAATCCGGTAAAATTTTATCATACTTTATCTCTAAAATCTGTTTTTGTTCTAAAATAGTAGGAGTAGTATGGAGATAGTTACTAAAAATATCAAAATTTATACTATTTGATGATAGATTTAAGTCAAATGTAATTCTAATATTAAAAAAATCATATATATATGCCTCTCTATAGTAATCTACAATAACTTTTGGACGATATAGATTTTGAGTAAATTTAATATATATTCTATTTAAGATAGGGTTATTATAGTTTAATAGCTCTTTATAATCTCCATCTATTATTTTTATGGCACTCTCCTTTGTAATTGTAGCTGTCTCTTTAAATACTTGATTATTCTCTCTATTTTTTATCTCAAACTTTACAATATTTGTATCTGTATTATAAATTCGCATTCTATATTTAGCTCTTTTTAATACTCCTGACTGTTTTTCAAAAAGAGCCTCATCACTATAAGAGTCAAAATATAGACTTCTAATAAAATATCCTCCACCCCCTTTTGGATTATGTGGGTCTTGATTTAAGATAACTTTTAATCTATTTCTTAGAGTATAATACTCTAAATTTGATATATAATATTTAAGTTCTGTTCTATTTATATTTTGATTTTTTAACATTATGGCTCACTTCTAATAATTTTAGATGTAGTATCAGCAGTAATAGTACTATTTCCTATTATATTTAAATTTTTAATAATAATAGTTCCCCCTCTGTTATATCTTTTATTCTTACGGTAGAGATTTATCGCCTTATATTTTGCATTTTTTATTTTACTATTAGTTAATTTTAGTATAGATTGGTCTTTAACCTCTATAGCAATATAGTTATTTATAAAGTCATTATTTATAAGTGTGGCATTTGACCACTCTCCTATAGATATACCTTTATCTTCAGTAGTATTAAAATGGTTATTTATAGCATATAGGTTGGTTGTCATAATATCTAAGGCATCATTTCCTGCATTATAGAACGAGTTATTTTTTAGTGTAACAGTGGCAATGTCAATATCTAATTCATCAGACCTAGCATCTTTAAAAATAGAGTTTATTACTTTACCTTTAGAATACGAGATATGCATAGCATCATCTCCAATATAATTTCTACCTATAGTACAGTGGTCTATTGTAAAATCTTCTAAATTATGTATATTAAATGGTGCTGTATAGTCAATAAGATTACGAGTAGTAATACTTCCATCTGAAAATTTAGCATATCTAAATATACTCCCTGTTGCCCCTTTACCCTGTAGAACCACTGCTCCCCACGGTTGTAGTGGATTTTGTGCTTGGAATAGTATTGGTTCTTGTTTAGTTCCGATAGCTATAACTTTGCCGTAGAAAAAGATTGATTTTTTAGGATATATAATAAATTTGGTTCCTGCCTCTATCTCAATAGAACTATTTTTATCAAAAACTAAATCCTCTTTTACATCTACTATTCCACTTAATATAATCTTTTTAGGATTAGAAATTTTAGTTCTAAATATAGCATGAGTAAAATTTTTTGTCCCTGATTTTATATCTTTTACTTTTTGTGGTATTATCTTTTTACCTGTTATATAGTTCTTAATACTCCATTGATTTAAATTGGGAGTAGAGCTTATAATATAATAGTAGCTAGGAGAAGAGATAAGTTGCTCTTTTCCATAGAGAAATGGTACACCATTTATTGGATTTGATGGGATAAATTTTCTACTAGAATATAATATTAACTCATCACCTTTTCTATTATCTATTTTTATGGGCGAGTTTCCTCTTATCTCCATTGTTATATTATACTCTCTATTAGATATCTGCTTAACACTATATATTAACTCACTATTATTATATAGTTTTTTTAGAAATTTCTCTCTATTAATAATTACTCTCTCATATCTTTTAATAGATTGATTAAACTCATCTATAGTAAAAGACTTTGCAATACCTTTAGGAAAGAGTGAAGTTCGTATGCCTGTATCTCTATATTTATCAGAGATTAAATCGGGTAAGATAAGTTTTTGATAATATCTTAATCTTTTTATAATCTCTCTTGCTGGATATTTTTGTAGTATCTTGT
The DNA here is from genome assembly GCA_015494795.1 of Campylobacterota bacterium. Taxonomy (GTDB): domain Bacteria; phylum Campylobacterota; class Campylobacteria; order Campylobacterales; family Sulfurovaceae; genus UBA1140. The sequence goes on from WGAM01000119.1 coordinate 5,224, forward strand.
AGGCTACTTTATCTCTCTCTGCCTCTAGTATAGGGTTTAATTTAAATTGATGTAGTAGAGGATATAGAGATATATCCTTGGCAGGTATAGCACTCCAATATCTTAAATCCCACTCTATGGGTTCAAATTTACCAATATATGGGTCAAAGTAGATTTTATGATTATGGGCATAATCGTGATGAAATCCACCAAAAAGAGTATCAAGAGCAAAAAAGGTATAATATTTAGGTAGATTTAACATAGTATTTGCAAAATTATAAAACTCTTTAGGATTTTTAGTATTTATTTTTTCTATAAAATAGTTAATATCTCTTCTATCAAATTTCATTTCAAAATTTCTTGATGCCTTTTTAATCCAATATCTACTATCATAAAATAGGGGAGCAGGAGTATCTATATCCATCTCTCTATTAAACTCCATATCTCCATAATATATGCTACCTGGCATTCTTTTATTTGCACGAAGAAAAGATTCATCTATTTGAGATAGAAAGATATATACTCCTTTAAATTGATTGTTGATAAAAACTCTTACAGGTATATATTTAGGAGATAGAAGTCCTAACTCTTTTGAGATGTCGTAGGCAACACAATCTATAATACTAAAGTCATGAGGAGGATTTATAAGATTAAAAGATTTAGACATCTGATAACTCTCTCCATTTGTAAGTTTTATCCTAAGTGATTTTTGTGCATAGTTCCAGTGTAAGTTACTATCTCCTCTATATCGGAGCTTGATTTTTCTAATCTTTTTATCATCACTTACTTTTAAATATCCTTTTACATAGTTCTCTTTTCCACTCTGTGGCAGATTGGAATTGAGTCTATTAATATCATTTGGTTTTACTGTAATATAAAAACTTTTTAAACTAGATTTATCTTCTTGTAAAGGTAAAGGTGTTGTAAAATTTAAATACTCTTTTAATAAAGTATCTTTAATAAAAAATTCAAATCTATCTATATTAAACGAAGCATTACTATCAACTCTATTTTGATATATCCTTAGTGCAAATAGTGCTTGAAAGAGATATGATACTACTATAAAAAATATAAGTAGAGATATTAGTTTTAATATTTTCATATCTAATCTAGCTTATTAATAAATCTGGAGTATAAGTACTATTATCTCTAAAATGTACTGTCTCAATATTAGTAAATTCAACACCAAAACTATCTGCTGTTAATATATAATCTCCACTACTTCTCTGCTCTACTTTTATCTTGTCTTTTGTTATATCTATATATAGAGTATCCTCTCCATCTCCACCATTAATATAATCATATCCACCATTTCCAATATATATCTTATCATCTCCTCCATTAAGATAGATACTATTATCTACACTATTATCTATAACTATATCATCTCCACTACCTGTTTTTATACTCTCTATTATTACACCCTCTGCTATACTAAAATTATTTTTACCTGTATATAGTTTACCCTCATTATATAATTCTGTCATATTATCTCTAATCCAACTATTAGCTTGTGAGTTTCTAACCTCATCTTGATGAAGCTTTATAATATCCTCTAAACTATACTCATCTACACTATTTATACTTCCACCTCTTAAATCTATTGTTGTTTTACCTTTTGTATCAGATAAATCTATGGTATCATTACCTCCTGCGTCCCAAATAGTTTGAATTTCATAATTGTTATATTTAGTAGTATATGTATTATCTTCGGTATGAGTTGTAGTATTAGCTCCATATATGGCTTGAAGAGCAGATATATCATATATTGAATATAGATTAGGATATAAAAGATGTTGTTCTAGTTTAATAGTTGAGCCTTCAGTAGTAAATATAGGATAGATATTATCTTTAGGGGTGTATGACATTACTGTATGGTTTATATCATCTAAATTAGATGGCAATTTATTTGGACTCTCAAAAGGGTGTTTTAGCCCTAAAGCGTGTCCTAACTCATGAGTAATAGTTGTCCAGCCACCATTACCTCTATCTAATCCATAATTTTTAAGGTCACTATTAAAACTATTTGATAAAAAAATATCTCCACCATAATCGGGATTATCAGCAGGATAGAAAGCAAAACCAGCTTCATTTTGAGGTAAATCTATCATATTAAATCGTATATCTCCATTATCTTCTACTTTAGTCAATTTTATATCTAATAGAGAGTTAATCTCTTTTGTAATTGAGTTTACTGCATTTTTTTGAGCCTGATTTAACTCATGCCAATTTGTAGTAAGTGACTCTTGTGGATAGTTATAATAACTATCTGGAATAGATTGATTAAAACTATATGTTAACTCTTTTCTATCCCAATGGTGTGTAGAGTCTATTGAAGATACCCCTTGGCTATC
>WGAM01000120.1 GCA_015494795.1 Campylobacterota bacterium
CATCATCTGTTAATAGTAACTCCTTTTTATCTCTTAAATCCTCTCTATACATTTTATATTATAATCCAACCTCATCAAGCTCTTTAAATTTAAAAGCCTCCATAATCTCTTCAATACTCTTCTCTTCTCTAACGCATAATACCATCATTCCCTCATTCATAAAATCGATATAGCTCTCAAACTTATTAGCTAAAACAATAAAATCAACCCAATCTGAAAAATCCTCTCTCTTATCAAAAAATCTTATAGATTGAACTTCACCTCTATCAAAATCAACTAATGCCCAACTATCTACATCTATAAGTTTAGTAATCTCTCCAAATTTCTCATCTCTTCTATCTACAGGTATCCAAATCAACATCTATAACCCTTGTAAGATTTCATCACTTAGTTTTAACTTTTTATTACTCATAACTCCAATACCTTCATTTAATACTCTCTTAGCTATCGCTTTAGCATCATTTAATGAGTGCATCTTATAAGTCCCACACTGATATATATTAAGCTCTGGAATATCTTTTTGTGATTTTACCTCCAATACATCTCTCATAGATTTCTCCCATGCCTTAACAACATCTCTCTTTTTAGCTTTGCCAATAATAGACATATAAAAGCCTGTTCTACAACCCATTGGAGATATATCTATAATCTCTACACTATTACTATTTAAATGGTCTCTCATAAATCCAGCAAATAGGTGCTCTAGTGTATGGATACCTTTTCCACTCATCTTATCATGGTTTGGTCTGCAAAATCTTAAATCAAACACCCTAATATCATCTCCTAATGGAGTTTTCATTTTCTTAGCAACTCTTACAGCAGGTGCAGGCATTTTTGTATGGTCAACAGTAAAACTATCTAATAGTGGCATAATATATCCTAATATCTTTTTTTCTTCTGCGATTATATCAAACTTATATAAAAACAGACTATCTTTTTAGCTTTAATCAATAATTTTTTGATTATAATAATCTATAATATAATTAATTAGGAGACAATATGGGTTTTTTTGATTTTGTGGCAGATAAAGGCAAGAGTGTATTAGGGGAAGGTAATGACTCAGAGGCTATAAAAAGGGAAATAGAGAGTAGTTTTCAAGAGTTACCTGTTAGTGGTTTAGTAGTTGATGTTGATGGAGATAGAGTTACATTAGCAGGTGTCGCTAAAGATTTTGATACTAGGGAAAAAGCTATTTTAATTGCTGGAAATATAGAGGGTATTTCACATGTTAATGCTGACCAACTTATTACAGAAGATATGATTAGTAGTGATAGTGAAGAAGAGCATATTGAGATGCCAGAAGAGATTTTCTATACTATTAAAGATGGAGATACATTATGGGGGATTGCAACTCACTTCTATAATGATGGAACTAAATATCAACATATAGTAGATGCAAATCTTGAAGTTATAAAAGACCCAAATCTTATATATGAAGGACAAACTATTAGGATACCTGAATTAGCATAAATTTATTAAAATAAAATAAATATTAAAACTTAGTAATTTCTTAAAAGAAAAACTGTATAATTAAAAAAATAAATTAATAGAGAGTTAATTATGCAGAAAAAAATCATAGAAATTTCAAAAAATTATAATTTAATAGATATTTTAGAACGAACCTCCAAACTTAATGAGAAAATAGATATAAAAATAGGATTTTTAGGAGAGTTTAGTTCTGGAAAATCTACACTAATTAATGCTCTTTTAAATAAGAAAATTTTACCATCTATGGAGAAGCCAACAAGTAAGAGTGTTGTTGAGATTATAGCAAGAGATGGATTAGACTCTGTAGAGTTTTATGAACTTATAGATAGAGAGAAAAAAAGAATATCTGCTATAGAGTTTTCAGATATTGCACTATCTGATAGTGGTAAAAAAGCTCTGCTTGAAGTTCCATCTAATAGATTTTTTGAAGATGGATATGTAATGATTGACACACCTGGTATATCTTCACTTGATGAGAGTGATACCGATATTACTTATGGTTACTTGCCCTTTTTAGATTGTGCTGTAATATGTAACCATATTCAGAAAGGAAGTTTAACTCAATCTATTATAAAGTTTTTATTAAAAGATGAGATAAGACCTATTATTAATAATCTACTCTTTGTAGTCACTAATGCTTATGCAAAATCTCCAAAGGCTAGAGTAAGAGTAAAAAAAGAGATTACATCTCAACTTATTGCACTGAATAAGACTCATAATCTTGGTATGGAAAATATTAGAAGGAGAGTTGTAGTTGTATCTGCTTTAGAGGCAATGAATAGAGAGGGTGATTTTAATCTTGAGGGACTTAAGAGTAGTTTTAGAGAGAATTTTATTAATAAAAAAGAGATATTAATAAAGAGAAGATTTGAGAGTGAGTTAAATAAAATAGCAGAACAGCTTTTAGAACGACTTCGATATAAAAGAGAAAACTCGACTCTTGATTTATCTGAATTGAAGAAAAAAGAGTTAGAGTTAGAAGAGCAGATATATAAATTAGATGAGCAGAAAAATAGAGTTTTAGACTCACTTGATAAGATTACTCCAACTTTAGAAAAAACAGTATCAACTATATTAAATATATATCTAAATAGACTAAAAGCCATTAGAGATAGTAAAAAGATAACTAAAATAATAGAAGAGATGAGAAATGAGATTGAGATAAAAGTTGATAAGATTATATCAAAACACTTTAAAGAGTTAAAGATAGATATTGACAATAACTCAACTCAAGAGTTTTTAATATTAGAGAAGATAGTTCATGATTTATTGAGACAGATAGATGTTGGTAAAGATATTGGAATGGTTATACTAATTGAGCTTCTATCATTTGGTTCTGCTGGAGTTAATGGAATTTTTGGTCTATTTGTAAGAAGTGGCTCACAGATGATTTTAGCTCAAGAGGGTGGAAATAATCGTCTAAAAGAGACAGCAAGACTTATAGAGAGAGTTAATCCAATGGAGTTTATTGGAGATAAGATAGGTGAGCGATTAATCGAAAAAAGCTTGTCATCTAAGATTGAGGAGTTATCTAAATATATTACAAAACAGATAGAGGAAGATTTAAAAGAGAGAGTTCATGAAGAGATTTTTAATGAGTTAACAGAGAGATTAAAAGATAGTAAACTTATGTTAAATCAGATATATAGAGATAAATCTGATAGATTTGATGAGTTTAATAAAAACTTAGAGCAGTTAAATGATGATATTTTAGATTTAGAACTAATGCAAAAGGCTTGATATGTCTTCTAATAGAAGAGAAGAGGATTATTTCTCAAATAGGGTTGCAATAGATGAGTTTTCTAAAAATATGATTAGAGAGCTATCTACTATTAAAAATATTACTACTCTACTCAAAGAGAATAGATTAGAGACTAAAAATATAGAAAAGTTAGAGTATGAAGCTTTTAATCTACTAATTAACCGTATTGAGTTTGAAAAGGGTAATAGTAGAGTTGAAGTTGGAGTAATAGGGAGCTTTACAAGTGGAAAATCAACCTTTATAAACTCGCTATTTGGTAAATCTATCTGTCCTATGGCTGTAAAGCCTACAACCTCATCTATTACAAAGTTCTATTATGGAGAGAGAGAGAAGATAACTATTGATAATAGAGAGATAAGCTATAGTGAGTATAAAAAACTCTCTCAACACTTAAAAAATAGCTCTGAAGATACAAAAACATACTATATAGAGTATGCCTATCCATTTGATAGATTAAACTCTATAGTTCTATATGATACACCCGGTTTTAATAATAATCTAAACAAAAATGATGAGATTGTTACAATGAGAGCTTTAGAGAGTGTAGATGTTATATTTTTTCTAATAGATATATCTAAAGGTTCTATTGATAGTAGTTCACTAGAGAGATTAAAAAAACTAAAAGATAAAAGAATTTATTGTATTTTAAATAAGTCTGATTTAAAATCAAGTGATGCTATTGCTAAAATTAAAAGAGAGATAGAGTCTAAAAAGATATTTTTAGAGGTAATTGAGTACTCTGCTATTAAAGTTTTGCAAGAGGGTAAAAAAGATTACTTCTCTAAATATATATCTAATATTGAAAATATAATCTCTAAAAAAGAGCCATTTAAGAGTAATATTAGTGGATATATAAAAGAGGTTAAGAGCAGAGTATCTAATAATTTTAAATATTCCATAAAGATAGATGGTAGAGTATTTACTATTGATAGTTTCTATGCTAAAGCAAAACTTCAAAAGAGTAGAGTAGAAAAGTTATTAAATAACCTATCTATAAGTAAACAGTTTACACTAAAACAGAAGATTAGAACAGAGGAGTATAACTATAATAAGAGTAGTTATATATCTATTAAAAATCTATTAGATAATATAGATAGGGAGCTATCTAGGCATAAACTATTTAGAAGATTTAATAGTGATATTAAGAAGTTTAAAGATGAACTTATAGCATTTGAGAAAAAATATATAGATAGCTTCTATAAAGAGTGGAACTATACTTTTATTAATAGTTGTAATATTGTAGAAAGCGATAAAAAAAATTATTTCAAAAAAAGTCTATATCAAATTATATTTAATAATAGAGAGTTTCATACATATATAAAAAAGATAGATTTTCTAAAATATCTGGAAAAATTTTTAAATAGATGGGTAATTTTATTAAATTTGGAGTATAAGCTTAAGATTAAATATCTGGATTTTAAAGATACTATAGCAGATGAGGCATCTGAATGGTATGCTAAACTATATGATGGAAATAGTTATATATTAAGAGATGGCAAATCATATTTTAAAGATAAAAAGAGTGCAGAGGAGTTTTTAAATAGCCTATATAGTTTTAAATCAAAGAGTACAATTCATGTTATACATAATATCTTAGATTATAATAGAGAGGCTATAGAGAGTAAGAGAAGAGAGTTACACCCTAAAAATAGTATAAATATAGATAGTATGGAGAAGTTAAAGGGATTATTAGATAATTTTTTAAAAGAGAAGAGGATAGATGTTAAAAGAGTATAAAAGAGAGAAGAGTAATCTATTAGATAAATATAATAGACTATTAGAGTTAGATAATATATTAGATGGTAAAATTACTAAAAAAGATATAGAAGATAAAAAGCAACAGCTAGAAGATGAACATTTTTTTGTAAGTTTTACTGGACAGATAAAATCAGGAAAATCAACTCTAATTAATGCTTTTCTCTTTGGAGATGAGGTTATTCCAACAGATGATACTCCACATACAGCTAAAATTACTATTATTAAATATGGTCTAACTCCAAAATTAGAGGCTACTCTATATAATAAAAGTGAGTGGGAAGAGCTTAAGAGTAATGGTGAATTTTATAATAGATTTTTAAAATCTGATATAGAAGAGTCAATATCTAATGGGATATATATAGATGAGATGATTTATAGCTCTGCTAAGATATTAAATGAGAATAGTCTCACTAACTTAAAAGAGTATGTTGCAAGAGGTGGGAAATATACCCCTTTTGTTAATAGTGTAACAATATATTATCCAAATGAGATATTAAAAGAGATAACTATTGTAGATACACCCGGAACAAATGACCCCAATGAGTTAAGAGATAGAGTTGCTAAAGAGTGGGTACATAAAACAGATGCAAATATCTATATTACTTATGCAAATCAAGCAATGGATAGAATAGATATTGAGTTTATAGATAAGTTTCTATTAGGAGTTCCAAAAGAGCAGAAGATAACTGTAATAAATAAGATAGATACAATCAATAGTAGAGATGGACTTAATGAGTATATAGATGAGCTATTTAGTAATGAGGAGCTAAAGAGAAGAGAGATTTTAACTAGTAGAGAGAATTTAGTTTTAGTTAGTGGGCTAGGTGCATTAATAGATAAGATGTTAAACAACAATATACCACTCAATAAAGATTTAGACTACTATGCAAAAGAGTTAGAAAAAGATGGTTTTTTAGAGTCTAAAAATCATAATCTACATAGATTAGAGAGAGTTATTGATAATAAACTTATTGAAAATAGAGGTAAAAATATTATTCTATCTCATAAGAGCTTTATTAAATCTATATTTGACAGAAAAATAGACTCTATAAATAGAGAGATAGAGATAGAAAAGGAGAGATTAAAAGAGCTGTCTAAAGATAGAGATACTCTAAAATCTAATCTAGTTAAGATTGATGAACTTGAAGAGTTTATTATAAAAAAAGAGCAAGATATATCTAGTAGATTTAGTATAACTATCAATAGATATTTAGAGGATTTTATTGAAAAGACAGATATTATAAATAGAGATACAATTATTCCAAAGATTAAAAGAGAGTTAGAAGAGATTAAAAATAGTACAACTTATGATAGTGAAGTTGTATGGATTGTTAAGAGTGGATTAGAACATACATTCTCACATCTAAGAGAGGTAGTTAGTAAAATTCAAAATGAGTTAGTTATATTTACAAAAAAAGAGATGAATAGACTACAAGAGGAGTTATCAAAAGAGAATTTAGGAAAAATAGATTTAACTATCTCAAATAGTATCTTTAATATATATGCTAGAGAGCTACTATATGGAATGAGAGAAAATGCAGATAGACAGTTTAGTGAACACTATATTAATGTAATTGTAAAGAGCAAAACTACAACTTTTCAGAGACTTCTAGATACTAAAAAGGGTTTAGAGAGTATAAATTCAGCTCTAATGTCTCTAATTCAAAAATATTTTGAGGAGGCAAGAGAGAAGATGAGAAGTAGTTTAGAAGAGAAGATTAAAAATCAAATTTTAAACAATACAATTAAGCAGATAACAAAAGAGCTAAAATCAAATCTAAATAGAAAAAAAG
>WGAM01000121.1 GCA_015494795.1 Campylobacterota bacterium
TACTACGCTTTATGGTAACAATATGTGAGTAGAGCGACTCTATCTCTTTTAAATATCGCTCTATTGTTTTTTTATCACAGCCAAACTCATCGGTTATCGCTTTATCATAAGGGCTTATCTCTTTTTGGGTTAAGAAGAGTTCCATTAGTTTAAAGAGAGCTATTGTTTTTTTGTTTAGGGGCATCTATTTTGTTATCTTTTTTAATACATCTGTACTAATTATTATCTCAATACTGTTAATAAGATTTCGTAAATCACTTTTTATATTTGGTTGAGACTCTTCATGATTAATATGTGTTAAACTATTTCTTAAATCTTTTAATTTTTTATACTCTATCGCTATCTTATCAAATGCTTCAGTATTTTTAGTATAAAAATTAATATTATTTTTATCATAGTAAGTAGGTTTATATTTCTCTCCAAACTCTTTTTGAGTAATACATGACATTACATCTTTATTTAAACCATATTTATCAAAATTATTCCAAGCATAATTATTAATAACACCATTTTTATAAAAAGAATAACTAGAGTAAAGTCGTATTGCCTCAAATAAATAAGTCAATGATAATAGATAGTAGTTCTTATCAAACATTAACTTTGCCAAAATGATATACTTTTCGTGAAACTCTTTATTTTCAAACCCTTTAAATTCAATAAGGGTCTCCTCTACCTGTGCAAATAGCTCTCTAAGATGGTTAAACTTTTTATTGGTTTTAGCTTGTTCTAATGTTATTTCTAAATTTTTATAAGAGGCTACCAAACTTTTAAAGTCATTTGACAGTAAAGCTCTTGAAAACTTTTCAAATGCTAAGGTATTTAAATTCTCAATCTCTATACTATTGACAAAATTTAAAGTACGAATAAATCCTGTAAGAAGTAAAGAGAGTTGTGTCATTTCAATATATTCAGTAAGATAGATATATTCATACTCATTAAAATTAAGTCCTTGTTTTGCAAAAATAATATCTAATTGACTCTGATTTAAAAACTTATGTAGTGTTGCTGAAAAAATAGCAGAAATTGGTTGATGACGAAAACCATGAGTAATATCAAGTAAAACTTTTTCATTATCTTTTGTTTTAGAGATAAGTCGATAAACATTTTCAAAAATATCATCTAAACTATTATGCTCTATCGTTATAAACTCTACTGTTTTATTTTTAAAATTAACTAATTTTTTTTGAAAATCAATAGCTTCTTTAGTACCTAAAAAATAGAAAATATCATTATAATTACGAATTAAAAAGTCAGTTGCATTAAAATATTCTCCACTTTTTTTATCTAAAACATCACAATCATAATAAGCTGTTATTTTATTGTTTTCTCTATCTCTACCTGCCATTCCTAAAATACTAATAATCATCTCTCCCCCCTAATACAATCTAAAAATCACATGCTCAAAGCGAGAAAACTTCTCAACTTTTCCATTAACTGTCTTCTCCACCACATCACGCTTAGTAGTAGAATGAACTGCTGTTAATCCCAATGACTTTACATAGTTTACCATCTCATAACAACCACCAAAGTCGCCCTGTATTAATACCACATCACCCTCTTTTGCATTGGAGCGAATGTACTCTTTTAGAGGTATTAAATAGTCACTTAATCTCTCTAGTACAGGTGGAATATTTGACCACAAGTTTTGTAACTCTTCTGGTAAAGCAACAAAGTTGCTAACCCCTAAATTCTCTTTAGCATCAAGCTCTTGACTTGGTGTTAATGTATGCGAAAATAGTAAAAATAGTTGTTTCATAATCTTCCTTTTAATTTATATCCGTATTATAATAGAATTTACAGACAAAATCTGTCTAGTTAAAAGTTTTTTATATATCTGCAAATCGTCCTAAGTGGTCACACTCATTTAGCTCACACAGAGATTTAAAAAGATGAGGAGATAGAGACTCTTTAAGTTGCTCTCTCTTTTTATATATCTCACCATGCAATCTAATAATCTCTAAAACTTTATCTGCTTCATCTTGAGTTAACATATCTCTTGCTACTAAATCCTCAACTAAAGGTTTTGCCATTTTAGCAGAGACCTCCTCATGACCAAAAAATTGAACATGATTGTTTTTAGGGTTAATTTTTCGCGATTGTGGTTTACCAATATCATGAAGTAATGCTGAAACTTGCACGACTCTATCGTAACCTTTAAGTTGGGCTATTTTACAAACCATCATGGTATGAGACCAACAATCCCCTTCTACATGGTAGGGGTTTGTCTCTTTTTCATCAAAGTTATGGTGGCACTTTAAAAGTGCCTCTTTATATTTTGGGTAAGTGGTTGAAAA
>WGAM01000122.1 GCA_015494795.1 Campylobacterota bacterium
CCCTTATAGGGTTTGAAACTGTTGTCTGGTAATAATACTCAATCTTCTTGTATCGTTTAAATATACTCCCTTATAGGGTTTGAAACTCTGCATATAAATAGTATCATATTTAGCTCTAAGTGTTTAAATATACTCCCTTATAGGGTTTGAAACACAATTTAAATACTTCATGTGAATTTGTGATTTCGTTTAAATATACTCCCTTATAGGGTTTGAAACTTGTTTATAGATTTACTTTAAATCTTTTCGCTATAGTTTAAATATACTCCCTTATAGGGTTTGAAACTAGGGTGTAGAAAAAGCACCCTATACAATATTAATTATTTCCCACTTTTTGGATATTATGATTATAAGGTTATTTGAATATATTGTAGTTAATAAAGATATAGAAAAAGAGGAACTTAAAGAGCTTATTTTAGATATAAAAAGTCCAATCTTAAGGAGTTTGTAGGTCGTTTTTAGACTCAAAACAGTTTAGAAACTTTTTTACAAAGTTCCATAAAATAAGATACTATTATACTAAATCTTCCAACCAAACCTCCATATCTGCATCACTTGGCATTTTCCAATCTGCTCTTGGACTTAGAGATATTGTTCCAACTTTTGGACCATCTGGCATACATGAGCGTTTAAACTGCTGTGTAAAAAATCTCCATATAAAACTCTTAAGCCACTTTTTAATCTCATCTCGACTAAACTCATCTCTAAAAGCAATTTGAGCTAAAAATAGTATTTTAGATGGTTTTGCTCCATATTTAATAAAGTGATATAGGAAAAAATCATTAAGTCTATATGAGCCTATAATATCTTCTGTCTTTTGAGTTATCTTATCATCTTTATGTGGTAATAGTTCGGGGCTAATAGGAGTATTTAAAATATTATCTATAATATGAGATATTTTTTTATTACTCTTATAATACTCTATTACATATCTAATAAGAGTCTTAGGAACTCCAGAGTTTAGAGAATAGGCACTCATATGGTCACCATTATATGTACTCCAACCAAGAGCTATCTCACTTAAATCTCCTGTTCCAATAACTAATCCATTCTCTCTATTTGCTACATTCATAAGTATAGAAGTTCTAGCTCTTGCTTGAACATTCTCATAGGTTACACTTAAATCATCTATATCATGTCCAATTAACTCAAACTCTTTAAGAGATATATCTTTAATATCTATCTCTCTTAGAGTTACTCCTAAACTATTACATAAATCTATAGCACTACTTTTAGTCTTTGATGTTGTTCCAAATCCTCCCATAGTGATAGCTATAATATCTCTACTATCCCAACCCATTATATTAAAAGCCTTATGGGTAGATAGAAGTGCTAGAGTAGAATCAAGACCTCCTGATACACCAATAACAGCTCTCTTAATATTTGCTACACTCATTCTCTTAATCAATCCATGAGCTTGAATATCTGTTATCTCTCTACATCTTATCTCTTTATCTTGATAGATAGATGGCACAAATGGGTCTGGATTTATATATCTATCTAATTTAGATATTTTTGGTGTTGTTTTTGTATCTATAACTCTAAATGGCTCAATATCACTATCTGTATAGCTTGACTCATTTAATCTTAACCAGTTTAATCTCTCAATATCAATATCAGCAGTTATTAAGCTATTCCCCATATAAAATCTATCACTCTCTACTAATATAGAGCCATACTCTGCAATAATAGAGTGACCTCCAAAAACTGTATCGGTTGTGGACTCTCCAACTCCAGAAGAGCTATATATATAAACCCCCATACATCTAGCACTCTGAGTTTTTACTAACTCTCTTCTATACTCTGCTTTTCCAATTAACTCATTACTTGCACTAAGATTAAAGATAAGATTAGCTCCACTACTAGCCATACTATTACTTGGTGGAGTAATCGCCCATAAATCTTCACAAATCTCTACTCCAAATAGTATATCTTGATATTTAAATAGTATATCTATCCCAAAAGGTATCTCTTTTTCAAAAAGAGTTATATATCTATCTCTTATATCTTTTCCTGAATTAAATTGTCTCTTCTCATAAAACTCTTTTCTATTTGGAAGATATATTTTAGGAACTATTCCTAAAATTTCCCCATTCTGTATAACCATAGCAGAGTTATATAGTCTATTTTTATCTAAAATAATAACACCTATTATAGCTATGGTTGAGATATTTTTACTCTCTTCTAATATAGACTTAATTGAGTTATTTTGAGCTTGAAGTAACATCTGATTTAAAAATAGGTCAGATGCTGTATAACCTGTTAGAGTCAATTCGGGAAATAGAACAATAGATACATCTCTACTATAAGCCTCTTTTAGAAGAGAAATTATCTCTTTAACATTCTTATTTGGGTTAGCAATAGTACTCCTATTAACAGCAGTGGCTACTCTATAAAATCCATACATATTAAAATATCCATTTTTAGTTGATATTTTAACATCTTAATCTTTCATCTTTAAATATAGTAAATTTTTATGTTGGTCTATCTTAAAATCAAATCTTTTAAAAAAATTCATACCGAGCAGACCATCAAACTCTCTATTTTTAAAAGATGAGATGGTAACTTTAAAACTTTTTAACTCTATCTTATCTAAAATAAAACTCTCTAAGTGTGCAAAATTTGCACCAATTAATCCTCCAGCTGTATTTAAAGTTATATCTTTTTCTAAAGTAATTGATGGAAGTTTATCTTCATCTATAAGTGTATATGTGGCACCTGTATCAATTAGTAGAGATAACTCTACCCCATTAGCAACTGCCTCTATAATATATCCTGAACCAACTTTAATAATTGGTATCTTATATTGATATTGAGCCAACTCCTTCTCTTTTGCTTTAATCTCTTTTAATATAGAGAACTTTTTTGCACTATATGTTGAACTACTATCAATATTCTCTAATATCTCTTCTGCCTTTTTATAATCCTCTAAATCACTATATATTTTGGCTAACTCTATAATATATTTAGAAGAGTTGTCTCGATAGATTAAATCTTCTAAAAAAGATATAAGTTTTTTAAACTCATCACCTTTTTTTAATCTCTCTATATACTCTCTAATTGTACTATTTAAGATAGTATCTATAGTGCTATTATCATCTATATCTTTTAGATTAAATAGCATATCTATAGCTCTAGTAAACTCTCCTCTCTTTTTATATAAATCTACAAGATACAGCTTTGTATCTAATGAGTTTGGCTCTAACTCTATATATTGAACTATCTCTTGAATAGTTTTTTTAGGATTTTTTATATATGTATCATGAAAATATCTATTTACTACTAATCTATAATCTTTTAGAGATGTCTCATTAGCCTCCATATATAACCCCATAGCATCATTAAATCTTCCACTATATAATAAATCTTTAAAACTTATCTTACTATCAACTATTACAGCACTATTATTATCTTCTGATGATTTTACTATTATAATTTTAGGTCTGCATATATTTTTCTCAACTACTACCTTTTGTTTTATAGTTATGGGTGTTGGAGTAATAATAGGCTTAATAGTAGATTTAATAGCTATTTTTTTAGGCTCTAATGCTATAAAATATATATGTAAATTCCAACCTATAATGACACCTATAAATAGAGATAAAAGTATCTGAAACATCTTAAGAGCCTTTTTACTCTATTTTAGCAAAATATACTTATAATAGAAATATGGGTAAAATTCTCTCATAATTATATTAAGGGAAGACAATGACAGGATATATGCTTTTTTCAGGTACAGCAAATAAGGAGTTATCTAAAGAGATTTCAAAATATTTAGAGCAACCACTATCACTTGCAAAAGTTACAAGATTTTCAGATGGAGAGATAAACATTAAGATAAAAGAGAGTGTAAGAGGAAAAGATATATTTATTATCCAATCAACATCAGCTCCAGCTAATGCAAACCTAATGGAGTTACTAATTATGGTTGATGCTCTAAAACGCTCATCTGCTAAATCTATTACAGCAGTTGTACCATATTATGGATATGCTAGACAAGATAGAAAAGCAGAACCAAGAGTGCCAATATCTGCTAAACTTGTAGCTAATCTTATGGAGACAGCAGGTATTACAAGAGTGGTCACAGTTGACCTACACGCTTCTCAAATCCAAGGTTTTTTTGATATTCCTGTAGATAATCTATATGGGGCAGTTCTATTTAATGACTATGTAAAATCTAAAAATCTGAAAAATCCTATTGTAGCAAGTCCAGATATTGGAGGAGTTGCAAGAGCAAGATATTTTGCTAAGACTATGGGGTTAGATATGGTTATAGTTGATAAGAGAAGAGAGAAGGCTAACCACTCTGAAGTTATGAATATTATTGGTGATGTAGCAGGAAAAGATGTTATTATGATTGATGATATGGTTGATACTGCTGGAACTATGATTAAAGCTGCTTCTGCACTAAAGAAAAAAGGTGCAACCTCTGTTATGGCATGTTGTACACACCCTGTACTCTCTGGACCTGCTTATGATAGGATAGAGAATGGTGAGCTTGATGAGCTAGTAATTACAAATACAATTCCAATAACAAAAGAGTCTAAGAAAATTAAAGTTCTATCGACTGCTAAGATGTTGGGTGAGGTTATTAGAAGAGTATATAATAATGAGAGTGTGAACTCTCTATTTGAAACAAACTAAAGATAAATATAATATTGGAGTAAAATGTCAAAAAAAGTACCACAATCTCATATAAGAAATTTTTCGATTATTGCACATATTGACCATGGAAAATCGACTCTAGCAGATAGAATAATACAAGAGTGTGGAGCAGTTACAGAGAGACAGATGTCATCTCAAGTTATGGATACTATGGATATTGAAAAAGAGCGTGGAATTACTATTAAGGCTCAAAGTGTTAGATTAGACTATATTGCAAAAGATGGAGAACACTATATATTAAACCTTATAGATACTCCCGGTCATGTAGATTTCTCTTATGAGGTAAGTCGCTCTTTAGCATCTAGTGAGGGGGCATTACTTATTATAGACGCTGCTCAAGGTGTTGAGGCTCAAACTATCGCCAATGTATATATAGCTTTAGATAATGATTTAGAGTTAATTCCTGTTGTAAATAAGATAGATTTACCATCAGCAGAGCCATATAGAGTTTTAGAAGAGGTTGAAGAGGCGATAGGATTAGATTGTACAGAACACTCTTTAGTATCTGCTAAAACTGGTCAAGGTGTTCCAGAACTTATAGAGGCTATTGTAGATAGAATTCCACCACCAAATGGAGATGAGACTGCTTCCACAAAAGCTCTTATATATGATAGTTGGTTTGATAACTATTTAGGTGCATTAGCTTTAGTTAGAGTATATGAGGGTAAGATAGAGAAGGGTCAGAAGATAGAGATTATGAGTACAAAAGAGGAGCATCAAGTTTTAGATTTGATGTATCCTAACCCAATCTCTCCAATAAAAACAGACTCAATTAATACAGGTGAGATTGGTATAGTTGTAACAGGATTAAAGAGTGTAGATGGGCTTCAAGTTGGAGATACAATTACAGATGCTAAAAATCCAACAGCAAAGAGTATTGAGGGGTTTGAGAGTGCAAAACCTTTTGTATTTGCAGGAATTTATCCAATAGAGACTGATAAGTTTGAAGATTTAAGAGATGCACTAAATAAACTTAAACTAAATGATAGCTCTATCTCATTTGAACCAGAGAGTTCATTGGCACTAGGCTCAGGTTTTAGAACAGGATTTTTAGGAATGTTACACATGGAGGTGATTAAAGAGAGGTTAGAGAGAGAGTTTAATCTTGAACTAATCGCAACAGCTCCAACTGTTATATATGAGGTAGAGAAGACAAATGGGGAGAGAGTAACAATTCAAAATCCTTTTGATTTGCCACCAGCACAAAATATATCTAAAATATATGAGCCATATATCAAAGCTACTATCTTAACTCCTACAGAGTTTTTAGGAAATATTATAAAACTTCTTAATGATAGAAGAGGTATTCAAGTTAAAATGGACTATATAAATGAGACAAGAGTCCTTTTAGAGTATGATATTCCAATGAATGAGATAGTTATGGACTTCTATGATAAACTTAAAAGCACAACAAAAGGGTATGCAAGTTTTGATTATGAGCCAATAGGATTTAGAGAAGGAAACTTAGTAAAACTAGATATAAGAGTAGCAGGTGAAGTTGTAGATGCTCTATCTATTATTGTTCCAGAAGAGAAGGCAAGAAGTAGAGGATTAGCATTTGTAAATAGTCTAAAAGAGTTAATTCCTAGACAACTTTTTGAAGTTGCTATTCAAGCTAGTATTGGAAATAATATTATAGCTAGAACTAATGTAAAATCTATGGGTAAAAATGTAACTGCTAAATGTTATGGTGGAGATATTACACGAAAAAGAAAACTCTTAGAGAAACAGAAAGCTGGTAAAAAGCGAATGAAAGCTATTGGAAGTGTAAATGTTCCACAAGAAGCGTTTATGGCTGTTTTAAAGTTAGAGTAAAAAATCCCGTTAATGGGACTTTTTATTTACTGTTTGTTTTAATAAAAAAGTAACCTCTCATATTATTAACTATAACTCTTCCTGTTAAGTTCCAATGACCTTTAAATGGAACTTTTGCAGTTGTAGAGTATAGATTATCTTTAAAGATAAAATC
The DNA here is from genome assembly GCA_015494795.1 of Campylobacterota bacterium. Lineage (GTDB taxonomy): Bacteria > Campylobacterota > Campylobacteria > Campylobacterales > Sulfurovaceae > UBA1140. Next base: position 6,635 of record WGAM01000122.1, read on the forward strand.
TTTTATATCTATATCTCCATTGTTCTCTATAGCACGAGTTAAAAGAAGCTCTATTTTAGCATTAGATATAGCTTTTGAGCTACTCTTATCTATAATAGATACTTTAATAGTATTATCTCCAACTTTTAAGAAGTCTCTATGTATATGCTCTTTTTCTAATGAGCGTTGACCTAGAAAAATATCCTTAACAACAAGACCTACATTATGTCCATTAATATTAAAATTAATCTCATATTTTCTTAAAAACTTTTGATTATCACTCATCATACTATTATAGTCACTATCTACAATATGGTAACTACTTAAAAAACTATTATCCTCATATACAGGTGTACTCACTGTACTCTTTATTGTCCAGATAATCATACCAAAAGTAAAACCAAATATAAGAAAGAAAAAGAGTAGCCATAGTCTATATTTTTTAACTTTCACTTTTAATCCTTTTTAGATTTAAGTACTGCAATAGTATAAAAGATTAGACCAATTACTAAAATAGTGTACATGGCAACTCTCCATATTGTAGATGTTACTGTCCCAACACTACCAATACTAGATTTTAACTCAATCCCTTTAGCCTCTGCTACCTTATCTGTAATTGCTGAATATCCATTAAATATCCCTGCTGATACTTTAGCATACATACTATTTTTATCTTTTGATGCAAGTAGTGGAATAATATACTTATCTAAAATATCATCTTTATCTACAATACCTTTAATATCGCTACTTATTAAAAGATTTATATGAGTATCTTCTAATGATAGTGTAAGAACTATAAAAGGATTTTTTAGATTTTTTATAATATTTGCCTCATAAGTTTTAATAAAAGCAATCTTATCTCTCATATTAGTAAATTTTTTATCACTATAGCTCTCTTTAGCATAGATATAGACACTAATGCCTGTTTTTTCCAAAAGTTCACTCCCCATCTCATCTATTTTAGCAATAGAGCGAGGGTCAATCATTTTAGCACCACTTAAGATAAATTTAGATTTTTTTAAGGTTGGGATAGAGTTGTTGTTATCAGATATAACTGTAGTTGTAAAACCTATTAGAAGTGCAAAAAGCACTCCTATTTTTAATATGACTATTCGCATTTAACCAACAAATACTCTAGTTGGGTCACCAAACGAGAGCATAATTGTAACTATTGCTGAGATAACAAGTAAAATTCCTATAATCTTATCCATTACCTACTCCTTTACATTTATTCGTTGTTTATAGTTATCTGGACTATTTTTTGTCAAAACATTTAGGTCTTGATTAATCTTATAATAGTTAGTAGAATTTGCATTTTGTGTCTCTATTGCTAGAGTTGTCAATACAGCTAATATAGTTAACAAAAGTCCAACTGCAATAAAATATCCAACTAATCCATGCATAAAACTAAAAAGTCCACCCTCTGTTCTTGGGTCTATTTGTGTATTTCCTGCCATATTACCCTCCTTCTATTCTGCTTTAATTGAGCTTAGGAAAGCTGCAACTGCTTTTTGTTGAGTCTCATTTAGACGACCTTTAAAGCTAGGCATTGTACCAATAGCACCTTTTTTACCATTCTCTAATATATGCTTAACAAGTGTCTCATCATACTCTTTTAAGTTTGGAGCCATTCCATTCATACCTTTACCATCTGGACCATGACAAGATGCACATGCAGCAAATGCAGCAGGAGCTTCACCCTTTAATCCACCAGCAACATAGGTAGCAATAGCTTCAGCATCAGCACCTTGAGCCATTAATGGAGGCATAGCTCCCATTGCATAGTTTAGATAGTGTTGACCATTTTTAATTGTATATAGAACCTGCTTTTTACTAATTCTATGAGTTAAATCTTGAGCTTTACCATCAATACCTTCAGCATCAACACCGTGACATGGGGCACATTGAACTAAGAATGTTGACTCACCCATCGCTTGAAGTGTCTCTTTACTTGGGTTTTTCCACTTATCTTTAAACTTAGCATTATACTCATTTACCTCATCATTATATTGACCAATTTGAGAGAATTGATTTGTTGGATATCCAATAAAGAAATACCAAAACATCCAAATAATTGTACCTATAAATATAATCCCCCAACCTGAAGGGATTGGATTTTTAAACTCACCAATTCCATCCCAACTCTCATCAGCTAACTCACCTGTTGCTGTATCATTTTTAATCTGATTTACATACTTAAGAGCTGTAGCTACTGTAATAGAGATAATAGCCAACGCCCCCAACATTGTCAAAGCATTTATATAATCATCACCCTGAAAAGCATCACCTGCTATAAAGAAAGTTGCTGCCATCAGAACAACGATAAGAATAATACCACCTATGACCATTTTTTTCATGTCATTTCCTCCTAATCGTTTTTTTTCTTATTTTCTATCTCTTGGTTCAAGAGGAGGAGAATCAAGAGAGTCATTTAAGACTAGATTAGAATACTTTTCAAAATCTCTCTCTCCTGTTTTCTGTCTCTTATATATACTATATGCATATCCATAGAACATAATAAATATAAAAAGAGTAAGAAAAAATTTCCCATATCCTGCAAATGTCATTAATGCCTCTTGACTCATCTTTCACCTCTTATTTTAAAGAATTTAAATATGCAATTAATGCAACTATCTCTGGAACTTTTCCAGCAGCAACCATATCTTTAACAGATTGATTTTTCATCTCAGAAGCAATCTTTTTAGCATCTTCTAATGCTTGAGCTTTTGCCTCTTTCCATGTACCTAATTTTGGCATACCCTTTTGGTCATAAGGAACACCAAATACTGCTTTTTGTGTACTAGCATTTGCATAAGCTGTAGCAAGGTCTGCTAAATTTGTAAACATATGTGGGTATTTTGGCATAATAGAACCTGGAACTACTGCAGGTGGGTTCATCATATGATTTTCATGCCACTCTGTTGTTCTATAATTTCCAACTCTATGTAAATCTGGACCTGTTCTTTTTGAACCCCATAGAAATGGTCTATCATAAGCATACTCACCACTTAAAGAGTACATACCATATCTATCTGTTTCTGCTTTAAATGGTCTAATTAGTTGTGAATGACACGCATTACAACTATCTTTAATATATACCTGTCTTCCTGCTAATTGCAGTACTGTAGATGGCTTTTTACCAACTAATGGTTGTGAAGCTTTAGAGAAATCTGGAACTATTTCAATAAATCCAGCAAAAGCAACCGTTAAAAACAACATTACAGCGAAGAAAAATGGTCTCTGTTCTAACCAATGAAACATACTTAACCTCCTTCTTTATTACGCCATAGGTGACGCATTTGCTGGCTCTTTATCGAGCACTCTTCCTGATGTTGCAGTCTTATACATATTAAATGCAAACATAAAGAAACCAATTAGATAGAATAGTCCACCAATACCTCTAAGTGTATAGTATGGGTGTAGTACCTCTACTGTATCAATAAATGAGTATAGAAGTGAGCCATAATCATCATAAGCTCTCCACATCATACCTTGAGTAATACCAGCAATCCACATTGATGTAAAGTATAAAACAATCCCTGTAGTCTGTAACCAGAACTGTGTATCCATTAACTTTTTAGAGTATAACTCTCTTTTATATATTCTTGGAGCCATGTGATATAGTGATGCTATTATCATAAATCCAACCCAGCCAAGAGTACCATCATGAACATGTCCTGGAATCCAATCTGTAAAGTGAGCAATAGCATTTACTGATTTAATCGCCTGAATAGGACCTTCAATAGTACTTAACATATAGAATGTAGAAGCTAAAATCATAAATTTAATCAGTGGAGATGTCTGTAGCTGTTGCCACTCACCCTTCATTGTTAAAAGCATATTAATAGCCGAACCCCAAGATGGTAAAATAAGAACTACTGACATTGCTGAACCCATAGTCTGCATCCAATCTGGAACAGTTGAGTAGAGTAAATGGTGACCACCTGCCCAAAGATATACAAACATTAATCCCCAAAATGCAAGAACAGATAGTTTATATGAAAATATTGGTTGACCTGACTCTTTTGGTAAGAAGTAGTAAATTATAGCAATAATTGGTGTTGTAAATACAAATGCAACTGCATTATGTCCATACCACCACTGAACTAAAGCATCATTTGTTCCTGAATACATAGATATAGAGTGCATAAGAGAACTTGGTGCATCACCAGACCAGAAGAATGTTGGAACTTCCATATTGTTAAATAGATAAAGCATAGCTACTGCTAAAAATGATGACATATAGTACCAGATAGAGACATATATTGCTCTCTCTCTTCTTAGTCCAATCATTCCAAACATAGAGACACCCCAAAGAACCCACCATACTACTACTAGTAAGTCTAATGGCCACTCTAATTCTGCATACTCTTTAGAAGTTGTGTAACCTAAAATAAGTGTTACCACTGCTAAAAGTATAGTTATAAAATAGAGCCAAAAGTGTAATTTAGCCACAGTCATTAGAAACTTAGACTCTTTTAGAGACATCTTTAGAGTTCTCTGTCCAACATAATACCATGTTGCAAAAATACCACTAAGGGTAAAACCAAAAGCAACCCCATTCGTATGTAATGGTCTTAATCTACTAAATGTTCCATACTCTCCTGCTAAGTTACTTAGTTCTGGAAATGCAAGTTGAAAAGCTATGATTACACCAATCGTCATACCAATGATACCAAACAAAATTGTAGCAAAAGTAAACAGTTTTACTACTGAGTAGTCATACTCAAGTTGTGCATTGCTTTGCATCAATACCTCCTCTTAAAATTTGAATAGAATAGTGCCAAAATGACACTATCTAACTTTTATAGTATATAGATAACTATTAAGATATACTTAAACGATTAATAAAAATCTATTATAAGAGTCTAAATGTTAATTTTATAGTATTTATATAAAAGATATATATTTAAAAATATTCTATTATATTACTCTTTACTATTTAACTTTTTTTGCTTATCTCTATTGAGCTTTTTCTCTTTCAATTTCTTGACTTTTATCTCCTGCTCAACGGCTCTTTGTAAATCCTCGGGAGTATCAAAAAGGGGAGATTCCATCATCTTTTTACTATCTTCAAACTGACCACCTTTAATAGCCCATATAAAGATACCTAAAAGGGTAAAACTAACTATAATACCGACAACTAACTCTAAAATTAATATACTATTCATCTCTCTTAAGCTCAAAATATTATATTTTAATATCTTAATAAGAGCTATTCTCCTTTTTAGATTAGATTATATCTAAAATTCTATTATGTATGATATAATGTTTTATTTAGAATATATAAAGGATAGATTAAATGAAAAATTTAAATATAGAACTTAATAAATACAAAAAGCAGTGTGATGATATATTTTTATCTCAACATTTAAAAAGTCTGTTACAAGAAGCAAATAGAGAGGTTGAGCAAATATCTCCTTCTGATTTATATATTATAACTAATGATATTATTTTAATTGATGTGCGAGAACCTGAAGAGTTTGCATCTGGATATATTAATGCTCATAAGGTAGTCACAATTCCTAGAGGAAAATTAGAGTTTATGGCAATAGATAAGATTGCTAAAGTGTATGGAAATGATGTCAATATTGTAACATATTGCCTAAAGGGAGGAAGAGGTGCTTTAGCTGGATTACAGTTAAAAAAAATGGGATTTTCTAATGTAAAAAACCTTAAAGGTGGTATTTTAGCTTGGTTAGCTGAAGGTAATACTATCCATAGCTATTTAGGAGAGATGAGTTTAGTTTAATTTAGATAGAATTTTAAAATTTAAAAATTGGGATTTCTAATGAAAAAGATAGAACTAGCACACTCACCTGATGCTGATGATATATTTATGTATTATGCAATTAAATTTGGTTGGGTAGATACTAAAGATTATGAGTTTAAAAATATCGCTTTAGATATAGAGACACTAAATCAAGAGGCACTAAAAGGGAGTTATGATATAACAGCTATCAGTTTTGCACTATATCCATTTATTAAAGATGAGTATGCACTTTTAAGAACTGCTGTTAGTTTTGGATATGGATATGGACCAAAACTAATAAAGAGAAGGGATAAAAAATTAAAACCTAACTTTAAAGTGGCACTATCTGGTAAATATACTACTAATGCGATGCTATTTAAGATATATTATCCTAATGCAAGAGTTGTCTATATGAATTTTTTAGATATAGAAGATGCAGTAGTTAGTGGAGAGGTTGATGCAGGGGTTTTAATTCATGAGTCTATTTTAGATTTTAATGACTCTTTAGAGGTAGAAAAAGAGTTATGGGATATTTGGGTAGAGTTAGCAGGAGCTAATCTTCCTCTTCCTCTAGGAGGAATGGCAATTCGTCGCTCAATTCCTCTAAATCGTGCTATAGAGATAGAAGACATTTTAATAGATGGTGTAAAGGTAGCAAACTCTAAAAAATATGATTTATGTAGAAGATTAGAAGATGAGAAGTTAGTTAGAATTTCAGATAAAATGCTTACTAGATATCTTGATATGTATGCATCAAATGAGTCTGTAGAGTTATCAGATTTACAACTAAGAGCATTAGATAGACTATATGAGATTGGATTTATTAATGGAGTAACTCAAGAACCACTAATAACTAGGAATTATATAATTCCAAAAGAGTATATAGAATTAAGAGAGTAATAATTATATCTCTCTTTTTAAATTGGTTCTGCAAAGAAATCAAAAAATATTAAAAATATTATTGTTGAAGTAATCAGTGTTGCAATCATAGCAGGTGTTCCCTTTTTAAACCAAACATAGGGAGTAATTGCCAATGATGGGTCATTCTCTTTTTTAGCCAATCTTTCAGATAGAGTAACAATAAATACATTTGCAGTTGAGCCTAAATGAGTTCCATTTCCTCCCATTCCAACACCAATAGCCAAAGCCCACCAGAGAGGCATAGCAGGAATACCTTGTGCCTCTATTCCAGCAATAATTGGTATCATTGCTGCTGTAAATGGAATATTATCTATCATAGCAGAGAATATTGCAGATACCCACATAAGTAAAATAGTAGCACCCATAAGATTAGATTTTACAAAAGGTTCAATACTGCTTCCAATATACTCTAAAAAGTGTGTCTGTTCAACTCCACCTATAATTACAAATAGAGATATAAAAAAAGCTAGAAGTGTAATCTCTATAGTTCCAAAAGCTCCGTCCATATCAATATTTGGTGCAAGAAATAAGATTAGAGTAAGTCCAATAGTTGCTACCATCCAAGCATCCCATTTAAATAGATGATGAACTATAAATAGAATAACCATTAATCCTAAAACACCTAAAGAGATTTTCCAAGTAGTCATATCTTTTATATGACTTTTACTATTAAAATCTATATTCTTCGGCTTTTTAGATAACTCTTTTTTAAAGAGAAACTTAAGAGATAATACAGTTGCAATATATGCAATAAATACAACTCCTCCCATGTGGATAAAAAAAGTATTAAAATCAATACCTTTAGCAGAACCTATCATTAAATTTGGTGGGTCACCTACTAAAGTGGCTACTCCTCCCGTATCGGATAATAACGCTGCTGTTAAGAGATATGGAATTGGATTTACCTTTAGAGCATTTGCAATTAAGATAATAATAGGACCAAATATTACAACTGTTGTTACATTATCTAACATTAAAGAGATAACTGCTACTGCTGTACCCATTAAAATCATTAAGATATATAATCTTCCCTTGCTTAAATATGCTATCTTATAAGCAACTGCTTCAAATCCACCCGTTGGTATCATAATAGATACAATAGTCATCATAGCACCAAGCAGAAATACTACATTCCAATCAATCGCCTCTATTGCCTTCTCTGGAGAGTAAAATCCATAAATCTGCCCAACTATAATCATAACTATAGCCCCTAGCATTGCAAATTTTGTTCTATGAAAACCGTGTAATCCCTCTGTAAAGATACCTATAAATGTTACTCCCATTATAATTGCAGATAGTAACATTGGTATATCTAAAGTATAGTGTTCCATTAAGCCTTAACCATCTTTCTTCTCATATATGCTATTTTGCTCTGAAGTGGTAGATTTTTAGGACAGTGGTCTTCACAAGCTAATAGACTCATACAACCAAATATCCCCTCATCATCACCTATAAGCTCATAAAAATCGCTATCTGTTCTCTTGTCATGTGGGTCTATCTGAAATCTAGCTACTCTATTAAGTCCAACAGCTCCAACAAAATCTTTTCTCATAATTGCAGTTGAACAACTAGCAACACACAATCCACACTCAATACATCTATCTAACTCAAATACCTCTTGAGCAACTTCTGGTTCAACCCTTTTTTCTATTTTATTAATATCAATCTGCTCTTTAGCTTCAATCCAACTATTAACTCTTATACTCATATTTTTCATCCATGAACCTGTATCAACAGATAAATCCTTAATAAGCTTAAATGTTGGAAGTGGTAATAGTTCAATCTTACCATCTTTAAACTCACTTGTTAGAGTTTTACAAGCTAATCTAGGTTTTCCATTTATAACCATTCCACAAGCACCACAAATTCCAGCACGACATACAAAATCACTACTTAAATCATGGTCTATAGAGGCTTTTATTTTGGTTAAAGCAATATATAGTGTCATTCCGGGAGTTTCAGTAAGTTTATACTCTGCAAAGGTTGGTTTTGAATTTTTATCAGATGGATTATATTTAAGTGCTGTTATAGTTATCTCTCTACTCATAACTAACTCCTAATCTCTCATTTTTAGCCTTATATCCATTTGGTAAATCATAAGGCATAAGTTTCTCTTGAAGTTCATATCTATCTCCCTTATGCTCTGCCTTAATTCTATCTACCTCATCTTGTCTCTTTTTACTTAATGGATTTTCTATAGTCTGCCCCTTTCTTCCATATCCTCTAAATGCAGGTGGCATCTCCATTTTCATAATATCTAAAGGCTCATATTTAATAGATGGCTCTAAATCATCAGGATTTTCCCAATATGTAATTGTCTTATTTAACCAATTTTTATCATCTCTCTTTAGATAATCTTCTCTATAGTGAGCTCCCCTACTCTCTGTTCTATCTCTTGCACCTTTTGCTACACAGAGAGCCACTTTTAACATCATTGGAACTTTATAGGCCTCTTCTAACTCTGGATTTAATAATCGACACTTATTTTCTACTGTAATATGTTTGGTTTTTTCTAGTAGCTCACTAAGCTCTCTTACAGCATCATCTAAATCTTTACCATTTCTAAAAATTCCAACCTTATCTTGCATAATAATTCGCATTCTATCTTTTATATCATAGATTTTTTCATCTCCATCTAAACTTAAAAGATAGTTAATATAATCATCTTGTCTCTTTAGCTCCTCTTCAACAACAGTTGTACCGATAACAATATCATTTCTTGAGCAAAAATCTGCAAAATAGTCTCCAATAATCATTCCAGCTACTACTGTCTCACTTACAGAGTTTCCACCAAGTCTATTAAATCCATGCAAATCCCAACAAGCAGCCTCTCCACACGCAAAGAGACCTTTTATATTTACACTCTCACCTTTAGGTGTAACTCTAATTCCACCCATTGAGTAGTGTTGCATTGGTAAAACAGGCATCCAACCCTTTTTACCCTCATCAGCAGGGTCAATCCCATTAAAGGTTTTACTTATATCTTGAACATCTCTTAGGTTTTTCTCTATATGCTCTCTACCTAAAATAGATATATCTAACCATAGATGGTCACCATAGGGAGATTTTACACCTTTACCCTTTTTTATATGCTCTAGCATTCTTCTACTAACAACATCTCTACTTGCTAAATCTTTCTTTTCAGGCTCATAATCTGGCATAAATCTATAACCATCTTTATCTCTTAATACTCCACCATCTCCTCTACACCCCTCTGTTAATAAAATTCCAGATGGGACTATTGGAGTTGGGTGAAATTGGACTGCCTCCATATTTGCTAGATATGCACCTGCTTCAAGTGCTATTGCATGTCCTGTACCTTTACAGATAGTAGCATTGGTTGACTGTTTATAAATTCTTCCATATCCACCTGTTGCTATAAGTGTACCTTTTGCCACATAGGCTGTTAACTCTCCTGTTTTTAAATCTCTAACTATTGCTCCATAACATTGACTATTCTCTGTAATTAGCGATATTGCCTCTTTTTTATCCTCAATAACAACACCTAATCGCATAGCCTCATTCGTAACAGCATAGAGCATAGTGTGTCCTGTTGCATCAGCTGTATAACATGTTCGCCACTTTTTAGTTCCACCAAAATCTCTAGCATTAATTAGACCATGTGCTTCATCTCTCTCTTTAATAGTGGTTCTTTTGGTATTTATGACAACCTCTCGATTACCACCCTTAATTCTTGTCCATGGAACTCCCCACGATGCAAGTTCTCTAATTGCTTTTGGTGCAGTCTGAACAAACATTCTAGCAACCTCTTGGTCACAACCCCAATCACTACCCTTTACTGTATCTGCAAAATGGACATCTTCATTATCACCCTCACCCATAACACTATTGGCTAAACTTGCTTGCATTCCACCTTGTGCTGCTGCTGAGTGTGAGCGTTTAACTGGAACAAGACTCAATACTATAGTATCTAACCCCTTTTTAGTTGTAGCAATTGCAGAGCGAAGTCCTGCTAATCCTCCACCAATAATTAACGCCTCTGTATATTTAATTTTCATTACTTACAACCTTATATCTCTCTCCATAATTATCTCTATGTTCATACCCTATCTTTATATATGTTATAAGTGAGAATAGTCCAATAATAAGATAGATAATAGTAACTATCTTAATAATTTTTCTAGTTTTTAATCTATTTTTTTTAGGATTTTCTCCATCTAACCAACCCCATTTTATAATTAATCTATAGACTCCCACTCCTGCATGAAGTACAACAGATACTAAAAGCATAAGATACATTGGCCACATTACATCACTATAAACTCTATCACTAGAGGCAAATGGACCTATATTTTCTGGTTGAGTCAACATTATATAGAGGTGAATTGAGCCTAAAAAGAACAACATAAATCCTGTTGTTATCTGAATAATCCATAAATTTGTATCGCTATGCTCCATAAGTTTTGCATGAGTTTTTAATCTTAGATACTCTCTATATGAGTTTGGAAATTTTCTCATAGCTAAAAAAGCATGAAAAATAAAAATTACAAATATAATAAAAGCTAAAATTGATATAAAAATAGGTGAGCCATCTTTAATAAAAAAATCTAACTCAAACATCTTAGTAATAGCATACATACTATCTTTTCCAAAAAGAATAGATGCTTCAAATAGTAGATGAAAGATTATAAATATAGCTAATATTAGCCCTGTAGCACTCTGTAGAAAATCCAGCTTAGCTGGAATTCTACTTTTTCTTTTTTGAGTAGTTTTGCCTAAAATGCTTTCTACTATATTATCTCGTAACATTGAAAAAATCTATAATCAATTACATTTTTAAAGGAGAGACAATTAAACCCTTAAGATATGATTTAATATCCTCAACTACAATATCTAAATCTCTCTCTCCATCAATGACTTTTAACATATTCTGCTTATCATAATACTCTTCAATCTCTTTAATAGTATCTTGATATACTCTCATTGCATTTTTGAAAACAGCCTCTTTACTCTTATCATGTTTTTTAAAGTATCTCTCTCTCGCAGTCTCTTCGCTAACTCTAACCTCAATTACAGAGATAAGCTCAACTCTCTTTAGATTATTAATTACATCTCCAAATATCTTTACATGCTCCATCTCTCGTGGAAAACCATCAATTAATACAATATCAGTAGGTGCATCTAATATAGTTTTACACAACTCATCAATAATTAAAGATGTTGGAACTAACTCACCCTTAGATACATAATCATTGATAATTTTACCAATTTTACCACCTTTATCTATCTCTTGTTTTAAAATTTCTCCTAAAGAGTAACTTGTAATATGAGCTAAACACTCACTAGCAACCACTTTTCCATCTGTTGTTTTTCCTGAACCCGGAGCCCCAATAAGAAGTATTAATTTTTTTGACATCTTTAAATCCTAATTTTTTTTAAAAAGAATTATACCAAAGATAATAGTGGATTATACTTAAATTTTTCTTAACTATATAGAGTAAAATTATTTAATAGCTCTATTATATTTTTTAATAATAAAATCTACAAATTCATCACTATCATTAAAACATTTTGCTACTATAAAGTCTTGATATTTAATCTTATTAGCAATCTCTCTAGTCTCAATATCAAGCTCAAATATTGTTTCAGAGTTATCAATAGTAAAAGATAGAGGATAGATAATTAGTTTTCTATTATATGGAACTCTTATAGTATCTATTAAACTTGGCTCTAACCATGATGAGTTTCCAACCTTTGATTGATAAACTAGTTTTATATCTTTAAATATAATATTTTTACTTTTAAGATATATCTTAAGTGCTGATAGATTAGCCTCAATCTGTTTTTCATAAGGGTCTCCATTTTTTATAATGTTAATAGGCAATCCGTGTGCTGATAGAATTAAATTATACTCTCTTGTATCTCTATCTCCCATAGCTTCCATAATCTTCTCTGTAATCATAGCAATATAATCATAATCATCATAGTATGGCTCTATAACTCTTATTTTAGGAGAGTAATTTAACTCTTTTAATCTATATTCTATATCTTGGATAGATGATAGTGTTGTAGTGGTTGAGTATTGTGGATACATAGGAAAGAGTATTAACTCAGTAACTCCACTATCTCTAAATTTTTTAAGTTCAGTTGATGCAAATGGTGGAACATAACGCATAGCAGGAGCTACCTCTATATCTAATCTCTCTTTTAATTTCTCTATTAATCTATTTGTAGTATCTGTTAATGGAGATTTACCATTTAGATATTTGATAAAATTACCCTTTACCTCATCAACTCTCTTTTTTACTATAATAGTACCTATAATTTTTCTTAAAAAGCTATTTGTGGGTAGTATATTTTTGTCTGAAAACATATTTTTTAAAAATAGTTCTACCTCATCAATACTATTAGCCCCACCCATATTTAGTAATATTAACGCTCTCTTCACACTTAACCTCAAATTTTTCCTCTATTTTAACATCTTTAGTTTACTCTAAATCTAATTTTTATAAATATATATTAATTTTATATTATTTTAAGGTTTGTATTTTTAAATTTACAGTATATTTAAATTAAATATATTTAATAGGGGGCATATTATGAATTTAGATACATTTGCAAATGTAGCAGATATTGTATCTATACCAATAGGTATAATAGGTTTAATTCTAGTGCTACATCAACTCTATTTAACAAGATTGGAGAGTGAAAAAGAGCATTTAAGAATGAAAAACGAAATGACTCTAAATGCCTACTCTACAGTTAGAAAGGATTTAAGAAAAATTACCTCTAAAGTTAGAAGGAAATTAGATATTAATGATATGTTTGATGATGTTACAGATGAGCAGATAGATATGATTATGAGAGATAAGAGTTTAAGAGATGATGTGGCAGAGATGTTAAGTCTTTTAAATAAATTTGCAGTTGGAGTTAAACATGATATTTTTAATATTGATATAATCAATGAGCTATCTGGAAAATATTTTATTAAAACACATAAGCAGTTTGAACCATATCTTAAAATAGTAAGAGAAAATTCAAATACTCTATACTCAGAATATGATATTTTAGTAGATAAGTTAAAAGCTATGCGTGGATATAAAGATACATCTTATAAAGTAGATAGAGAAAGCTCACTATTAGAGAAGATTAATAATCTATTTTTCTCTAGTTCTCCAAAGATGATTGAGACAGTTAGTATTATTGCAGTAGTTGTTATGTTACTATCTATTGGTGGAGTATATCTGAATAATATATATTCACTACCTACAATACTACTAAAGCTAATTATTGGCATATTTATAGTTACTGTATTATTAATTATAATACAGCTATATTATGCTTTTAAAACATATTTTAAACTATATAAACAGGATTAATCATGGTACATATAGGGGGTATAATCTATCCTCTTCAAACTCAACTCTTTTTACTAAAATATCACCTATTAACTTAAGCTCTTTTTTAAATCTATCTCTATGTTCATTATATAGTTCAGAATTAGAACAGTCATCTATAAATTTCAAGGCAACTTTTATAATATTTTCCATCTCTTTTTGAGCATTATTAATAAAAGAGAGTTTATCATTAATATTTCTATATTTACTATTGAGATAAGAGTATAATAGAGTATCCTCAAAACTTATATGCATATCAAGCATAACTTTAAGTTGAATTAATTTTTCTACTACTATATCATGGTTATCATCATTTATAAATAGATTATATAGTTCACTATAGATATTAAAAAGCTTTTTGTGGTCATTTTTTAGTTGATATATAAGTGATGGGTTATGCTCTCTCTCCATATAAAACTCCTGATATTAAATATCAACTATTATACTATATCTTAACCTAAATTTAAAATAATTATTTATATTTTATTTTTTAAATTTTCTAATCTTTGATTAGCTCTATTTATAGTCTCTCTATCTATAGCTCCACTATAAACTAACTCTTTAATAGTATCAACCAATCTTTTAATACTAACCATACTATTTATAGAGAGTTGATTTCCAAATAGTAGCAGGTCATCACCTGCATTAATTGCCAATTTTAATGTCTCTCTTAAACTATATCTTTTTGTTATTGCTCCCATCTGTAAATCATCTGTAATAACAACTCCACTGTATCCCAATTTTTTACGCAATAGTCCATTGACTATTTTCTTAGATAGAGTAGCAGGATATTTAGAGTCTAGTTTAGCATTAAAGACATGAGCTACCATAACTGTATCTATATATCCTTGTTGATTTAAAATTCTATATGGTTCTAACTCTTCTCTTTGCCACAGTTTAGTTACATCTACAAAACCTTTATGTGTATCTCCTAAAGATGAGCCATGTCCGGGAAAGTGTTTTAGAGAAGTTAATACACCATTATCTCTCATTGCATCTATAAAAACCTTACTATACTTTATAACCTCTTGTGGATTTCTTCCAAATGAGCGACCTAATTTATATATAACTCTATTTTGTTTATTTATTGCTAAATCAACAACAGGAGCTAAGTCATAATTAATTCCTGCTAATTTAAGCTCTTCTCCCATATGATAATAGATATTATATATCTCATTAATAGGACGACCTCTTATATCTTTTGCTTTTGGAAATCTACCATAAAAACCATATTTTCGTTTTAATCTCTGTACTCTACCACCCTCTTGGTCAACAGCAATAAGTAGTCTCCCATCTCTACTACAGCTCTGTAACTCTCTAGTTAATCTTTTTACCTGCTCCATGCTATATATATTTTTAGCCTCTTTTTTATTTACAGGATTTGCATCAAATAGGATTACTCCACCTAAATTATATTTTTTTATATCTCTACATATTTGACTATTGGCTGGAGCTGAAGTTCCAAAAAAACCTACCATTAGCATACTTCCAATCTTCTCATCTAAACTCTTATGAGGCTCTTCATATACTATCTCTTGAGTTGCCATTAATTTAGTAGGCTCTTCTGCTACAACTCTATCTGTTGTACAGCCATAAATAAAAAATATAGATGTTAATAAAAAACTTTTACTTATCATTCTCTCTACTTCTTTCAATTAAATTTCTTAAAAAAGCGATTATAGCAAATTAATTGGGTATAATTCGCGTAATTTCTGCAAGAGTAATTAAATACTACTCTTATATCTTAAAAAATTATTACAAAGAAGCAAAAAGAATGACATTTAAAGAGTTTAAATTTAAAGATAAACTAAACCAAGCTATAGAGAATGCTGGTTTTAAAGAGCCAAGCCCAGTCCAAAAAGAGTCAATTCCTATTATATTAGATGGATATGACATGATTGGTCAAGCACAAACAGGTACAGGTAAAACTGCTGCATTTGGACTACCTATTATAGAGATGATGAGTGGAGATAGTGGTATTGAGGCTCTTGTTATTGTACCTACTCGTGAATTAGCTATGCAAGTTAGTGATGAACTTTTCCGTTTTGGTAAAATATTAGGTTTTAAGACTGCTACAGTATATGGGGGGACAGCCTATAATAAACAGATAGAGAGAATAAATCATGCAAATATAGTTGTAGCAACTCCGGGGAGATTACAAGATTTATTAAAATCAAAAAGGATTAAATTAAATCCTAAATTTGTTGTATTAGATGAGGCTGATGAGATGTTAGATATGGGATTTTTAGATGAGATAAAAAATATATTCAGATATCTACCAGAAGATAGACAGACTTTAATGTTCTCTGCTACTATGCCAAAACAGATTAAAATCTTAGCAGAAGAGATTTTAAATAGTCCAAAATCGGTAACAGTTACAAAGAGTGAGAGAACAAATAGTGATATTACTCAAAAATTTTATGTAGTATCTGATTATGAGAGAGATGATGCACTTCTTAGACTCATTGATTATAAAAATCCATCTAAATCTATTATATTTTGTCGTATGAAAAAAGAGGTTGATAGATTATCATCATATATGACATCTCAAGGATTTAAAGTAGCAGGACTTCATGGAGATATGGAGCAGAAGCAGAGAGAGAGAACAATCAGAGCATTTAAGCAGGGGCTTGTAGAGATATTTATTGCTACAGATGTTGCTGCTAGAGGACTTGATGTAAATGATGTATCTCATGTATTTAATTATCATATACCTTTTGATAGTGAGAGTTATGTTCATAGAATTGGAAGAACAGGAAGAGCAGGAAATAAGGGTGAAGCTATCACTTTAGTCTCTCCAAATGAGCTTAGAACTATTAAAAGAATAGAGAAAGATGTTGGTACAAAGATGATAAGTAGAGTAGTTCCGACTCGTCAAGAGGTACAGAGTAAAAAAGATAGTAATTTATTAAATGAGATTATAAAAACAGATATTACACCATCAGCTATAGAGTTGGTAAAAGAGCTTCAACATGATATAGATATTGTAACTATTGCTCATCTATTAGCATCTATTGTTCAAAAAGAGATAGATGTAAAAGGTAAAGATATTATTGGTCTTAACCAAGAGGAGATAGAGAGACTTATTGAGAAAAATAGATATCAAAAAGGTAGAGATGGTAATAGTAGAAGAGGTCGAAGAGGTCGAAATAGAAATGGAAATAGAGGAGATAGTAGAAGAAGAGATAGAAGCAGTAGAAGAAAGAGAGATAGAGGCTAAAAGATAAGAGTTATGAAAAAGGTACTTTTAGTATTTGGAACACGACCAGAAGCGATAAAGATGGCTCCTCTAGTAAAAGCGTTAGAAGAGGAGAGTTCTATTATATCTAAAGTCTGTGTAACAGCACAACATAGAGAGATGTTAGACCAAGTTTTAGAACTGTTTGAGATAGTGCCTGATTATGATTTAGATATTATGAAGAGTAATCAAGACCTATATAGTATAACTTCAGATATACTATTAAAGATGAGAGATGTATTGAATGATTTCAGACCTGATTTAGTACTAGTTCATGGAGATACAACAACTACAAGTGCCACCTCTCTTGCATCTTTCTATGCCAAGATAGAGATTGGACATATAGAGGCAGGATTAAGAACAAATAATATATATAGTCCATGGCCTGAAGAGGCAAATAGGCAGATAACAGGAGTTTTAGCAACTTACCATTTCGTTCCAACAGTAGTATCTAAAAATAATCTTCTAAAAGAGAATAAGATAGAGGGGAATATAGTTATAACAGGTAATACCGTTATAGATGCACTATTCTTAGCACTAGAAAAGATTAAAAATAAAAATAGAGTATTAGATGGGATAAAATCTAAATTTATATTGGTAACTGGACATAGAAGAGAAAATTTTGGAGAGGGGTTTATAAATATATGTAAAGCTCTAAAAGAGATTGCTATAAATAATCAAAATATAGATATAATCTATCCTGTCCACTTAAACCCAAATGTTAAAGAGCCTGTTAATAGACTTCTATCAAATATAAATAATATTCATCTAATAGAGCCTCTATGTTATGAAGATTTTATATATCTAATGGATAAATCATATTTTATTATAACAGATAGTGGTGGCATACAAGAAGAGGCTCCAAGTTTAGGAAAACCTGTCTTAGTTATGAGAGATACAACAGAGAGACCTGAAGCTGTAGAGTTTGGAACTGTTAAATTAGTAGGAACTAACAGAGATAAGATTATTAAAGAGGCTCAAAATCTAATTGATAATAAGATGGAGTATGATAAGATGAGTAAAGCTCATAATCCTTATGGAGATGGAAAAGCTTGTAAAAGAATTGTAGAATTTATTAAAAATATAAATAATACACAATAAATACAACATTTCTTTGGTATAATAATCTTCAAAAAACATTTTATAAGGAAAATAGGTGAAAAATATTATTTTAACAGTTTTACTTCTAGTTAGTATAAACTTATATGCAGATAATCCAAGTTTTGTAGTAACAGATAGTCAAGGCAATAAACTTCATGTTCAAGATACAAAAGATGGTCTTGTTTTTCAAGAGCATAAAAATGCTGTACTCTTAACAATGTTTGGACATAACTGTCCTCCATGTAGAGAGGAGATACCACAATTTATTGAACTTACTAAAAAGTATGGAGATAAATTAACAATTATATCTATTGAGGTTCAAGGTTATAAGAGTAAGCAGGTAGAGGCTTTTAGAAAATCTAATGGAATTAATTATACTCTATTATCTGGAGATGATAATATTAATTTTGTAAAACATATTGTTCAAAGGTCAGGTTGGAAAGGTAGAATTCCATTTATGATTGCTATAGATAAAAATGGTGATGTGAAGGTTGTTCAAGCTGGACTTTTCAAAAAAGAGTCATTAGAGGATTTAATTAAAACTCTCTCCAAATAATTAATATTTTAAGGAATATAGTAATGTCTAAGAACACTATAGTATCAGGATTTCTTGTATTAACCATAATGTTATTTAATACAGGTTGTATTTCAAAATTTTTTACACAAGATAAATCTCCCAATAGAACTACTCAGGGTAGTTCTCAAAATAGTAATATTTTAAAGAAATACAAAAATCCTGATGTAGAGTGTAACGATGATTTAACTATAACAAAATCAGCTTGTGATAGAGGAACTATCTCTGAAAATGAGTTAAAAAAGAGACCTACGGAGGGTGAGGTTCATTCTCTAACTAGTATTAGAGGTAAAAAAATTCATATTAAAGAGATGTCAAATGGTTTTATATTTCCAGAATATAGAAATAAGATTATTCTTTTAGAGATGTTTGGTAAAGATTGTCCACACTGTTTAAAAGAGTTACCTACAATAAAAAAAATTCGTCGTAGATATAGAGGGAAATTAGAGGTAATTGCAATACAAGCACAAGGTAAAATGGATAGATTTACTGCAAAAAATTATATTAATGGGCATCAAATTAGATATCCCATAATTGAGGGTGATGATGCTAAAAATCTACAATATTTTATACAAAAAACTTATGGTTGGAGAGGAATACTCCCCTATATATTAGTAGTTAAAGATGGTGTAACTGAATTTGCCTATTCTGGAGAAGTTGATTATCCAGATATAGAGAAAGATATAGACTCAATTTTATAGAAAATTTAAAATCTTCTATTTTAATCTCTCTCTTAGAAGTTGATTTACCTTTTGGGGGTTAGCAGAGCCTCTACTAGCTTTCATAACTTGTCCGACAAAAAAGCCTATCAGTTTTACTTTTCCTCCTCTATACTCTTCTACTTTATCTTGATTTTTAGATAGAATATTATCAATTATCTCTAAAATAGCTCTATCATCACTAATTTGAGCTAATCCCATACTCTCTATTAACTCATCAATATCTCTATCCTCTTCCATTAAAACATCTAAAATATCTTTAGCACCCTTTCCATTAATAGCTCCACTATCTATTTTAGATACAAGTTCACCTAGTTTTTTACCACTTACAGGTGAGTCTATAATAGAATAACCACTCTTATTTAGTCGTCCAAGCAGTTCTGTAGTTAACCAGTTTACAGAGGTTTTAGCAGATGCCCCTCTACTTAACATCTCTTCAAAAAATTGTGCTAACTCTTTATCTGAGCATATAATAAGAGCATCAACTCTTTTTATCTTTAACTCCTCTATATATCTTTTTACTTTAGCATCTGGAAGTTCTGGCATCTTTTTTGCCTCTTCTATCATCTCATCAGTTACAACTAAAGGGCGTAAATCTGGGTCTGGAAAATATCTATAATCGGCTGCCTCCTCTTTTCCTCTCATAGATTTTGTAACACCTCTATCTGTATCCCATAATCTAGTCTCTTGTATCACCTCATCTTTATATATTCCATCTTCATAGGCTTCAATCTGTCTCTGAACCTCATAATTAATAGCAGAAGCTACAAATTTAAATGAGTTAATATTTTTAATCTCTACTCTTGTTCCAAACTCTTTTTGTCCTTTTGGTCTAATTGATACATTTACATCACATCTAAATGAACCCTCTTGCATATTAGCATCACTAATATCTAAATATCTAACAGTTGAGTGGAGTTTTTTAAGATATGCTACAGCCTCACTAGCACTTCTCATATCAGGCTCACTTACAATCTCCATAAGAGGAGTTCCTGCACGATTTAAATCAACTTTAGATATATCTCCATCATGTATATTTTTACCAGCATCAGCTTCAAGATGAGCTTGAGTTATACCAATTCTCTTTTTAGTTCCATTATCTAAATCAATAAAAAGTTCACCATTTTGAACTACAGCTCTGTATAGTTGTGTAATCTGATAAGCAGAGGGACTATCTGGATAGAAGTAACTTTTTCTATCAAAATTTGAAATATGATTTACAGTAGCATTTACTGCATATCCAAATCTCATAGCCTTAATAACAGCCTCTCTATTTACTACAGGTAAAGCCCCGGGAAGGGCTAAACATGTTGGGCAGGTATTTATATTTTGGTGTTCTGCAAAACTTGTAGGACAGGAGCAGAAGAGTTTTGTTTTTGTATTTAATTGAACATGAACCTCTAGTCCAATAACTGTTTCAAACATTGGATAAACCTTTTTATTATATATAGAGTAAAATTTTTTTAGCGTATTATATCTTCTCTTTGTTTTTAAGAGGTTGAAAAAAAAAATATCATTTTTAATAAAAATATTCTTTTTAATTTAAATATGTTAATTTTAATTTAAGCTCACTTTGGTTATAATTTCTTATATTAGTTTTTAGCACTTATATTTTTGCA
>WGAM01000123.1 GCA_015494795.1 Campylobacterota bacterium
GCATTATTATTAAAATAATATTGTCTAACACTATAAAGACCTACATTATAAAGTCTCGCAGAGTAATAAGATAACTGTTTAACAATTTCAAGTTTGGTGGAACTGAGTTTTAATCGGTTCTTTTGAGTTATTATCATAGTCTTCATATAAGAATTATATACAAAATATGATATAATGTCAAGTGAGAATTTTCAGCATAGCTGATTATTTCTCCTCACCGCCATCAATGGCGATGTCTCCGAAATAAGGAAAAATTGATGAATTAATTGTGTTAATATCTGTTTTGTTGTATAATTTAGTATGAGAAATTTAATATTAATAACTATTCTGTTTACAGTTACTCTATACTCTACTATATATGAAAATGGTAGTAGTAAAAAGAGTAATAAGTGGAAGATATATAATAAATCATCACTATCAGTAGTTAAATATATATATGATAGAGATAAAAAGAGTAGAGTAGTTCTCTTAAAGGGAAAAGATATAAAAAGTGGATATATGCTACCTATGGAGAGAGACTCGAAGAGATGGTGTAAAAGTAAGGGGAAATCTCTTAAATGGAGTATAAAAACTAAATATGATTTTGTAATTTTAGTAAGTTTACAGACAACTAATGGACATAGATATATTATATATACTCCAAGTAGTGATAGATTAGGTGCAGGATATTATGGATTAGGTAGAGATGCTATAGATGGAAAATGGCATAAGTTTAAAAGAGACCTTGATTTAGATTTAAAAAGGTATGAGCCAGATAATAATATTATAGCAGTTGATACATTTTTTATTAGAGGTAGAGAGATTAGAGTTGATGATATAGAGATAGAGAGTATTAAAAATATTAAAAAGAAAAAAATTACTATTAAAAAGCCAAAAGAGTGTAATATATATATTCCTAAAGTAAATGATACAGTTAATGAAAATAATATATTAGATGAGTATGATACTATCCCACCAGTTATTAAACTTAATGGCTCTTCTTCTGTTACTATTAAATTGGGTGGAGTCTATAAAGAGCAAGGGGCAATTGCTATTGATAATATTGATGGCAAACTAAATGTAGATATATCAGGAGATATTGACACCAATAGAGTTGGTACATATACACTATTTTATATGACAAAAGATAAAACAGGCAATACCTCAATGACAACTAGAATGGTTAGAGTAGTAGGAGTTGCTCCAAATAGCAAAAATAGAGAGTATAAAAAAAGAGAAAAGATAGTTCATAAAAATAAGATAGAAAAAAAAGATATAAAAGATAATTTAGATTTAGAAAAAGATATGCCACCAGAAGATGAAGCACTTCAAGAGTATGGAATTGTAGATGATTAAAATCTTAATAAGTAAAATTAAGGAAAAAATAGTTAATGATAAATATAATTATAGGTAAAAATAGTAATCTATCTAAACACTTAGCAAAGAATATTAATAACTCTTATAGAGTATCATCACAAAATATAGAGAGTGAACTAAATAATATTGATTTATCTAATAAAAATATTAATATTATCTTTAATAATTTTCAAGTCTCAACAAAGCTAAATGATTTATCTAATCCAATAGAGTATATCAATCGTTCTATTATGACAACAGCTAAAGTGTTAAATTATATATTAGATAATAATCTAAATATTAATAAAATCATATATACAAGTAGTAGTTCTGTATATGGTAATAATGAGTTATGTCATGAGTCTGACCCTTTGCAACCTCTAAGTCTCCACTCATCTCTAAAGATTGCAAATGAGAGATTAATTGAGAGTTTTGCTATTAAAAATAGAATAGATTATACTATTACAAGAATATTTAATATGTATGGTGGAGATGATAACTTCTCTATTATATCTAAAATAATAGAGGCATATAGAGATGATAGTGTATTAAATATCTTTAATAATGGTAATGCTACACGAGACTTTATACATATTAATGATGTTGTAAAGATATATAAAGTTATATTAAATGAAAATATAAATGCACCTATTTTAAATGTAGGAAGAGGGATAGAGCATTCAGTAAGAGAATTAATATCTTTTTTAGAGAGTAGAGGCATTTATATTAAGACAAGAAATAAACTAAGAGATGAGTTAAAGAAATCAACAGCAGATATATCTAAACTTTTAAATATAATGGGTGGAGAGGAGGAGTTTATTAAACTCCAAGATTATATTTTAAAAGAGATAGTAAACTACTCAACCACTAAACAAGTGTAATACCAAACTAATTCCAAAAGCCGTAGTCTCAATGGTACTAAATGGCTTAGGATTTATTGATTTATCGTAACATTAGTTATTTAATAGAAGCCTCAATCATTTTAACAGCTTTATTCATCTCTTTAAGAAGAGGCATATTTAACTCTTCAGCTTTTTTTAGTGATGCATCACTAGTATCTGCTTTTTCAATAATCACTTTATAATCAGCCCATAATTTAGCAACAACACCTAACTGTTTTTTTATATCATCGTGTTTACAGTTATCTGTTAAATCTTTTAGAGTTGTTTCAAAAAGATTAGCAGTCTTTTTAAGATTTTCTTTATTGGCATCAGCATCAATTCCATTAGCTACTAAAAGTAACTCTTTTGTCATCTTTTGAGTTAACATTCTCTGTTTACCTGCTAGATTGATTTTCTTAGCCATTTTAGGGTCAAGTTTAGAACCACTAGCTTTTGCATACATTCCTACAGCTTCATTCATATTTTTAAGAAGAGGAAGATTTTCCTTAGCAATTGCTTCAAGTGTTGTTTTATCGCTTTTTCCAGCAATAACTTTATCTATATTAGCCTTGAAAGATTTCCATAAATCTTTTACTTTTTCTAATTGAGCTAAAATCTCTTTATTATCTGTTTTTGGAAGATTTAAATCTTTATCTCCTTCAATTAAACCTTTAAGTGTTTTATCAAAAAGTGCAGAGGTTTTAGTTAGAGCCTCTCTGTTTTTATCAACATCAATACCTTTTGCAATAAAAAGAGCCTCTTTACTCATTTTTTGAGTTAACATTCTCTGTTTTCCTGCTAGATTGATAACTGTTCCACTCTGTTGTTTAGTAACTTCAACTTTATTATTAGCTTTTGCCTCATCTGCATAAACTGTACCCATAGTTAAACATGCACCTAACGCTACTACTGATAATACTCTTTTCATATTTTTCCTTATTTTTTATTATGATATAAAATATCAAATAGTAATATAGCACAAATAATATTTAAATAACTTTATCTTAAAATATTAATTATTATTTTTTATATATTCTATCTCTAGCTCTACATAATTCTACTCTATTTGATATAGATAATAATATGATATTTGAAAATTTAAGTTATAGTTTTTAAAACTAACTATCTAATATAGGATATTAAAAAACAATTTAAATATATTAGAGCTATTGTAAAAACCAATATAAATAGTAAAAAATATAGACTATTTTTTGATTTTATAATAGTAAAAAATCTATTAAATCCAACCTCTTTTATAGTTAAGATAAATAGAACCCAACCACCAATACTTCCTGCTAATGCTAATCCCATAGCACCCATAGGTTTTATAAGTATAAAAGAGGTAATAATATTAACTATTAGTGCAATTGTAGCTATCTTTGCAGCTTTACCATGTCTATTGGAGGCATATAGAAACATAGAGAATAGTTTAGCAAAACCATAAGGGATAAGTCCTATCATATACATTCTAAGTACAGCTACTGTTTTTAAGGTTTCAATATCCGTAAATGCACCTCTCTCAAATAGTAGCCAAACAATAGGCTCTGCTAAGATAATCCCTCCAGCTACAGAAGCACCTAAAAGAAAAGATAGTAGCCAAAATGCTTTTGATAGATTACTATATGCATCTTTTATATCATTTCTATTTAGAGCTTTTGAGATAGATGGAAATAGAGCAGTAGCTGTGGCTATTGCAATAATTCCTAATGGAAGTTGAAATACTCTATTTGCATAAAATAGATATGATACAGAACCTGTAATTAAGAAAGAGGCTAGAAAAGTATCGAGAAATGATGATATTTGAGGTGCTGAGTTTCCCCAGACTGATGGAATAAATAGTTTAGTAAATTTTTTCTTCTCATCTTCTACATCTCTCTTATCTCTATATATCCAACCACCTATTAATATCTTATGTAGCTTAAACCTTTTTATTGTAATTAGATGTGCAACTACCTGTAAGATACCTCCAATTACAACTCCAAAACTAAGAGCATATACAATTATTTTAGGCTCACTATTCATATATATTAACATTGCACTAATCATAGATATATTTAGTAGAGAGGTTGAGATTGCAGTTGTTGCAAAATGCTCTCTATATTGCAATAGAGTTGCTAAAAAAGTGACTATAAATATACAATCTAAATACCAAAAGTTTATAGCAGTTAGTGGAGCAGTTCTATCTATTAAATCTCCACTCCAACCCCAAGCTAATATTTTAGTTACAAGCTCTGGAAATAGAGTTACTATAAGAGAGATTATAAATATAAATATCATAAATCTTAAAAATATGGCAGTAGCAAATACCCCTTTATGTTTAGAGGCTACAAATGATGGCATAAAAGCTTGTGTAAATGCCCCCTCTGCAAATATTCGTCTAAATAGATTAGGAAATTTAAAAGCGATAAAGAACATATCTGTATAGATAGATGCTCCAAGTGCCGAAGCCATAATAACATCTCTAGTTAAACCTGTAACTCTTGAGAATAGAATTCCAAAACTGTTTGTAAATATAGATTTTAATTTCATAATAGAATTTTATCAAAATTTGATATACTTTTGTTAATATTTATTAGGAGTTTTTAAGTGTTAGTGGGAATTGAGGGTATTATTGAGAGAAAAGAGCCAACTCTTATACATATAAATACAAATGGGTTAATATATGAGGTACATATATCTACAAATACATCAAATAGTATTGTAGAGGATAGAGTTAAACTTCTATTAACTCAAATTATTAGAGAAGATAGAAATATACTATTTGGTTTTTTAGATAAAAATGAAAAAAAGATGTTTGACACACTTATTAAGATTAATGGTATTGGTGTCAAAGTAGCAATGGCAATCTGCTCTACATTCTCACCAACTACTTTTGCAGAGATTATTGCAAATGGAAATAGTAATATGTTAAAAAAAGTGGTAGGAGTTGGAGCAAAATCTGCTAATAGAATTTTAGTTGAGTTATCTGATTTTACTATTGATAATAATCACAATATAGATAGTAGTGTTAGGGACGCAATTTTAGCATTAGAGAGTTTAGGATTTAAGAGTGAAGATATTCAGTTAGCAATAAAAGGAGCATCAGGAGATACTACTTCTATTGTTAAATATGCTTTGAAAAATTTAAACAAATTATAAATTCACCTCAAAAGAGGTTATTCACAAGGAGATGTTTTTTAACTATTTTTTTCCAACTTTAGTTGCAATCTCTTCAATATCAGCATCAGTTAGTTTTGCTACTTGACCCTTCATAATCCCTTTCATAGCTCCACCATAAGTGCCAGCTTTATACCCCTTAAGAGCTTTTACAATCTGGTCTTTTGTTAAATCTTTTACAATTTTAGATTTACCAAGTGCTGATTTTTCAAAATTTGCTCCATGACATCCTGCACATACTGCTGTGTTTGCTCCTGCATAGATTGCTGGGCTTAATAGTGCAGAAATTGCTAACATTTTAACTATGTTTTTCATCATTTGTGTCCTTTAGTGTGTTTTTTTATTGACAAGTGTAAGTATAAATACTTTTTGTGTAATAATTGTGTTTTCATCTATTGCAAATAGAATGTATGAGTATATCTTCTCTCTTTACATTTTAAACTTGTATCATCAACTCTGGTACTACCACCTTTATCTTCTACTATACAGTCATCATCTATTTTAGCAATTAATCCAATATCTTTTTTCATATAGAAATATGATATATCGTAATCTGACTTCTCTTCACCATCATGTAGGTCAATATACTCAGGTAAATTCTCTTTTATTTCAGTTATAATCTTTTTATTCTCTATACATTTAAATTTTAAAATATCTCCACTATATTTAATATCATAATTATCTAACTTATCTAAAATTCCCTCAAGACGACATGTTGTAGTACTCTCTATACTCTTATGACCTAAAATTGTATCTTCAAATTTTATATCTTTTATAACTTTACTTTTTGGAAGAGTATAGAGTATAGCTCCTGCTTTAATATAGCGTTTCATAGTTTTTGTTAGATTATCATCACTATCTTTTTGAAGAATTTCATTATCATTAATATTAATAGTTCTTTTTATAATATCATCAACCTTAACTATAATAACACCTCTATCTATAGATATATCTTCATCATATTGACTATTATCTCCACTATCTGTAATCATATAAAAACTTTTTACTATATTTTTAGTTGGATAGTAGTTTGCTACATCTATAGTTGTCCCCTCTTTTCCATTACTTCCACAACCTATTAAAAATATTACTGTAACTATATATATTAAACTTTTTTTCATTATTTAATGCTCCTGATATTTTTAGATATATTATAGCGTAAAATAGAATTAAAGAAAAATATTTATTATAAAGTTATCTTAAGATAAAATATATTCACAATAAAAATACAGCATTATTTTGATAAAATCATCATTATGATTATTTATGGAAAACAGGTCTGTCTATATGCATTAAAATCGCATAAGAGATTAATAAAAACAGTATATATCGCCAAAAAAGGGATTTTACCTCAAAAACTCTATAACCAATACAAATCTAGTATTAAATTTTTAGAGAATAGATGGGCTCAAAATATGGCAAGGGGTGGAAATCATCAAGGTATTTTAATTGAGATAGAGGATTTGTCTTTTGTTAGTTTAACAGATATAAAAGATAGTGATTTCATTTTAGTTCTTGATAATTTAACTGATACAGGTAATATTGGTGCTATTGTTCGTTCTGCTTATGCTTTAGGAGTAGATGGAATTGTTGTAACTGGAGTTAAATCTTTAAATATTGCCTCTATCATTAGAACAAGTAGTGGAGCTTTGCTTGATATGCCTTTTGCTATTATTCCAAATACTCTTGATGTTCTTAATGAGTTAAAACAGGTAGGATTTAGGCTATATGGAGCTTCAATGGAGGGTAAAAATTTAAGTTCATATGCATTTAATAGAAAAAAAGTTTTAGTTTTAGGTAGTGAGGGAGAGGGTATCTCTAAAAGAACAAAAGAGAAGATAGATGAGATGATCTCAATAGAGATGAGTAGAGAGTTTGATTCACTTAATGTAAGTGTTTCTGCAGGAATATTAATATATAGGATGAAAAATGAAATTAAAAGAGTTAATAGAGATTGAAGGTTTAGAGTCTATTAGTGAGAAGACTAATATATCAATATATAATTTAAATAGTTTAGCAAATAGAGATTTTAAAGAGTTAAATAGAGTTAAAGCTTTAGGTTTTGTGCAGATTTTAAAAAGAGAGTATAATATTGATGTTTCTAATTTAGAGAGTGATATAAGAGCATATTTTGAAGAGAATAGTAGTCTTGAGGGTGATAATGAACCAATACTCGTATCACCCGATAAATTAAAACCTAAAAATAGTTTTTCAAAATGGATTGTTTTATTATTTTTAATTGGTGGTCTATGGTACTTTTATAATAGTGGTAAATTAGATGGATTATTGAGTTCTAATTTAGATACACAACAGGATATGTTAATCGATACAGATGCTTTAAATACTACAGCTAATATTAGTGAAGATACTGCAAATAAGAGTATAGTTATTAAAAAAGATAAAAATAGTACAACAGAAATTGAGATAAATACTTCTGCTATAAGAGATACTACTAGTAGTCCTATTATTGATATTAATGGAACACAATCTATAAAAGTTATTGCAGATATTCCAAAAGGTAAAAATAGTAAAAAAGATGAAAATGGCACTATTATTGTAAATGCTGATGCTGGAGTTGAAGAGCCAAGTGCCAATACTCCTACACCAGATGCTAATACTACTGATATTAAAACTATTACTATTAATCCTACACGAGGAATGTTATGGTTTGGATTTATAGATATTAAAAAGAGAAAACATAAAGAGTTTATGACAAAAAAGTCAACAGCATTTGATTTAAAAGGGAAAAAGTGGCTATTAACAACAGGACATGGATATTTAGATATTGTATCTGATGTTAAGACTCTTGAACTAGGTGATAGAAAGAGACACTACTTCTATATAGATAGTAAAGAGATTAAAGAGATTACAAAAAAAGAGTTTAAAAGACTTAATCATGGAAGGAATTGGTAAAATTCATGTTTAATGAGATACAGTTTGAAAAGATAAATAGACTTCCAAAATATATTTTTGCAGAGATTAATGAACTTAAAATGGAAGCAAGAAGAAGAGGTGAGGATATTATAGATTTCTCTATGGGAAACCCAGATAGTAGAACTCCACAACCAATTATAGATAAGTTGTGTGAGACAGCTCAAAGAGATAAGACTCATGGATATAGTGCAAGTAAAGGTATATATAAACTTAGACTTGCAATGGCAAATTGGTATAAGAGAAAATATGGAGTAGAGCTTGACCCAGATAGAGAGGTAGTTGCAACAATGGGCTCAAAAGAGGGTTATGTTCATCTAGTTCAAGCTATTTCAAATCCAGGTGATGTGGCAATAGTTCCAGACCCAACATATCCAATTCACTATCAAGCATTCATCTTAGCAGGTGCTAATGTGGAGAAGATGAAGCTTAAATTTAATGAGGATACATTTGAGGTTGATGAGGATAGATTTATATCTGATTTAAAAGAGGCATTAGATAACTCTCTACCTAAAGCAAAATTTTTAGTATTAAATTTTCCCCATAATCCAACAACAGCCACAGTAACTCCAGAGTTTTATAAGAGAGTTGTAGCACTTGCACGAGAGAAGAGATTTTATATTATCTCTGATATTGCTTATGCTGATATATCATTTGATGGATACAAGACTCCATCTATTTTAGAGGTTGAGGGAGCTAAAGATGTGGCAGTAGAGGCATATACACTTAGTAAAAGCTATAATATGGCAGGTTGGAGAGTAGGTTTTGTTGTAGGAAATAGAAAACTTATTGGTGCATTACAGAGTATTAAGTCTTGGTTAGATTATGGTATGTTTACACCAATTCAAGTAGCAGCAACTGTTGCACTAGATGAGCATGGATATGTTCCAGAAGAACAGATAATTCCTCTATACAAAAAACGGCGTGATGTTATGTTACAGGCTTTTGAAAATGCTGGTTGGAAGATGGGAAAACCAAAAGCCTCTATGTTTATTTGGGGTAAGATACCAGAAATTTGTCAAGATATGGGAAGTTTGGAGTTCTCTAAACGACTATTAGTTGAAGCTAATGTTGCTGTAAGTCCGGGAATTGGTTTTGGAAAGTATGGTGATAACTATGTACGAATTGCACTAATAGAGAATGAGAAGAGAATACGCCAAGCAGGACGAAATATCAAGAGATTTTTAAAAAAGGTGAGAGCCGAAAAGGAAAAGGATTAAATGGTAAAAGTAGGAATACTTGGAGTAGGAACAGTGGGGGCAAGTGTTGCTAATATCTTAAGCTCTAATGCAGATATTATTGAAGCTAGAGCTGGTAAAAAGATAGTTGTAGAGTTGGGGGCTGTTAAAAATCTAAATAGAGATAGAGGGATAGATATTAAACTAACCTCTAACCCTATGGATATTATTAATGATGATACTATTGATATTGTAGTTGAGCTTATGGGTGGAGTTGAAGAGCCATTTAAATTAGTAAAAGAGGCTCTAAAGAGAGGTAAACCTGTAGTAACAGCAAATAAGGCTCTCTTAGCATATTATCGTTATGAGCTTCAAG
Organism: Campylobacterota bacterium; assembly: GCA_015494795.1. Lineage (GTDB taxonomy): Bacteria > Campylobacterota > Campylobacteria > Campylobacterales > Sulfurovaceae > UBA1140. The sequence goes on from WGAM01000123.1 coordinate 9,858, forward strand.
AGTTAGCAGGAGATATACCCTTAATGTATGAAGCTAGTACAGCAGGAGGTATTCCTATTATTGGTGCATTAAAAAATGGTCTAACAGCTAACCATATTGAGTCTATTCAAGGTATTATGAATGGAACAACAAACTATATGTTAACTAAAATGATTAATGATGGTGCTAATTATGATGAGGTATTAAAAGAGGCTCAAGAGTTAGGATATGCAGAGGCTGACCCAACATTTGATGTTGGTGGATTTGATGCCTCTCATAAGCTTCTAATATTAGCTAGTTTAGCCTATGGAATTGATGCAAAACCTGAAGATATTTTAATAGAGGGGATAGAGAATATTACTCAAGTAGATGTAGAGTTTGCTAAGAGTTTTGGATATGAGATTAAGCTTCTTGGTATTGCTAAAAAAGTAGATGAGGGAGTTGAACTTAGAGTACACCCAACTATGATAGATAGTAGTAGCATGATAGCAAAGGTTGATGGTGTTATGAATGCTGTATCTGTTGTAGGAGATAAGGTTGGAGAGACTATGTATTATGGAGCAGGTGCAGGAGGAGATGCAACAGCATCTGCTGTTATTGCTGATATTATAGATATTGTAAGAGGTAATACAACTCCAATGTTAGGGTATAAGAGAGGCTTAGAGGGTAAATTTGATTTACTGCCTGAAGAGGATATTATAACTAATTATTATCTTAGAATGGAAGTTGATGATAAGTCTGGAGTTTTAGCTAAGATTACTACTAAATTAGGAGAGTTTGATATATCTATTGAGTCTATGCTTCAAAAATCTCATAGAAATGAAGCTCATGTAAAACTTCTATTTACAACTCATAAATGCACAGAGGCAAAAATTCAAGAGGCTATATTAGAGCTTAAGAGATTAGATTGCGTTTATGGTGATATTGCTATGATACGAATAGA
>WGAM01000124.1 GCA_015494795.1 Campylobacterota bacterium
ATTTTCTATATGGTTTAGGTTATCAGAGCTATATTGGATTTAATGGGGCTATATTAAAAAGTGATAGTTTAGATAGTAGAGAAGATATTGGTATTAAGATTGATACTACTATAGATAATCCAATAAAAAATAACTTAGTAGTAACTATGCCAACAGTAGATAGACCACTATATGCAAAAGAGGTAAAGAGTGGTGAAGTTAGCCTATATAAGAGTATAGATACACCTCTATACCTCTTCTCTTTTCCACTATCTATACAGAGAAACTCAATTTATATTAAAGATAAGATATATGATATAGATTATCTAAATAGTAATAGAGTATATAATCAAGAGACTTTAGGGGTAGAGAGCGATTTTGTATTTTTTAATAACTTTACCATACCTATTAAATTTGAATATATATATAATAATGATACAAAAGATAAGAGTCTATTTAGATTTATATTTGCAGATGAGTTTTAAAGATTAATTTATACTATATGTGATAAAATTCGCTTTCAAAAGTGTTGATGAGTGTCTTAGTCATTAGAGGTAGTTGTCAGTACTTAAAAATAGTAATATATAGAGGAAAAAAATGACAGCAATTAGACTTACAAGAATGGGTAGAAAGAAAAAACCTTTTTATAGAATAGTGGTAACAGATAGTAGAAAAAGAAGAGATGGTGGTTGGATTGAGTCAATCGGCTACTATAATCCAATGGTTAAAGAGGATGGTTTAAAATTTAATGAAGAGAGATTAAACTATTGGATTGGTGTTGGTGCTAAAATGAGTGATAGAGTTAAAAAGATTACAAAGAAGTAAGATATGGTAACAGATTTTGTCTCTCAATATGCTAAACTATTAGTAACTTATCCTAATGATATATCTGTCTCAATTAAAAATCTTGAAGAGAAGTATGATGAGATTACAATTGTAGCTAATAGTGAAGATGTAGGAAAACTAATAGGAAAAGAGGGGCGAATGATAAACTCTATTAAGACGGTAATATCAGGCTGTAAAGCTAAGGGGGGTGTAAATTATCGTGTTAATGTTGAGGCTAAAAAATAACTATTTATGCAAAAACCCAAAAAGTTTTTTATAGCACAAGTGGGTAAAACCCACGGACTTCATGGAGATTTAAAGCTCCATCTCCATACAGATTTTCCAGAACAGTTTCAAGTTGGTTATAGTTTTGATAGTAGTGTAGGACGACTTACAATTAGTCGAATTAATCTAAATAGAGGAACTATAGCATTTAAAGGTTATGATAATATAGATATTGCTAAAAAGTTAACTAATGCTAAACTATTCGCATCACTTGATGAGACTAAAGAGAGATGTCATCTTAAAGAGGGTGAATATTTTTGGTTTGATTTAGAGGGGTGTAGAGTTATAGAGAATAATATAACTTTAGGTATAGTTAAAGAGGTTCAGAGATTAGCAGATGTAAATTATCTATATATTAAAACTGATAAAAATTTAACCAATAGAGGTCTTGCAAATAGTTTTTTAATCCCAAATATAGATAGATATATTATATCGATTAATATAGAAGATAAAATAATTACTGTTAAAGATGGTATAGATATTTTAGAGGCTAGTTAAATTTGAACTATATTTTAAAACATTTTGATAGAAATCTAATAAAATTTAGATTTTTAAAAACTCCTCTTAGAGGTACACAATTAGAGATAATAGATATATATAAAGAGTATAATAGTTTTTTTCCACTTGGATTAGAGATAAATAATAGTTCACTTCTATCATGGATAAAATCTAGAACTATACCTAAAAACAGAGCTTTTGTATATAAAATTCTTATGGAATTAGGTCTAAATTTTGATGATATTGAGGGGATTGTATCTATCTCTAAATCGCTCTCTCTTAATGATTGTTATTGGATAGTCCAAGAGGATTTTAAAGGTAATTTTTTAGAGTATAATCTTTATGATAATGACTTTAATAAAACTCTCTCTCTATTAGCCTATACAGGTTATGGAAGTATAAAAAAACAGAGATTTATCTCTAGTCCAGAGTTTACTACCAATGGAATGTTGGCTAAAGCTTGGCGTAAAAATCCTCAAAAGAGAGAGGGGATTTTTCTCTATAAATCAGGCTCAAAGGGGTGTGCTAACTGTGGAAAAGAGCCATATTCTGAATTTTATGGCTATCAGATAGCTCAAAAAATGGGTTTAAATGCTACTCCTTATGGTTTAGGAAAGTGGAGGGGAGAAGTAAACTCTATATGTAAACTCTTCACTTTAAAAGAGTATGCCTTTGTACCTATCTATCATCTAGTAAAAGATGGTGGTTGGGACGCTATTTTGGGCTACTATCAAGAGTTAGGAGATGAGTTTTATAAGGCATTGGTCGATATGCTTATTTTTGATATTATAATTTTAAACACTGATAGACACTTTGGAAATTTTGGACTTTTAATAGATAATAGCACAAATAGAATTGTAAAACCTGCCCCTATCTTTGATAATGGTCTTTCACTCTTTTATGATGCAATGGAAGATGACCTAGAACGCATAGATGAGTTTGCACAGACAAAGAGTATGAAAAATGCAGGGGATTTTATGAGTTTTGCTACCTCTATTATAACAAATAGAGAGAAGAAAAGAGTTCGTAAACTTATAAATTTTAAATTTACAAAACACCATAGTTATAATCTTTCTGCTAAAAGATTAAAAATTATAGAGGGGTTTATTCAAAGACGAGTAAATCTCTTATTAAAAATATAGAGATAAAATATATAAAATGAGATAATTAAATGACCCTAACATTCCTAACTCTATTTCCTAATATTATGGAGTGCTATTTTAGTGACTCAATATTAAAACGGGCAGTAGATAGAGATATTATAAGAGTAGATTTTGTAAATCCACGAGACTATACAAAAGATAGACACAATAGAGTAGATAGAGCAATGGTTGGTGGTGGGGCTGGTATGTTAATGACTCCTCAACCTCTATTTGACTCTATTGATACTATTAGAGAGAAATCTCCTAATATTTATGTGGTTATGGCTACACCTGTTGGAAAGCCATTTAGACAAAATGATGCTAAAAGACTATCTGCTAAAGAGCATATTATATTTGTATCTGGAAGATATGAGGGGATTGATGAGAGATTTATTGAGCAGAGAGTTGATGAGCTATTCTCTATTGGTGATTTTATCTTAACTGGTGGGGAGTTACCATCTCTTGTTATGGCAGATGCTATCTGTAGAAATATAGAGGGAGTATTAGGTAATAGTAACTCTTTAGATATTGAGAGTTTTGAGATGTCCAATTTAGAAGCACCATCCTTTACAAAACCTAATATATATAATGGAACCTCTGTTCCTTCAGAGTTTCTAAAGGGAAATCACGCTAAAATTTCGGACTTAAAAAATGCTATGGCTAAATGTAAAACAAAATACTTTAGACCAGATATGTATAATAGACTCATATTGAGTGAGAGAAAAAATAAAAGGTAATCTTATGAGAAATAGATATATTGAGAGTTTTGAACAGAAACAGTTAGATAATAAAACTATTCCAGAGTTTAGAGCAGGGGATACAGTTCGTGTTGGTGTAAAAATTAAAGAGGGTGATAAAGAGAGAGTCCAAAATTTTGAAGGAGTCTGTATTGCACTTCGTGGTCAAGGCACAGGTAGAACAATGACAATTAGAAAGATTGGTGCTAACTCTATTGGTGTTGAGAGAATTTTCCCAATCTATTCAGATAGTATTGATAGTATAACTGTTGTAAGAAGAGGTAGAGTAAGAAGAGCTAAACTATTCTATCTTAGAGCATTAAAAGGTAAAAAAGCAAGAATTAAAGAGCTTAGAAGAAAATAAATATTATTTAATTTCTCACACTCTGAAGAGGAGATAATTATCTCCATTAAATACAATTATGTTATACTTCTTTTTTTAAAAAAGAGGTTATATATGAGTATTTTAAAAAAAATAGGACGATTATTCCTATTAGCTATTCAATTTACTTTAGTCTTTACATATATAGTTTTTGAAGAGATAATATGGGAGACTTTAGCAAGACCTATATATTATAAAATTCAATCATTAAAAATCTTACAAAAATTACAGCAAATTATAGATAGATTAAATAACTATACTCGTTTACTTATTTTTATAACTCTAATATTAACTGTGGAGAGTATGGGAGTAACAGCTGGTTTAGCTTTTCTTAGAGGTAAAATTATATTAGGTGGAGTACTATATAGTTTTAAAATTCCTTTGGCTGGATTTACACTTTGGTTTTTTAGAATATCTAAAGATAATTTTTTAAATTTTAAATGGTTCTCATTTATTTACTACAAAGTTATAAATATTACAGAGTGGTTAAAATCAACAGATATTTATATAAGTTTTATGAAGCTTATTTTAGAGTTTAAAAAGAGGTTTTTTTCAACAAAGAGTAGTTTTATTTATGAGATGAAATCATTTTATTATTATATTAAAAATTTTAAAAAGAGGAATAGATAGTGGCAAAGTATATACTATTTGATACAGAGACAACAGGGAATGAAGATGGTGATAAAATCATTCAAATAGGTGCAATGGTTATTGATAGTAGAGGAGAGGCTAAGGTATATAATGAACTATGTGGCACAGAAACTCCAATTAAAATAGAGGCTATGGAAGTACATAATATAGTGCCTGAAATGGTAGAGGGGAAACCTCCATTTAAAGAGAGTCACTTTTATAGTGAGTTATCCTCTCTAAATAGTCCCGATAACTATCTAATTGCACACAATATCAATTTTGATTTAGGAATGTTAACAAAAGAGGGATTTAAAAATAGTATGCAGTTAATTGATACTCTTAGATGCTCCAAACATCTCTATCCTGACTCTCCATACCATAGACTTCAATACTTTAGATACTCTTTAGGACTCTATAAAAAAGAGCAAGATGAGGCAAAGAGATATAATATTACTATAAAGGCTCATGATGCAATAGGAGATGTTTTAGTTATGAAACTACTTCTCTCTAAATTGGTAGAGAAGATTAGAAAAAAATATCCCCATATAAATCCTATGAAAAAGTTAGTAGAGTTAACAAAAGAGCCTGTTATGCTACAGACTTTTAGATTTGGTAAATATAATGGTGAAAATATAGAGTCAGTAGCTAAAAAAGATATGGGTTATATTAGATGGATGTATAAAAATATGGAGCTAGACGAAGATATGCAGTTTACTTTAGAGCATATTATGGAGAGATATAGCTAATTCTCCACAATAAAAGAGTATAGTTTCATTAAAAAATAAGAGAAATAAAAATGAAAAGAACAATTTTACTATTAGCGAGTAGTGCCATAATAGCTATGGCACAAAATGAGATAAAAATTATAGATAAACCAATAGTTTTTAAAAAAGAGAGAATAGATTTAACAAAAGAGTATATTAAAAAGCACTATGGATTTAAAGTTAAAAATATAAAAATAACTCCAAAAATTATTGTCCTCCATTGGACTGCTGATATGAGTTTTAAGAGGTCATTTAATAGACTAAAACCACAAAGACTATTTGCAGATAGAAAAGATATATCAAAAGCTAGTGCTTTAAATGTATCTGCTCACTTTTTAGTTGCAAGAGATGGAACTATATATAGACTTATGCCAGAAAATTGGATGGCAAGACATGTTATTGGATTAAACTATTATAGTATTGGAGTAGAGAATGTTGGTGGTAGAGCTAATAGAAAAGAGGATTTAACTAAGGCACAGTTAGAGTCTAATATAAAATTGGTAAGATACCTAAAGGCAAAATATCCAACTATTAAAAAATTAATAGGACACTATGAGTATAGAGAAGAGGAGGGGACTCCTGAATGGCTAGAGTTAGATAGTGGATATAGAACTAAAAAAAATGACCCGGGTAAAAAGTTTATGAAGAGTGTAAGAGAGAGAGTTAAAGATTTAAATTTAACAAAATAGTAGTAATAGATTTTTATAATTTTACAGGAAGAGGAAGATATCTCAGGTGAACTTAATCGTGGGTAGGTGATTACATTTAGCTGACTCCGACAAGAAAAAACTATATAAAAGTATAAATAGATTTTAAAAAACTATATAATCCTATAAAGTCCGTTCTTCATCGTTTGAGTGGCACTTGATGGCCACTCTTTACCTGCATCACTATTCAATATCACAAAAATTGTGAATATCTATTATTAAACAGAAGGAAATCGTTAGCACTTTTTAATATTTTTGGATTACATAGTTTAAAAAGAGCATCTTTTAACCACTTAAAACAACTATTAAAAGCTACTTTATGGAGTATGTTTAAACATATATATTGAATTTGTTTGGGCTTTATATAAGTGTTTCAAACCCTATAAGGGAGTATATTTAAACGTAAGCTATAGGCTTACCAACACTCTCTTCAACCTATGTTTCAAACCCTATAAGGG
>WGAM01000125.1 GCA_015494795.1 Campylobacterota bacterium
TATTTAATGTTTCGTAGATAAGATTTTAACCAGCGATTAAAATCTCCTATTAATGTATCTTTTTCAAATTTCATGCTCTAAAAGACTCCTAATTTTAAAAAATCATAACATAATATTAGATTATGTTCTTACTTTTTAAACCATATGCTCTCTTATTTTCTTCAAATACTTCTTTTTTCATTCATATTTTCCATTATTTTTATTTTGAAAAATATTATAGTATCTTTTTTTAAAAATTTAAATAAAAATGATAAAATTGCAAAAAAGGAATATTTTGTCAGAAAAAAAAGACCTCTTTGCAAATAAATCTAAAAATTGGGATATAAATAATAAGCGTGTTCAGGGAGCTAAAAAAATTGCTAATAGCATAATAAAAAATATTAGATTAGATAAAAATATGCATATTATGGATTTTGGAGCTGGGACAGGGCTTCTTAGTTATTTTTTATCTAATAGTGTAGGTAAAATTACAGCTATTGATATATCTGCATCTATGTTAAATGTTTTTAGAGAAAAATCTCATCTATTTAATTGTGATATTGATATATTAGAATTAGATTTAATTAAAAATCCACCTAATTTACTTTTTGACGGAATTGTATCATCTATGACACTTCATCATATTAAAGATATTTCAGCCCTATTTGAAAAAATATATAATCTATTACCAAATGGTGGGTTTATTGCTATAGCTGATTTATATAGAGAGAATGGAACATTTCACAGTGATAATAGTGGTGTATTTCATTTTGGATTTGATATAGAAGAGCTAAAAAAAACTGTTCAAAAAGTAGGTTTTAAGAAGATACAATTTGAAACAGTAAATACTATTTCCAAACCAAATAGAGATTTTCATGTTTTTTTAATGACTGCAACTAAATAATTTTATTATACTTATTATAACTTATACTAATAAGAAGGGAAATAAGTATGGAGCAAATTCATTTAAATGGATATAAAAAATTCAAAAAGGTCTATTTTAAAGATAATAAAAAACTTTTTGATGAACTAGCAGAGGGGCAAGAGCCTCATACTATGATTATTACATGTAGTGATAGTAGAGTATCTCCAGTTAAGATACTCTCAGCAACACCGGGGGAACTATTTATAGCACGAAATATAGGTAATATTGTGCCTCCTTACGAAGTAACAAAAGGGGCAACACAATCTGCTATTGAGTATGCTGTTAATGCTTTAAAAGTTCCTCATTTAGTAATTTTAGGACATAGCTCTTGTGGTGCATGTTCTCATTTATATCATGATGAAAAAGATAAAAATGAAAAAGATGTTGAATTGAGCCATGTAAATCAATGGTTAACTCTGGCATATCCGGCTAAACATAATGCTATTTTAGAGTGTTTACATAATCCAGAAAAAAATCGTGCAGAAGTTACAGAGAAAAATAATATACAACTCTCCATACAGAGACTAATGACATATCCATATATAGTAAAAGCTTTAGAAGAAAATAGGATAGAGTTACACGGTTGGTGGTATGATATTGGTTCTGGTAATTTAGAAGCATATGATTATGGTAGTAAAACTTTTAAAAAAATAGAAGTTTAATTTTTAAACTAGAGTTTTTTAAACTCTAGTTATTTAAATTACTGATTCAAAATCTCTTTTATCAAAATTATATATCTCAACTTTACCACTTCCAATATCATACCACCACCCTTCTAAACTAATTTTATTATCTACTAAACGATTTTGAATATATGGGTACTCCATTAATCTTTGTAAAGAACTAATTACATTATGTTTTTCTGTTAATTCAAAAATGTTTTTATTATGATTTGCATGTACTTCTAGCATAGCAGCACTTTTAGCAGGTACTATATATTGGAGCCAATTTTCTACATGAGGTAGAGACAATTCATTATTTTTAGGTTGATGATACATGTGTGCACACGCTCCACAGTTACTATGTCCTAAAATAACAATTTTAGGAATATTTAATACATTTACAGCATACTCAATAGCTGCTTGAGTAGAGCCTTTAGCTGGAAGATATGGTGGTACCACATTTCCTATATTTCTTGTGATAAATAGCTCCCCCGGTTTTGCATTAAGCAGTAATGCAGGATTAATTCTACTATCACTACATGTAATCATCATAGTATGAGGCTTTTGTCTTTTTGATAAATCAGAAAATAACTCTGCATTTTCTTTAAAATATTGATTTAAAAAAGCACTATATCCCTGTTTTTGTAATTTTTCCATTTTAAACTCCTTTTGAAAATGATATTTTAGGATAATTAAACTTATTAACTAATTAAAGTTATTTTTTAATTATTTTTGTTATTTTTAAAAAGAAAATATGTTGTATTATTAGCTTTAATTTTTTTATTGAATTTAAGATATATTACTTATATGTGAAATAAAAGATTAAATATTTTTAATTAAATAAATAATAAGCTACAATAACGAGATTATAAATAAAAGGTAAAATATGAATAGAATTTTAGAGATGTTAAAGTTACAACAGCAACTAAATGATGAGACTAATGGAGTAAATTGGGAAAATGGAGTTACAAAAAATGGAAAAGTAATAGATTGGAAAAGATGTATATATCTTGAAGCAGGAGAGCTTATAGACTCATACCCATGGAAACATTGGAAAGACATTGATGCTAAGCCTGACTATGAGAATATTAAGATAGAACTTGTTGATATTTGGCACTTTATTATGAGTGAAGCTCTTAGGGTATATAAGATTGAAAATCTAGGCTCAATAGATGATATTGCATATATGATAGTAAATCTACCTCAATTTAATAAGTTTAATAGTAATGATAAAATAGATAATTTAGATATATATCAAGAGATGGGAGTAGTTGAAGATATGGTAGGAGTTCTATTTTGTAAAAAAAGTATTAATGAGTTAATTCGCTCATTCCTAATAACCTCATCTACTCTAAATCTAAAATTATCAGAATTATATAGACTCTATATTGGTAAAAATATATTAAATAGATTTCGTCAAGATAATGGATATAAATATGGAATATATCTAAAAATTTGGAATGGAAAAGAGGATAATGTTATTATGCAAAATATCTTAGATAAAAATAGTAATATAACACCAAATGAGTTATATAATAGATTAAAAGAACTATATCCAAAGGCTTAAATTATGAGTTACTATATAGATATTTTAACTAAAAGAGTAGGATTTATAGCCTCTATCTTATCAATAGCTCTAGCACTTTTGGTAAGTTATGATGCTCTTATGCGTTATCTATTCTCTTCAGGCTCTATAGCACTTCAAGAGATAGAGTGGCATATATTTGATATTATATTTCTATTAGGACTCTCTTATGCTTTAAAACATGATAAACATGTAAGAGTTGATATATTTTTTGTTAACTACTCAAAAGAGACAAAGGCTATAGTGGAAATTTTATCTATGCTCTTTCTACTTATACCATTCTCTCTATTTTTTCTACAGGGTAGTTTAGATATAACTATTCAGAGCTATCTACAGAATGAGATATCTAGTGACCCAGGTGGACTTAAATATAGATTTATTATTAAGGGAGTTCTCTTTTTATCATTTATACTCTTAACTCTTCAGGCAATATCAGAGATTATAAAAGCATATAATAAAATAGAGAATAAAAAATTACTATTTGGATTGATTATTGGAATAGTAGCAACTTTTATAGTTATGCTATTTCATCTACCCTTTATTATAAATCCACTCTGGTTAATGTTTATTTTAACTCTATTTCTACTTATGAGTGGTTTTCAAGTAGCTTTTGTATTTGCAGGAGTGGCACTGCTATTTGCACTAATAAGTGAAGATTTAGGTTTAGATGTTTTGGAGATGTTACCATATAGAGTATATGGAATTATGAGAAATGTTACACTTATGGCTGTTCCTCTATTTATCTTAATGGGGTTAATTTTAGAAAAATCGAAAATAGCAGAAGAGTTACTACTATCTATGGGAAAACTATTTGGTGGTATTAGAGGTGGATTAGCAATATCTGTTGTTATTGTTGGAGCTATATTGGCAGCTAGTACAGGGATTGTTGGTGCTTCTGTTGTAATGATGAGTCTAATTGCCCTACCCTTAATGCTAAAAAATAGATATAAACCAGAACTTGCAACAGGCTCAATCGTAGCAAGTGGAACTCTAGGTCAGATTATACCTCCATCAATAGTATTAATTGTATTAGGTGACCAGATGCACTTAAGTGTTGGAGAGCTGTTCAAATCTGCTGTAGTTCCCGGTATTTTACTTATTATTCTATATATACTCTATATATTAATATATGCAAGATTAAATCCAAAAGTTGCACCTGCCATTAAGAGTGAAGAGGAGTATAGTGTAATGTTAAAAGAGGCAATAAAGGTTATTACCCCTCCCCTACTCTTAATATTGGCAGTTTTAGGTTCTATCTTTGCAGGTATAGCAAGTCCTACAGAGTCAGCATCTATTGGAGTAGTTGGGGCATTAATATTAACAGCCTTAAATAGACAACTCTCATTTAATCTATTAAGATATGCCTCTGTTGAGACAGTAAAACTTACTGCTATGATATTTATGATACTAATTGGAGCTACTGCCTTTTCACTCGTATTTAATGAGTTAGGTGGACAAGATATTGCATTGGAGTTTTTTAAAAATGATATGGGTAGTAAGTGGAATTTTATTATATTTGCTATGCTTATTATCTTCTTCTTAGGATTTTTAATAGATTTTATAGAGATAGCATTTGTAGTTGTACCAATATTAGTACCTATTGTTCACTCATTTGGAATTGACCCAATATGGTTTGCTATCTTAATAGCTCTAAATCTACAAGCATCATTTTTGACTCCACCATTTGGATTTGCACTATTTTATCTAAAAGGAGCATCAGGAGATTTAGTAACAACAGCTCAAATATATAGAGGAGTTATACCATTTATTGCACTTCAAATATTAGCACTAATCATTATTTTACTGTTTCCTAATTTAATATATATTTTTGGAAAATAGAGATAAAGTTTAACTTTTATATTGAATATGCTAAAATAGTAGTTGCTTAATAAAATTAATATAAATGGATAAAGTTATGAATGAAAATTATGCAGTAAATGGAGGTCATCAAGTAGCTTCCCCATTTCCTTTTTTGGAAATGGGGACAAGCTTTGTTATTGGTTTAGCAATAGGATATTTTTTTAAAAAGTTTTTTAAAATTCTACTATTAATTTTAGGATTGGGAATTGTTGTTCTATTTGTACTAGAATCTAAAGGTTCAATACATGTTGATGATAAGATGATAGAGAGTAGTGTATCTACTGGTATTGACTCATTTCAAGGGTTGGTAACAATGGTAAAAGATAGATTAAGTCACATGAAATTAAGCTCTGGAGCTAGTGCTATTGCAGGTTTTTTTGCAGGTATTAAATTTGGTTAATGAGACTCTTAGTATCAGCACTTGAGCCATCATCAAATCTACACCTAAAAGAGATTTTAAAATATACTAAAGATATTGAGCTTATTGGTATTTTTGATAAATCTCTAGGCTCTCCTCTATATGATATTAACAGTATGGCTATAATGGGTATTGTTGATGTTATACAAAGATTAAGATTTTTTTTTAAAATAGCAGATAAGATGGTAAAATTAGCAAGTAGTGCTGATAAAATTCTACTTATGGACTCATCTGGATTTAATATTCCTTTAGCAAAAAAACTTAAAAAAAAGTATCCAGATAAAGAGATTATATACTATATACTTCCACAAGTTTGGGCTAGTCGTCCTAAAAGAGCTAAAAAATTAGAACTATATTGTGATAGACTATTAGGCATACTCCCTTTTGAAATTAGTTATTATAAATCTAAAGCTGAGTATGTTGGTCACCCTCTATTAGATGAGATAAGAGTTAAAAATCAAGCTAATAAAAATATTATTGCATTTATGGCAGGGAGTAGAAAGAGTGAAATAGAGAAACTTCTACCTATCTTCAAAGAAGTTAGAAAAAAACTCTCAGATAAAAGAGCTATATTAATTATTCCATCTACTTTTTCAAATGAAAAGATAAAATCTCTATATGGAGATATAAATGAGTTTGAGATTAGTCAAAATACTCAAACTACTTTATCTAAAGCAGAATTTGCATTTATATGCTCTGGAACTGCTACGCTAGAGTCTGCACTAATTGGTACTCCTTTTGTGCTTGTATATATTGCTAAAAAGATAGATTATGCTATTGGAACAAAAATTTTAAAAATATCTCAAATTGGATTAGCAAATATAATATTAAGCCACCATAATAACTCAACTCTCCATAGAGAGCTACTTCAAGATGAAGTTACTATTGATAACCTTTTAGATGAGTATTATAGTATAGATAGAAAAAGATTTACTATTAAGGCTAAAGAGTTAAGAAAGTATCTGAAATATGGAAGTAGTAAAAGAGTAGCTAATATTATTTTAGCTAAATAGTTTAAATAGACTTTATCTATATTTAAGTGAAAATAGTTATCTTAAAACTATTCAATTAAAGAGAGAGGATGATAATAGTGATAACTATGTTTAGAAACATTAGAGATGACTTTTTAAATGTAAAGAGAAACGACCCAGCTCTACACTCAACATTTGAGCTTTTTTTTAACTACCCTGGATTATGGGCTATTATATTTTATAGAGTTGCAAACTCTTTATATAGAAAGGGTTTAAGATTTATCCCTAGATTTATATCAGCAGTTGGACAGTTTTTAACAACTGTTGATATTCACCCTGCAGCTACCATTGGAAATAGAGTCTTTATAGACCATGGTGTAGGAGTTGTAATTGGAGAGACTGCTATTATAGAAGATGATGTTTTAATATATCAGCAAGTTACTTTAGGAGGGGTTAGTTTATCAGAAGGGAAAAGACACCCAACAGTTAAAAAAAATAGTATTATTGGTGCAGGTGCAAAAGTTTTAGGAAATATTACCATTGGAGAGTATTCAAGAATTGGTGCTAACTCTGTAGTTTTACAAGATGTACCACCACACTCAACAGCTGTTGGTGTCCCTGCTAGAGTTGTTAAATGTGATACAGGAGAAAAAAAACTTAGACATGATATGTTACCAGATGTAAATAGAGAGATTTTTCACTATCTAATAAAAAGAATAGCTGTTTTAGAAGAGAGTTTAAAGACAGGAGATATTAAACTTATGGAGAAAGAAGACCATGAGTTAACAGAGATATACTCAACATTTATAAAATCAATGTAATATTAATATAAGGATATATATGGCAATAGCAATTATGACTTCAGGTGGAGACTCGGCAGGAATGAACCCTGCTATTAGATATTTTGTAGAACATGTAATTTCATATAGATTAGCTCCATATTTAATATATGATGGATTAGAGGGACTTATAGATAATAGAATAAAAAGAGTAAATCTAAGCCATGTAAATGGGATTATTCATCTTGGAGGAACTATTATTGGAAGCTCTCGTTCTAAAAGATTTTTTGAATATAGATATAGAGAAGAGGCATATAATAATCTAAAAAAGTTAGGTATAGATAAGATAATAGTATTGGGTGGAGATGGTTCATTTAGAGCTATGGATATATTTTATAATGAATTTGGAGTTAAATTTATAGGCATACCAGCTACTATTGATAATGATATATATGGAACGGAGTATTGTTTAGGTGTTGATACAGCACTAAATATAATTAGAAGTTCTATAGACTCAATACGAGATACAGCTTCATCTTTTAAGAGAGCATTTGTTATTGAGACTATGGGTAGAGGGTCGGGATATTTAGCTTTAGTATCTGCTATTACTTCAGGAGCAGAGATTTGTGTAATTCCAGAGATGCCTTATGATTTAGAGTCAAAGAAAAAAGAGATAAAAAGAGATGTAAATAGTGGAAAAAGATATATTTTAGCAGTGGTAGCAGAAGGGACAAAAAAGACTCAAGAGATTTATAATTTTTTAAAAGATGATATTAAAATGGATACAAGAGTAACTATCTTAGGACATGTTCAAAGAGGTGGAAATCCAACAGTTTTTGATAGATTAATGGCAAGTAATTTCATTAAACACTCTATTGAGAGAATTTTACAAAAAGATTGTAAAGGTGAGGTTGTTGTATATAAAAAATCATCTATAGAGTTTATTACAATAGATGATATAGCCTCACACCAATATAAAATATCTGATGAACTAATTGGATTATATAAAATTGACTATTGTAGAGATTGTGAAGAGATAAACTCTATCTCTTCCTAAAATTTTCATACTCCTCAAAAATCCCTCTATATCTATTATATAGTGTTTTAGAGGAGTATCTTGCAGTATCTAAAAACTCTTCTGCTCTATCTTTATCTATCTTCTCTGCCATTTTAAATCTTGTCTCATTATACATAAAATCTTTAACATCTATTTTAGCCCCCTTATAATCAAGTGCCAATGGATTTATAGCTGTTCCAATATATTCAGGATTAAATCTAAATAGAGGCCACAATCCACTATCAACAGCTCTCTTTTGCTGTTTCATTCCATAACGCAAATCATATCCATGTGCAATACAGTGAGAGTATGCAATAATAATAGATACTCCATCATAGGCTTCAGCCTCCATAAACGCCTTAAGCGTTGCTTTCTCATTTGCTCCAATACTAACTTTTGCCACATATACATTCTCATAAGTAATTGCCATGTGAGCTAAATCTTTAGGCATACTAGATTTTCCACCACTAGCGAATTTAGCAACTGCACCTGTCATAGTAGCTTTAGACTGTTGCCCACCTGTATTTGAATATACTTGTGTATCTAATACTAAAATATTTACATTTTTACCACTAGCTAGAAGATGGTCTAATCCACCATACCCTATATCATAAGCCCAACCATCACCACCAATAATCCATACAGACTTTTTAACTAAATAGTCTAAAAGCTCCAATAGTTCTGATGAGTCATCTCTCTTTTTAAGTATATCTCTTAATTTTTCAACTCTCTCTCTTTGAGCCTCAATCTCTTTTTCAGTTTTTTGAGTTGCATTAATAACCTCATCTTTTAGTGTGCTATCTATATCTAATTTAGATAAAAGCTCTTTTGCTCTATTTGCATGGTTATCAATAGCTAGTCTAAAACCTAATCCGAACTCTGCATTATCTTCAAATAGTGAATTTGACCAAGCTACACCTCTACCTTGAGAGTTCTTTTTCCAAGGTGTTGTTGGTAGATTTCCCCCATATATTGAGCTACAACCTGTAGCATTTGCTACTATCATTCTATCTCCAAATAGTTGACTAGCTAGTTTTAGATATGGAGTCTCTCCACAACCTGGACAAGCACCACTAAACTCAAATAGTGGCTCTAAGAATTGAGCCTCTTTCATTTTAGAGTGGTCAAGTTTATCTCTATCTATACTAGGTAGAGATAGGAAATAGTCCCAATCATCTATTGCATTATCTCTTAGGTCTAGTTTTGATGTCATATTAATAGCTTTTTTGCTACTATCTTGTTTATTAACAGCAGGACACTCCTCTACACATAATGAGCAACCTGTACAATCCTCTATAGATACTGTAATGTTAAATAGGTCTCTTTTTTTATCAAATATTTTACCCTTTGCAGGTACTCCATTAAATCCACTAGGTGCATTTTGAAGTAAATCTTTATCAAAAACTTTAGAGCGAATAACAGAGTGAGGGCATACTGTAACACATCTATTACACTGAATACATATATCACTATCCCATACAGGTACTTCAATTCCTGTATTTCTTTTCTGATATTGTGTTGTTCCAAGTGGCCAAGTTCCATCTTCTGGCATATCAGAGACTGGAATATCATCACCCTTAAACTCAACCATCTTTTTAGTAACTCTTGCTATAAATTCACTATAATCTCCCTTTAAAGATGGAGATAACTCTTTTTTGGTTGTTATTTTATCTGGTACTTTAATTTCAAATAGATTTTCTAGTGTATTATCTACTGCATGAAAATTCATCTCAACTATCTTTTTACCTTTAGATGAGTATGTTTTTTTAATAGACTCTTTAATCTTATCTATTGCCTTATCTTGTGGAAGTATTCCACTAATAGCAAAGAAACATGTCTGCATAATAGTATTAGTTCTTCTACCCATTCCACTCTTCTTTGCTACATCATAAGCATTGATAGCATAAAATTTTAGATTTTTATCTATAATTCTCTGTTGTGCAATTTTAGGCAGACTATCCCAAACTCTATCTTTTGGATATGGAGTATTTAGTAGAAATATACCATTATCATGAGCTATCTCTAAAATATCTAATTTTTCTAAAAATACTGCCTGATGAACTGCTATAAAGTTAGCTCTCTCAATTAGATAGCTTGATTTTATTGGAGTTTGACCAAATCTAACATGTGATATAGTCATAGTTCCTGATTTATTTGAATCATATACAAAATATCCCTGTGCATAGTTATCCGTCTGAGTTCCAATAATTTTAATTGTATTTTTATTTGCCCCAACAGTTCCATCTGAACCTAAACCATAAAATAGTGCTTGAAATTGGCTCTCTTCTTCTAATATAAAGCTCTTATCAAACTCTAATGATGTTTGAGTAACATCATCATTAATACCTATAGTAAAGTGATTTTTAGGATTATCTTTTTCTAACTCATCATATATAGCTTTTACCATAGCAGGAGTAAACTCTTTAGATGAGAGTCCATATCTACCTCCAACTATCTTTGGCATATTAAACTCTAAAATATCTTGATTTTCAAATAGTGAAGTTACTACATCATGATATAGTGGTTCACCTAAACTACCTGCCTCTTTTGTTCTATCTAAAACTGCAATAGATTTTACAGATTTTGGTATCTTAGATATAAAATCTCTACTTGAGAATGGAAGAGCTAAACGAACTTTAATTAATCCAACTCTATACCCATTACTATTTAAATACTCTATAGTCTCCTCTACTGTATCGGTAGCTGAAGCCATAACAACAATTATTTTAGTTGCATCTTTAACACCAACATAGTCAAATAGATGATAACTTCTACCTGTTAGTTTAGCAAATTTATCCATCTCCTCTTGTAAAATAGATGGAACTTTTTGATAGTATCTATTTACACTCTCTCTCCCTTGAAAATATACATCTGGATTTTGTGCTGTTCCTCTTAGAACTGGATTATCAGGGGTTAATCCTCTCTTTCTATGGGCATTAACCAAATTAATATCTATCATCTTTTTCATAATATCTTCATCTATTAACTCAATTTTACTAACCTCATGAGATGTTCTAAATCCATCAAAAAAGTGTAAAAATGGAACTCTAGCTCTTAGAGTAGCACTTTGAGAAATTAGTGCAAAATCATGAGCCTCTTGTACATTAGCAGAGGCTAAAAGTGCAAAGCCTGTCTGTCTAACACCCATTACATCTTGATGGTCACCAAATATAGATAGACCCTGCATAGCTAAACTTCTTGCTGCTACATGAAATACAGTTGATGTTAACTCTCCTGCTATCTTATACATATTTGGTATCATAAGTAGCAGACCTTGAGATGCTGTAAATGTTGTTGTTAATGCTCCTGTCTGTAAAGCTCCATGAACAGCACCACTAGCTCCACCCTCACTCTGCATCTCATAGATAGTTGGGATAGAGCCAAATATATTTTTCTCTCTTTTTGTGCTATACTCATCACAATGCTCTGCCATTGGAGATGATGGAGTAATAGGGTATATTGCAATTACTTCATTTATTTTATGTGCTACACGAGCTACTGCCTCATTTCCATCTACTGTTACAAATTTTGACATTTTTATATATTCCTAATATTTTTTATGAAATTGTATATCAAAATAGATTTATTATTGTTAAAATTATAAATTATTAAGTTTATATCTGATAAATCCTCTACTTCCATCATTTGATACACTATTTAAGTAGTAGTGTTCTCCATCTTCATTTGGATTAATTACTATATATCCTATTGAGTCAGCTACCATTTTTGAAATATTATAGTGTGTAGTTATAGATTTAGATATTTTTATATTTTGGTCTGAATAGATTATAAAGGGTACTTTTGCACACTCCATATCTAATTCAGAGTGTCCATATTTAAAATTATCTGATTTTGTTCCTAATCTTTCACCATGGTCTGATGTAAAATAGATAACAAATTCACTACTTCTTCTATCTATCTCTTTAAAAATATTAAAAAGTATATAATCTATATATCTAATAGAGTCTTGATATGTTTTCATCTTATATTTTTGATACTCCTCTTGCAAGTAATCTCCACTAATAAATCTTTTTGGTGTATATTTCTCATAAGGTGAGTGGTTAGCTCGTAGATGTAAAATAATAAAATTCTCTCTATTAAAATCTATCTTTTTAACCTCATCTAAAAGTAGATTATCAAAAACAGGCTCACTAAAATCTCTTCTCATTTTTATTATATCAGCAAAATAGATAACTGAAGAGATACTAGAACCCTCCTCTTGAGTTGAAAGCCAATATGTTTTATAACCATTATCTCTTGCTAATTTTAATAAATTTGTTCTATCTTTATAGATAATATCTCTATTATCTGGTTCTCGTTTTATCTTTAAAAGAGTAAATATAGATACAGGAGTATTAACTCCACAACTTATTGCTCTACTGTAGCTAAACTTCTTATCTTTTTTTAACTCTCTAAGATATGGATTGTTATTATATTTTTTATTAAAAAGTTCCATATACTTATAACTTAAGCTCTCTCCAATAATTAAAATAACATTTTTTATCCGTTTCTCTTTTCTCTTTATAATATAAGATTTATAGAGTTTCTCTTTTTTAGGAGTAAAAATATCTTTAATAAAGAGTGAAATAGAGTATGTCATATTTATATAAGATAATCTCAATGGTGAAACTAGAAAAATATTGGGTCGTATAGATGCATATATGGGAATTAAAAATAGAAAAAGAGTAAAAACTATTGTAACTCTTTTAGAGACAATAAGTTTTAAATCTCTATATCTATATAAAATATAGATAATAGTAATAAAAATAGTAATTAGAGTGATTATCACACTTTTAATAGAAGCCATAGAGTCAATAATATCTTTAAACTCACTAAATATTAGTCCAAAATGGTATGATTGTATATAACTCCTAAAAAAAGCAAAATATCCTACTTCTACTATAC
>WGAM01000126.1 GCA_015494795.1 Campylobacterota bacterium
TAATGGAGCTATTGGGATTTTAAGAAAAGTAGTCAGTGAAAATTTTATTATAAAATTATTAGCTGATAGAGGTGTCGCGACCACACCATTTAGGGTTTCTCTCTAATAAATAAACTTATGGATACTTATAGTATTTATGGTTTTTGTGTCGGAAGGGTAATAAAAATGGATAAAAAAATACTATACTTATCATTAGCTACTATAGCTTTTCTTTATGGGGAAGAGAGGCTAGAAGATATTAATATTATAGAAAAATCTCCAACTCAAATAGTAGAAGATATTAGTGGCGAAGAGATAAATAGTGCAGATTTAGTAGAAGCTTTAGAGAAAAATATTCCATCAGTTTCAATGATTAGAAGAAGTGGTGTAGCTAATGATATTATCTTAAGGGGACAGACTAGAGATAATATTAATGTGATAGTTGATGGAACAAAAACCTATGGAGCATGTGTAAATAGAATGGATCCACCATCATCTCATATTATGACTCAAGCAGTCGATAGTGTAGAGGTTGCAGAGGGGGGATTTGATGTAGAGGATTTTGGCTCACTTAGTGGAACTATAAAAGTCAAAACTAAAAAGCCAACAAAAAAGTTATCTGGAGAGATTAATGCAAATATTGGCTCGTTTGGATATAAAGAGTACTCTGGAACAATAAGTGGAGGGACAAATAAGTTTAGAGCCTTAATAACCTCATCAACAGAGAGTAGTAATCAATATAGAGATGGAGATGGGAATAATTTTGCAGAGCAGTTAGATAACTATACAGAGGGTAGGGGAGTAGAAGATTATAATTATCGTAATAGAAATATGAAAGCTTATAGAAAAAATAGTTTTATGGGTAAGATATTTCTTGATGTAACCGATAATCAAGAGTTAAAAGCAAGTTATACATCAAATAGAAGTAAAGATGTTCTATATCCATCTAGTAAAATGGACGCAATCTATGATGATAGTGATATTGAAAATTTAGAGTATAGTATTAAAAATTTAGGAGATTTTTCTAAAAGATTAGATTTGCAGATATATAATTCAGAAGTAGAACACCCAATGAGTACACAATATAGAGTTATTGGAGAAAAAAACTATAAAACTCATAAATTGACTACCCAAATGAGTGGATTAAAAATTAAAAATAGTACAGATAATATTACTTATGGTATAGATAGTAGTAAAAGAAATTGGGACGGAGAGTACTACACTACAAATAGAGTGAATGGTGCAATAAAACATATTGGAAAAAGTATTAATGATGTTGATACAAAAAATTTAGGACTCTTTTTAAAATCTAAAAAAAATATAGATAAAGTAAAATTATCATGGGGATTGAGATATGATGATACTTCAATAGATACAAAATCACAAGAGAGAGATAGAGACTATAACTCATTTTCAGCAAATCTATTTGCTAAATATAAGATAGATAAAGGATTAAACCTTTTTGGAGGAGTTAGCAAATCTAATAGAGTGCCTGATGCAAGAGAGTTATATAATACAAAATATGCAAAAAAAGATAATAAATTAAATAAAATTTTAAATGGAAATCCAAACCTAAAGCAGACAAAAAATTATGAAGTTGATTTAGGAATAGAAAAATCTTTTAGTGGTGGAAGGACAAAAGTAAAAACATTCTATTCAAAACTAAAAGATTATATATACTATAATAGTAGCAGAATGAAAAGTAGTTTTGAGAATATTGATGCTCATATATATGGAGTTGAGTTAACTGGAAATTATATGCCAAGTGATGATTTAACTCTAAATGGACAATTAACATATAATAGAGGAGAAAAAGATACTCAACCAATAAATCAAAAAGATAAAGATTTAGCAAATATATCTCCAATGAAAATTAAACTATCGGCTCAATATGACTATGATGATAGTGGAGATGTAGAATTGTCTCTACAAAATGCTAGTAAGTGGAAAAATATAGATAGTGATAACGGAGAGCAAGTATTAGATGGATATACAACTCTAAATTTAAAAACAACAAGAGAGTTTGATAATGGTTTAATATTTACAGCAGGAGTTAACAATATATTAGATGAGGTATATACCACTACTAATACATATAAAGATTTAATCTTAATGAGCAGTAGTAGCGATACGATGCTTATTAATGAAGCAGGAAGATATTTTTATCTAAATGCAAAATATCAATTTTAGAAGAAAGAAGAGTTTAGTATCTCTTCTTATCTATTTAGATTACCATTAAAATCAACTTTAAGAACCCACACATTACTATCTCTACTTCTTGAAGTCTGTTTCTCTCCTACAATTAAATATCCATCATCAGCAGTAACAATATCATATCCTACATCATCATTCTCTCCACCATAAGTTTTTGACCATACAGTATGACCTTTAGAGTTAATTTTTAAGATATATAACTCATCTCCTTTACGACGGACTTCAGATTTACCAACAATTACATATCCTCCATCGGGAGCTTTAGTGATAGCATACCCCTCATCATCATATCTACTACCATAAGAGTGTCTCCAGATAACTTTTCCTCTCTTATTAATCTTTACAACAAATACATCTTTATAGTTCAGTCCAAAGCTATCTGTACTTCCAACAATAACATACCCATCTTTAGTAGAGATTATATCATGTGCAATCTCATCATCTTTTCCACCATAAGCATGAAACCATACTTTTTTACCATTTTTCTTTAGTTTTACAACATAACTATCAAAATCACCATGACCATAGGTTTCACTTCTACCTGCTAAAATATATCCATCTTTAGTATTAAGAATAGCATCGGCATAATCTTCATCTTTTCCACCATAATATCCTCTCCAGATTAAATCTCCATTACTATTAACTTTAATTACCATAGGATTTATACTTGCAGAGAAAAATTTTAGATGTCTCTCTGTTCCTGCGATAAGCAAATTATTACCATCTGATATAACAGAGTTTCCATAATACTCATCATTACTACCTCTATAGTATGTCTTTTCCCATTTAACTTTTCCATTTTTATCAATTCTTACAAAGTAGAAACTTAAATCATCATTACCATAACTCTTAGTAGAACCAGCAAATACAAAACCATCTTTAAATTTAGTTAAAGAGTTCGCCTCATCATCATCTTTCCCACCATACATTTTTGACCAAATTTTATTTCCATTTTTATCTATCTTAATAAGATAGACATTATAGTTTCTATCACTATCTTGAAAACTTTTTGTCTTACCAACTATTAGATAACCATTATCAGTTTTTACAACTGCTTTACCAATATCACTCTCTTCTCCACCAAATATTTTACTAAATGTGGTTGAAGAGAATATAGTTGATGTTAAAATTATTAAGCTTAACATATATCTTTTCATTTTTATCTCCTATTTTTTAATATAATATATTAGTATAACATTGCTTAATTAATAGATATTTTTATATAATAATAACAATATTAAGAGGATTATAAAATGATAATATATATTCATGGATTTGGAAGTTCTGGACAGAGTGGAAAGGCAAATTTATTTAGAGAATATTTTAAAAAGAATAATATAGAATATATAGCTCCATCACTCTCATATATTCCAGAGTTAGCAGTTACTACACTTGAAGAGTTAATCAATAGTTATTCAAATGTATCTTTAATAGGTTCATCATTAGGTGGGTTTTATTCTATCTATCTTGCAGAAAAATATAGATTAAAAGCAGTTTTAATAAATCCAGCAGTAAAATCTGAAAAGACATTAAAAAAACATATAGAGCTAAAAAATAGAGCAGAAAGCTATTATGATGGAAGTTATTTTGAGTGGAGAGAGTCACACTTAGATATGCTAAAAAAATATGTAGTAGAGAAACCAACCATAGGAGAGTATCTTTTAATGTTAAATAAGGGAGATGAGGTTTTGGATTATAGAGATGCTTTAGAGAAGTTAGCTGATGCAAAAAAGATAATAGAAGAAGGAGGAAGTCATAGGTTTGAGAATATAGAAAAGTATCTGAAGAAAATAATAGAGCATATGGTTTAAAAAGTAAGAACATAATCTAATATTATGTTATGATTTTTTAAAATTAGGAGTCTTTTAGAGCATGAAATTTGAAAAAGATACATTAATAGGAGATTTTAATCGCTGGTTAAAATCTTATCTACGAAACATTAAATA
>WGAM01000127.1 GCA_015494795.1 Campylobacterota bacterium
AGGCACAATATAATAGAACTCATAAAAAGAGATATACAATAGAAGATTTCTATAAACTATTAAGAGCTTTAGTCAAGATAGAGATGATAGATGATAAAACAGGGAAAATTATAGAGAGAGTAGGCAAAAAGACAGATTTAAGAGATGTATCAATAAGAGTAGTTGGTAATTGTGCAATTAATGGAGTTAAAATCATTAAAAATATAGAAGATAAGGTTAAAAAAGAGCTAGAAAATATCATAAATAAAACTAAAAAATGGCTGGACAGTTTTAGAAGAGTTAAGAGGGATATAGAAGCCCATAATATAGGCGTTTCAATCGGTTTACAACTTGAAATTAAAGATGGTAATTATTATAATATATTGAGAGCTTAAAATATAACTTAAAAGAGATATTGATGATATTCATCTATTGGAGAAAGTAGATATGTGTAAACGCTTTTGGGATAAATCTAATTAGCTTTTTTGACTACTTCTTCTTTACATCAATATCACAATATTTCTTCTTTAAAACAATTATTATTATAAAATCTTTAATAATAAGAAATAAACAGTAGAGCCATAAAATGTCCATAATAGTATTTTGCTTGTAGTCTAATCCGTAGTAAAGAATAGGTAATCCTATAAAAATTATCCATTTTGTATAATAGAAAAAAATAATTCCTGTACCATATAGCTCTTTAAAAAAGTGTTTCATATTTTACTCCTCAAATATAGTTGATTAAATTATATATATGGTAATTTTTAGCCTAAAATAAAGTAACTTGCTACAGTAAAGAGAATAGCTACTGTTATTCGTTTAACTATTACTCCTATATTATTTCCAATTTGACATGAGCTACACTGTCTATATTTTTTAGCCTCATATTGTGCATAGAAGAAAAATCCAATCATTAAAAAGATAATAGCAGGAAAAGCAAATTTATCATAAGTAAACCAATTAGCTAAACCCTCTTTAGATATATTAAATAGAGGCATAAGTAGAGATATACCCATAAAAAATAGAAGTTTATCCGTAAAGCTTACAAAATAATCTTTTTTAGAAAATGTTGGGCAGACACTATCCATTGTTGCAGATATTGGATTATCTTTAGCTAAATTTTCTAATATATTCTCTCTTGTTTTTTTATCGACCTTATCTAAAAAGTTTCCACCAAATAGATAGTCTATCTTTCTTTGAATAGTTGCAGAGAGTTTTCTATCTTTAATATCTTCATGTTGAGCCTCTCCTTTTCTGTTCTCATATATAAGCTTTATATTTTCATATCTAGGAACAGTAACCTCTACATTAGGATAGTACAAAGTCTTTTCAGTTGAGTTAAATTTACCACTACTTGTTAAAATTCTAGGATTAATATACTCATTATAACTATCTCCATTTTTTATAACTATAATATTATATGGATATGCTATCTGAATGGCTGATAGTGCCTCTAGGTTATGCTCTTTCATGGTATCTATCATATCCTCAAGAACATTCTCTAATGTCTCATTAAAAGCTCTTACATCAGTACATGCAATATTTACCCTTTCATCTGGATATATAACAAGAGGTTGTACCATTTTTTTCCCTTAGAAGAATATATACTAAATTTTTATTAATTAAAAATTAAATATATATTCCCAAGTTCAACTTTTAAACTTGGGATATATTTGTTAGTGACTCTTTTGAACAACTCTTATCATTTTAAAGTTAATAATTACAAATCTAATAAATTGCCAAATTAGACAAGTTCTAAAAAATTTTACCATTCCTGTTGGTACCATTGTTGTAAAGTTTTGGTCATAAGGTTTTATTGTATTTTCAATTTTTTGCATATTCTTTCCTTTCTAAAATATTATTTTAATTTTCTAAAGAGACTTTAATCCTATTCAGGAATTAAAGTCCAACCTGGGTTAAGTTTTGCTTTATAGATAAATAGGTGATGTAGGATATGTTTAATCCAGTGTCCAGCAAGACCAATCTCACCAAATGTATAATCTAAATCTCTACCAAGTCCAGGATATTTTTCAAAATCAGGAACAACAGGATATACTGTAAGTGCGGCAGCAGTTCCATCTGTTAGACCCTTACCAGCTGATGCCACACAAGCTGCACCCATCTCTGCCATTGATGCTTCATGAAGTTTTGCATTTTCTCCTTTATTAATTAAATCACAAATAGAGTGTGCTACAGCTTTACCAATAATACCAGATGGCATACCAGTTCTAGGAGGAGTAGGGGTAATTGGTGTTCCATTTGGTGAACTCATAGGTTTAGATATACCATGAGGAGGTGCAAATGCAATACCACAAGCAAATATATTTTTATATGTTGGGTTTTGGTATGTTCTTGGCCAATCTGATGCTTTCCAATTCTCATATGCACCAGCATCATATTTTGCATCAACTTTTAGGAAACCATTTGGAGCAAATAGTACATCTGTCATATCTGAGCCATCTTTTGCAATAGCTTTTAATCCAACACCTGAAAATGGAGGAATAAGCATAGCAAAGTCAAAGGTCTCTTCACCAGTTGAACCGTCAAGAAGTTCATACTCTAATTTTCCAGCTTCAACTTTACTTACATGAGCACCAATTATCCAAGGGATATTTCTCTCTGAATATAGAGATTCAGCAAATAGTCTTGAACTAGCTGCATATCCACCTCGCTTCATATGTAATCCACCAATACCAAAGTCACCAAGGAAAGATTCATTTGAAATCCACTTAATTTCAAGGTTATCTCTTACACCTGCTTTATTAGCCTCATGCTCAATATTAAAGATATACTCGAAAGCAGCACCTTGACATGTACACATACCATGACCTGTACCTACAATAATTTTTTGTTTCTCTCCTGCTTTTGCTCTATCAAAAACTTTTCTAAGCTCTTCATTTGCGTGAGTTGCATGGTCTGCTGTACAGACTGAAACAGTATGCTTTCCAATATTTGAACCCTCACCAAGTCCAGGAGTTGCCCCAAAGTTTAGTTTTGGTCCAGTTGCATTAATAAGATAGTCATAAGTTATCTCATCTGTCTGTCCCTCTTTATTTTGTCCTGTATATTCAATAGTAATAAAAGGTGTATCATCTCCCTCTTTTCCCTCTGGGTGAATAGATACTGCTTTTGCCTGTCTATAATCAATTCCAGCTTTTTCATAAACAGGTGCTAATGGAAATACAACATCCTCTTTTTGCATCTGTCCTACACCAACCCATATATTCGATGGAATCCAGTTCCATTGTGAATTTGGAGTTACAACTACTACTTCGTGTTTTTTACCTAGCCATTTTTTTGCAAATGTTGCAGCAGTGTGTCCAGATACACCACCACCCATTACTACTAATCGTGCCATAGCTTTCCTTTATTAAATTGATTTTTATAGCTTTATTATAGGTAGAATAGTTTTAAATAAGAGTTAAAAATATTAAAATATTTAATTTTTAGATAAATAATTGACAATTACACACATCATAATAATTATTAATTATAATTCTTATAAAATCTCTTTTAGATAACTATTTTTTGGAGTTCTATATTAATTTTTAATGTTTATTACTGTTACTATTTTTCACATATATAAAATCTTTTCAATAATTAAAAGTGTATAATATATTCATGAAAAATCTTTTAAAAATCTTAATAATATTTATACTTATAGAAAATAGTTGCTATGCAGTAGTTTGGAATAGTCCATATAGCAATATTAAAAGTAATACGCTATTTAGCTCTTTCTCTCTTACTCCTAAACATCTTGACCCAGTCATCTCATATAGCTCTAATGAGTGGAGGATTATATCTCAAATATATGAACCACCACTACAGTATAACTATATTAAAAAGCCTTATGAGTTAGAGCCTCTTACATTAAAAGAGATGCCAACTGTTAAATATTTAGATATAAATGGAACTATATATTCTCAATATATCTTAAAATTGAGAGATGATATAAAATATCAAAACCACCCTGCTTTTGTAAAAGAGAACCGTTTTTTAAAAGATTTTAGAGATATAGAGACTATTAATAATTTTAAAAAGAGTGGTACTAGAAATTTAAAAGCTATAGATTATGAGTATGCTATTAAACGAATGGGTGTAAGAGAGTATGGCTCTCCAATATTAGATATAATGAGAGGTTATATAGTTGGATTAGATGAGTTTTCTAAAAAGATTAGTAAAATAGCAAAAGATAAAAAGATATTGGATTTAAGAGAGTATCATATTAAGGGTGTTAGAGTATTAGATGATTATACTCTATCTATATTAATTAAGGGAAAATATCCCCAATTTCTATATTGGCTTAGTATGAACTTTTTTGCACCAATTCCTTGGGAGGCTGACCTATTCTATCAACAGGAGGGGTTAAAGAGAAAAAATATAACTCTAAATACATATCCAATAGGGACAGGAGCCTACTATCTAGCTAAGAATAGTCCAAATAGAGAGATGATATTAAGAGCTAATCCAAATTTTCATAGTGAGTTCTATCCATTAACTAAAGAGAGACTACCATTTATTAAAGAGGTTATATACTCTTTAGAGAAAGAGTCAATCCCACTATGGAATAAGTTTTTGCAAGGGTATTATGATGCTTCTGCTATTAGTTCAGAGACTTTTGACCAAGCAGTTCAAATCTCATCAAATGGCTCAATGGGTTTAAGTAATAGTATGAAAAAGAGAGGAATTAAGATGAGTAGCTCAATCTCTCCTAGTATATTTTATATGGCTTTTAATATGCTAGACCCTATTGTAGGAGGTTATAGTGAGTCGGCTAAAAAACTTAGACAAGCCATAAGTATTGCTCAAAATGAGGAGGAGTATATATCTATATTTATGAATGGAAGAGGAATTGTAGCACAATCTCCAATCCCACCATCTATATTTGGATATATTGGTGGAAAAGAGGGGACAAACTTAGTTATATATGATTGGATTAATGGTAAGAGAGTTAGAAAATCTATTGAGTATGCCAAAACTCTTTTAGCTGAGGCTGGTTATCCTAATGGAGTATCTAAAGAGAGTGGTAAGAGATTAGTTCTATATTATGATACAACTTCAACTGGTGCAGATGATAGAGCATTAATGGATTGGAGAAGAAAGCAGTTTGAGAAACTTGGAATTGAGCTTATTATTCGCTCAACTGACTATAACCGTTTTCAAGAGAAAGTTAGAAAGGGAAAAGTTCAGATATTCTCGTGGGGTTGGAATGCAGACTATCCTGACCCTGAAAATTTTCTATTTCTGCTATATGGTAAAAATAGTGTAGTAGATACCAATGGAGCTGGAATAAATAGCTCAAACTATAAAAATCCGAAATATGATAGACTATTTGAGGAGATAAAAACTATGCAAAATTCTCCTCTGAGATTAGAAAAAATTAGAGAGATGATAAAGATTTTACAAAATGATGCCCCTTGGGTATGGGGAGTTCACCCTAAATCATTAGTTCTATACCACTCTTGGTTTTCCAACATAGTCTCTAATGCTATGGCAAATAATACACTAAAATATAAAAAAATTGATTATAGGCTTAGATATAAAAAGATAGAGGAGTGGAATAGACCTATAGTTACACCTCTTATAATATTTATAATCTTTTTACTCTTTATCTCTTATCTTCTATACAAAGCCTATAAACATAAAAATAGTTATAAAATTATTTAATTTATTGATTTTTTTAATACAAACTTAGTTAATAGTGGGCCTATAAACTCATGTACCATAGTAGTAGCGATGATTACATTTAATATAATAGGAGCTATTACTTCAAAACCTGTCTCATTTTGTAGAGATAGTGCTAGTCCAATGGCAATACCTGCCTGTGGAAATAGAGCTATACCTAAATATCTTTTAATAATACCATTAGCACCTGATACTTTAGCTCCAACCCAAACTCCTATAATTTTCCCTAAAATTCTAAATATAATATATAAAATAATAACTATAGGCATAGTTGTTAAGAAATGTATATTTAGGTGCATAGCAGAGATAGTAAAAAATAGTAAAAATATAATATCTTTTAAATGATAATCAAACTCCTCTTTTACTAGATAGAACTCATTAGATAGATTTGACATAACAATACCCATAACTAAAGAGGAGAGAAGAGGCTCTAATCCCCAATGTTTACTTAGAGTAAAAACTAAAAATATCATTCCTAGAGTAGAAGTTGTCTTTATACTACTATTATCTTTAAATATTCTATCAATAATTTCAGATATAACAGCTCCACCAACTCCTACTAAAATAGTTAATATTACTGTAGGTATTATCATTAAAAAAGTAATATATGAACAGCTTCCAGAGTTTATAATTGCACTTGTAACAATCATAATAAAACTAAACTGTATAAGAGAGAGTGCATTATCCATAGCAACTACTCCTAAAAGAAAAGAACTAAACCTATTTTTAATTTTTAACTCATGAATAATTGCTAAAATGGTAGCTGGTGCTGTAGCAGTTGCTAAACCTCCAAATAGAATTGCAATAATTAATCTATACTCATTCTTAAGCTTAAAATCTAAGAGGTCAAATAGTAGATAAAATGAGATACTAATAAATATAAATGTAAAAATAGCCTCAAATATAGAGATAATAGTTATCTGCCTCCATACTGATTTTATTACATTATATTTTAGATTTGCACCGACTAGTACAGATATTAATGAAAGAGATAAATCTGTTATGACATGACTATCATCTATAAAGTGTTGAGGTACAATATTTAGGACTTCTGGACCAATAATAATTCCTAATATAAGATAACCAACTACATTCAATATTTTAGCTTTTTGACTAAAAGCTTTCATAAATGAACCTAGAACCATTATAATCCCAACAAAAAATAGTGTTTGCATAAGAAACTCCCTTTAAAAAAAATTACTTATAATATAACAAGTTTATCTTGCTTTAACTATTAATTTTTGATATTTAACAGAAAAATTGATATTTAAAATATAAAAAAGTGTAGATAATAGTAGTTTAGAGAAACTATTTTAAATAAAAAATAAGATTTAATAATAGTGTATAACTATATTTTATAAAAAAATTAATTAGAAAAAATGATTGATAGTTTAAATAAAATATTAGAAGTTAATATGACACTCAAAAAGAGTGCCATCAAAAAAAGAAGAGATTAATCTTCAACTACAGGTTGACCCTTTTCACCTCTATCTGGTGAACAAGGCATACCATCTACACAGTCACCCCATTGGATACAACCCTCTGTTGGACAGGCTTCAGCACATGCTGGGCTATCAAAGTGGTCAACACACTCAACACATTTATCTGAATAAACATAGTAAATCTCTTCACCTGTTGGGTTATCATCTTCATCTACAATAGCTTCTACTGGACATTCGTCAATACAAGCTGCACAGTTAATACAAGTATCTGTAATAATTACTGCCATATTTTCTCCTAATTTTAAGTTACTCAAAACTATAGCAAAAGATAATTAAATAACCCTTTAAATGTTTAATTTCACTAATATTTTTTTATATTTAGGTAGCTTTTTATCTCATCTATCTTATTAGTCTCTTCCCAACTAAAGCCCATATTTTCACGACCAAAGTGACCATAGGAGGCAGTTTTTTTATATATAGGTTTTAGTAAGTCAAGTTCTCTAATAATTCCTGCTGGAGTTAAATCAAAAATCTCTCTTATACATCTCCCTATATCTATATTATCAATCTTACTTGTTCCATGTGTATCTACCATAATAGATATAGGCTCACTAACTCCTATCGCATAAGCAATCTGTAGTGTTAATTTCTCACTAACTCCTGCTTTTACAAGATTTTTAGCTATATATCTAGCCATATAACTACCACTTCTATCAACCTTAGTTGGGTCTTTCCCTGAGAATGCTCCACCACCATGAGGACAGCTTCCACCATAGGTATCAACTACAATTTTTCTACCAGTCAATCCTGCATCACCTTGAGGTCCACCTATTACAAATCTACCTGTAGGATTAATATGATAGGTTGTATCTTTTAGTAACTCTTTTGGAATAACTTCCTCTATAACCTCTGTAATAATAGACTCCCTTAACATATCACTAGAGATATTTTGACTATGTTGAGCTGAAATAATAACTGTATCTATATATATGGGTTCTCCATCAATATATCTAACAGTAACTTGAGCCTTTCCATCTGGTCTTAAGAATGGTACTGTTCCATTTTTTCTCACCTCTGATAATTTTGCTGTTAATTTATGAGCTAATGAGATTGGAAGTGGCATAAGTTCTGGAGTCTCACTACAAGCGTATCCAAACATCATACCTTGGTCACCTGCACCAAGCTCTCCTGATACTCTATCTACACCTTGATTAATATCTATACTCTGCTCTCCAATTGCATTAAGTATTCCTGCACTTCTATAATCAAATCCAAAACTAGCATCTGTATATCCAATCTCTCTAATTACCTCTCTTGCAATATCCTGCATAGGTGCATATATTTTAGTTTTAAGCTCTCCTGCAATGAGACATATACCTGTAGTTAAAACTGTCTCACAAGCGACTCTTGCACTCTTGTCTCTCTCTATAATATAGTCTAAGATAGCATCACTTATCTGGTCTGCCATCTTATCTGGGTGTCCCTCTGTTACAGACTCTGAAGTAAAAATATACTCTTTTGACACTATTTTACCCTTTTTGCTAACTGTTCTGGTAGGAGTCCTAAACTCTCTTCTACCAATTTTGTATTTCCATGAGTTATAAAATTATCATCATACTCAAATGAGGTGACTTCAATATCTCTAATACCATTTTGGTTTAAAAACTCTAAAATAGCACTAGCTACTCCACCCATTTTAGCACTATCACTAAATATAAACCACTTTTTATGAGTAGAAGATAACTCTTTTAACCTCTCCTCATCTAATGGTTTTACAAACCTTAAATCTAATATAGTTGGATTTTCCTCTATTAACTCTGATGTCTTAATGGCTCGTCCTACTCCATTCCCATAACCTATAAATAGTATATCTTTCCCCTCTTTTATAGTATAAGATTTGCCTAACTTAAATGGGGGAGCAGTATCCTCTTCAAAGCTAAAAGCACCTCTTGGATATCTAAATGCACAAGGGGTTGGGAAATCTTTTGCAAACCTCATTGCCTCTACCATAGAGGCATTTGAAGATGGAGCAAATATAGTCATATTTGGAATAGCTCTTAGATATGATATATCAAAAGCACCTTGATGTGTCTCTCCATCTTCTCCAACAATTCCAGCTCTATCAATAGCAAATGCTACCCCTAAATTCATTAAACATATATCATGAATAAGTTGGTCATATCCTCTCTGTAAAAAAGTTGAATAGATTGCACAGAATGGTTTAAATCCCTCTTTTGCTAAAGCACCCATAGATGTTACGGCATGTTGTTCTGCTATTGCTACATCCCAAAATCTATCTGGAAATTTCTTCATAACAGCAGTTAATCCTGTTCCACTTGGCATCGCTGCTGTAACTCCTACTACCTTTTCATCTTCAGTAGCAAGTTTTAGTAGTGTTTCAGAAAATATAGCAGTTGATGGTTTTGGAGATGATTTTTTTAAGCTCTCTCCACTCTTAATATCAAAAGCACTAACTCCATGCCAATGCTCCTTATTTGAACCAGCACCCTCTGCAATCTCATACCCTTTTCCCTTTGTAGTCTGAACATGGATAATTACAGGTCTCTTTATACTCTTAGCAAGTTTTAATGTATCTACTAATGAAGAGATATTATGTCCATCAATTGGTCCAATATACTCTAAGCCCAACTCTTCAAATAAAATCCCTGGAGTTATAAGCTGAAAAGACTCTTCAAATCTTTTAGCCATATATGTTGCACTCTTTGGAAGAGCCTCTAATATATCTTTTGTTTTACTTTTAAACTTTTGATAGAATGGAGATGCCATAGTTTGAGAGAGTATTCTACTCAATGCCCCTATTGGAGAGGCTATACTCATCTCATTATCATTTAAGATAATAATTGCAGGATATTTCTTATCTCCAAGCTCATTTAGTGCCTCATATACCATTCCAGCACTCATACTTCCATCTCCAATTAAAACAACAGGAACTCTATAATTCTCTTCACCCTTTAATCTAATTGCCTTTGCAGAGCCTACTGCTAAAGAGATAGAGGTTGAGCTATGTCCTGCCATATAGTAATCACTCTTAGACTCTTTTGGTTTTGTATATCCACTAAGTCCATTAAATTGTCTTAGAGTATCAAACTCCTCCCATCTATCAGTTAATAATTTATGAGCATAGGCTTGATGTGATACATCAAATATAAATGGGTTCTCTTCAGAGTTAAATACAGCATGCATTGCTACAATAATATCAGTTGCACCTAGAGTTGAGCTAAGATGTCCTCCATTTTTACTAACTACTTCTAGTATCCTCTCTCGAATAATAGATGAAATCTCCTCTAACTCTTTAATACTCTTTTTACTTAAATCTCCAAATCTACTCACATAGCAACCTTTTTAAAAATTTCAAAAAATCTACTATTCTGCTCATTAGTTCCTACTGTAATGCGAATAGCATTCATTCCATAAGAGGCTAAATCTCTAATAATTACCCCCTCTCTAAAAAGAGCATCTGAAATCTTAGTTGAGTTCATATTATCATTAAATAGATATGTAATAAAGTTTGTATAACTATCTATATAATCAAATTGACACTCTTTTGCAAACTCCTCATACCTCTTAATCTCATATTGATGCAACTCTATAGATTTTTTTACAAAAGACTCATCTCTACAAGCTTCAACTGCTCCAATTAGAGATAGAGTTGTAATATTAAATGGTGGTCTCATCTTGTATAACTCTTTTATTAGAGAGCTATTTGCAACTCCATATCCAACTCTCATACCACCTAAACCGTAAGCTTTGGAGAAAGTACCTAGATATATAATATTCTCTCTATCTATAATATCATTAGGCTCTATCTTATATGCTATATCTTTTGCAATAGCATACTCCATATATGCCCCATCAATAACTATTAAAGTATCTCTATCTACCTCATTAATAATCTTAAATACATCTTTTTTAGTTATCCCATCTCCTGTTGGATTATTTGGAGTACAGATATATATGATTTTTGGTCTATATTTTTTATACTTCTCTATAAACTCATCTGCTATATGTTGATATGATGAAGTTCTTATAATTTTAGCACCCATCTGTTTAGCATATATCTCATACATAGCAAATGTAATTTTTGTCATTAAAACAGACTCATTCTCATTTAATAAGGCTCTTGATATAAATTCTAAAACTTGGTCACTACCTGCACCAATAATTATATTATTATCCTCTACGCTAAATCTTTTACTTAGCTCATCGTTTAACTCATAAAAACTATCATCTGGATATAGATATGCCTTATAGGCATTTTTACTAATTGCCTCTACTACTCTTGGGCTACACCCATTAGGATTTTCATTTGATGCTAATTTGACTACATCTTTTGGCTCTAGTCCAAACTCTCTAACCACTAACTCAATAGGTTTTCCTGCCTCATAGATTTTTATATCTTTTA
>WGAM01000128.1 GCA_015494795.1 Campylobacterota bacterium
ATTCCTAATATTTTTAACTCTTTATTCATCCTATACCCCTTACAGCTTTTTCTCTAATTTTGTAATAATTGGTAAGAGTACCCAGAGTGCTATAAATATAATAGCTGCAATAAGTCCAATAGTACTCCAAATACCTTGTGGAGGTAGTTTACCCATAAATGTTAATACAATCATATCTACTAATAGTATCCAGAACCAAAATTTAAATAGACCTCTTCTACTTGCAGGTGCAACATTCGGACTTCTATCTAAGAATGGAAGTAGGAAGAAAATAACTTGAGCAAATCCAAATGCGATAAGTCCTGGGTCAGTTGGAAATGGACGAAGTATCTCATAAGACCATAAGAAGTACCACTCAGGATAGATATGAGTTGGAGTTTTTAATCCGTTAGCTGGGTCAAAGTTAACTGGGTCCATTGCAAACTCAAAGTGGTAAAATACTAAATAGAAGAAGAATATAAAGTATATACCCATAACAAAAACATCTTTACTTAAGAATACTGGATTAAATGGAATAACTTTAGACTCTTTTTTCTTACCCTCTTTATATAGTCTAGCAGACTCTTCAAAATCAAAATCTTCACCATCTTGATTATTAACATGAGGTAGTCTTAATGTTCCAAAGTGAAATACTATAGCACCAATAATTACTAATGGCATAAGAAGTACATGTAGCATAAAGAAACGACTAAGGAATGCTTGTCCTGGAATATAGTCTCCTCTAATCCACTCAACTAAACCATTAGCATGTAGTGAACCACCAGAGAATAGATTTGTAATAACCATACCAGCCCAATAACTCATCTGTCCCCATGGTAGCATATATCCAGAGAATGCTTCAGCAGAGAATAGTACAAAAAGTAACATACCAGATAGCCATATAAGCTCTCTTCCTCTCTTATATGAACCATAATAGATACCTGTAAACATGTGGATATAGATAATTAAAAAGACAACAGATGCACCAACACCATGAATGTGTCTCCACAACCAACCATACCCAACTTCTGTCATAATTGTATAGTTTACACTATCAAAAGCTAAATTTGTATTTGGTTGATAATACATTAATAGGAAGATACCTGAGATTAATAGAAGTCCAAATGTAGCAGCAAGAACCATACCCATTGCCCATAGGAAATTTATATTTTTTGGTATCCAATACTCAGTTGATAATACCCTTTTTAGAGTATCAATCGCCAATCTATCATTTAACCATTGATGGCTAAATGGTTTTGCATTTTCATCAAAATGTGCCATTCAACTCTCCTTATACTGGCATTGTTGTGCCATCAGCCAACATCTTTTTATATTCAGGTCCCTGCTCACCAAGAACTAATTTTGTTCCATCAATTTTAAATGGTGGAATATCTAATCCTCTTGGAGGTGGAGCTTTTGTTACCATTGCAGTAGAGTCATACTGCCCACCATGACAGGCACATAGAAATCCTTCTGTTTCTGGATTATAACCAGGAATACACCCAAGATGTGTACATAATCCAACAGCTACCATATAGTAGTCATCTCCAATTTTAATAAGTCTATCTATCTCTTTAGATTTTTTTGCTTTAGCTACCATCTCTTTAGATTGCTTTAAAACAAAAATAGGTTTACCTCTCCACTTTTCTGTTACAAGAACATTTTCTGGAGCATCTTTTAAATCAATAGTGGTAAAACCAGCAGATTTAACGCTCGGAAGTGGGTCCCAAGTTTTTTTCATAGCATATAAAGCACCGATACCGCCTAGAGCAGTGAAACCACCTAGAGCCATACCCATAAAATCTCTTCTATTACTCATACCTTTCCTTTTATATTAATTTACTTCCAATTATTACAGAAGAAAGGTTAAGTTTAACTATAAAAATAAACTATTTTTAATTTCAAAAGCAATAATTTTACTATCTTGCACTATTAAGTTACAATTAGCAATTTTATTTAACTATAATTGTTTATACTGTTTTATGTTAAAATTTTTAATTGTTAAATTATGTAATTTTATGAACAAATATTTTAAACAGTTATATTTATAACTATCATTAATTTATTTAACTATCTTTTTAAAAATCTATATTTTTATATGAATTTGAAACTTTTTATATATAATTCTAAACTTTGATTTAATATGAGGATAATATGAGATATTTAGAGGATTTAGAGAAAATTTGTAAGATAAATTCATTTACACAAAATAAAAAAGGAGTTGATAGAGTTGGTAATCAGATGAGAGAGTGGCTAGAGGAGATTGGATTTAAAACAGAGGTTCATGAGAGAGCATTAATTGGTAACCATCTTCTATTTCTATCACCTAAAACAGAAGGGGAGAAGATACTTCTATTAGGACATAATGACACCGTATTTCCAGAGGGAAAATTTGAAGAGTTTAGAGAAGATGATAATTGGGTATATGGAGCTGGAGTCTGTGATATGAAAGGTGGTAATATTGTTGCACTTGAAGCCTTAAGAGAGATATATAGAGAGAATGGGAAAATAGAGAATATTGATTTTCTTTTAGTAAGTGATGAGGAGAGTGGAAGTGATGACTCTAAATTTCTTACACTAAAAATTGCAAAAGATTATGACTACTGTTTTGTATTTGAGGCAGGTGGAGAGAATTTAGAGGTAGTGACGGGTAGAAAAGGGGTTGGAACTTTTACTATAACTGTAGAGGGTAGAGCCTCTCATGCAGGAACAAGTTATACTAAAGGGATAAATGCAAATTTAGAGGCAAGTTATAAGTTGATAGAGCTTACAAAATTGACAAATCTAAAAGTTGGAACTACTGTTAATGTAGGTATGATTAATGGTGGAATTGGGGCAAATACTATTAGTCCTAGTTGTGAGTTGAAGGTTGAGATTAGATATAAGAGTAATAGTGAGAGAGATAGACTATTAAAAGAGTTAAATAGAATTACAGATAAATCGTTTGTAGAGGGGACAAAATCTACTTTAGATGGATTAATACAGAGAGATGTAATGGAGCCTACAGAGAGACAGATAGAGCTTATTAGTAAACTTGAAAAGATTACAGATACTAAAATCTTAACAGAGCAGAGAGGTGGAGTTAGTGATGCAAATCATGTCTCATCTTGCGAGGTAGTTACTCTTGATGGATTTGGACCATTTGGAGATGGAGACCACACTGTAAGAGAGAGAGCATTAAAGAGTAGCTTTAATAGTAGAATAGAATTAATGAGTAAAATTTTAACTTACCATCAAAAACATAAAAAAATAGTATAAAAAAGGGAGAGAGTTATGAGAATATTAACAGGAATACAGGCATCAGGCAGACTACATATAGGAAACTATTT
The DNA here is from genome assembly GCA_015494795.1 of Campylobacterota bacterium. Classification (GTDB taxonomy): domain Bacteria; phylum Campylobacterota; class Campylobacteria; order Campylobacterales; family Sulfurovaceae; genus UBA1140. The sequence goes on from WGAM01000128.1 coordinate 3,309, forward strand.
TGGAGCAATGAAACCAATGATAGAGCTTCAAGAGAGTGGAGAGCTTTTTACATTTATTGCAAATTACCACTCTCTTACAACATCAAAAGATGCAAAACTTCTTAAAAAGCTTACACTAGAGGCTGTAATAGACTACCTATCACTAGGGATTGACCCAAACAAGACAACATTTTGGGTACAGAGTGATGTTCCACAAGTTTTAGAGCTATATTGGATACTATCAAAATTTACACCAATGGGACTACTAGAGAGAGCGCATAGTTATAAGGATAAGGTAGCAAAAGGGATACCTGCCAACCATGCACTATTTTCATATCCTGTACTTATGAGTGCTGATATACTACTATTAGATACCAATAGAGTTCCTGTAGGAAAAGACCAAATTCAACATATAGAGATAACTAGAGATATTGCAACTAAATTTAATAATGAGTATGGTGAAATCTTTACACTTCCTGAATATATGGTAAATGATGAGGTGGCAACTGTATCTGGAATTGATGGGCAGAAGATGAGTAAAAGTTATGATAATGCTATTGATATATTTATGGAGAGTGAGAAGAAACTTCAAAAGAGATGTAATAAGATTATAAGCTCATCAACTCCAATGGGAGAGCCTTTAGAGTATGAGGGCTGTAATATATATAATTTAGCATCACTATTTTTAGATGAAGAGGGTAAAAAAGAGCTTCAAGCAAGATATAAATCTGGTAAAGAGGGGTATGGACACTTTAAAAAATATCTTAAAGAGTTAATATGGAGTGAGTTTGAAGAGGCAAGAGAGAAGAGAGAGTACTACTATAATAATATTGATGAGGTAAAAGATATTTTAAATGATGGAGCTAAAAGAGTACAAAATATAGCTAATAAAAAGATGGATATAGTAAGAGATGCTGTTGGCATAATATAGAAAAATATTTTTTAACCTATTTTAATGTAATTAATTATATAATATTAAATGTATATTAACTCACTATTTTAAGCTTAAAAATATAGATTAAAGCTTATAATAACATTAAATATACTAATTATATTAATTTAGGAAGAAAAAATGAAAAAAGTATATCTATTACTACTCATATTAAACATATTAAGTAGTACAACAGTTTATGAAGATGGGGAAGATGGAAAAGCTAATGATTGGAGAGTTCAAGGAAATGGAGAAGTAGCAAAAAATATATATAGTCCATCTTTAGATAGTAGAGTTATTAGATTAGAGGGTCGTGGAGGACCTTGGATACTTGGTGCAGTATCTGGACATCTAGCTTGGAATAATAGAAAAGAGAAATATATATCTTGGAAAATGGTTATGGGTAGTAGATATACTGTCTATATTCCAGTTACAACTAAAAATGGAACTAGATACCTATTCTATAACGATTTACCAAAAAGAATTTTAAGACATGGAGTTCAAGGTGGAATTTTACACGGATTAGGTGGATATGGACATAGTGAATATAAGAATGTATGGCGTACATATACTAGAAATTTAGAGTCAGACCTAAAAGATTCAGAACCAGATAATGAACTTATATCCGTTAATGGATTTATCTATAGTGGTGCTGATGCATCATTAGATAATATTCTTTTATATAATCCAAAAGAGAGAATTTATGAAGATGGTACAACTCCAAATAGATGGATAGTCTCGGATAATACTCCTAATGGTGCTACTATTAGCTCTATTGATGACCCACAAGGGGAGCATATTCAAGGAAAAGTTATAAAATTAAATGGTTCAAGATTAGATAATGGCTATAAATTAAATTTTAGTAACTCTACTGATAGTATTATTCAGTGGAAAAGTAGATTTTATGAGACCTACTCTGTATCTTTAATAGTTCAGACAAAAAAGGGAACGAGAGAGCTACTATATACAAATAGTAATAACTATAGACCAAGTGGGGGAGTAAGAAATAATGGTTACACAATATGGCACGAGATGGGTGGCCGTTCACTAATTGGTCAAAATGGTTGGGAGCAGCGAAGAGATTTTGGAGCTGTTAATGATTTTTGGCAGACTGTTACAAGAGATTTAAATCAAGATTTAAAGGATTTTGAGAGAGATAATGAGTTTATATCTATAAGCTCATTTGAGGTTAGAGGAAGTGGGCTAATTGATGATATAAAAATGTTATCAAGACCTACTATAAGTGACCCTAAAGAGGATACTGTTTATGAGAATGGAGAAAACGGTATATCAAAATGGCATATTTATGACAATAGTCCAGAAGGAGCTACTATCTATAATATTATAGATAATAAAAAAGGGACTGTTATTGCATTTAGTGGTAATGGTTTTGAAAATGGGTATGAGATTGGAGCAAGAAGAGGTGATGGTAAATGGAATAATATGAACCATAAAGCGATTAGTTTTACTATCAATTTTAGCGAATATTATACTATCTATATAGCAGTTGATACAACTAATGGTGTTAGATATTTAACTTATGAGCCAAGAGATAATGATAGAGGAGTTATAAATAGTTATATTAGATTTGGAGTTGGAGCTAATACAACTGATGGGACTTGGAGAACTATTAATAGGAATCTTCAAGATGATTTACATAAATTTGAGCCAGATAGCGATATTTTAGCCATTAATGCACTCTTAGTTAGAGGAAGTGGAAAAATTGATGATATAAAAACTATGCTAACCTATAAGACTACTCTATATGAGGATGCAGAAGATGGTAAAATAGATGGTTGGACTATTTTTTCTAATGAGTCAAATAGTGCTACTATAACAAATATATTTGATGAAAATAGAAGTAGTAGAGTTATATCTCTTCATGGTATTGGAAAAGGAGATGGCTATATGTTAGGTTCAACTCCGTGGAATAACCACATTAATAAAAGTCTAAAGTGGAGTATGAGATATGGAGAGAACTTTACAATATATATATCTGTTCAGACAAAAAATGGAAGAAGATATTTAACATATACACCAATAGATAATAATAGAGGTCTAAAGGGTTCATATATCCGTATAGGATTAGGTTCAGATATTATTGATAACTCATGGCATACATTTACAAGAGATTTAAATGCAGATATTAAAACTGCTGAGCCTAATAATGAACTTATTGCAATTGATAGTTTTAGAATTAGAGGAACAGGGCTTATAGATGATATTGAAGCATTTTAAATTTATGGTACTATTAATAGTTTTACTATCCAACTTAAATAGTAAAACTATTATAGAAAATGCAGAGGATAACTCAACTACTAGATGGAGAGTAGTTGAGGGCAATTCAGATGATATAGTAAATATATATGATAGTGAAATTAAGAGTAGAGTTATTGAGTTTAAAGGGGGTGGCTCATATAAACTTGGTGCAACTAATGGAAGTAAAGCTTTAAATATTAAAAATGAGACAACTATCTCTTGGAAAATGAGAGCAACTGTCCCATATACAATATATATTTTAACTCAAACTACAGAGGGACTTAGATATATCTTTTATGTTAGTACTCCTAGTCGTGGATTAAAACATGGTTTTTCAAACGGAATTCATCACGGTTTAGGTAAAGCTACAATTGATGGTAGATGGAGAACTATTACAAGAGATTTAAACTCTGATTTACAAGATGCAGAGCCAAATAATAAAATTATATCTATAAATGGAATTATTATTAATGGTGGAGATGGTATAAGAGTTGATGATATTACTCTATATACTCCAGAAGAGAAAATATATAAAAATGACTATGTAGAGGTTAATAAATCATATAGATTAGATATTAATAGTGAAAATTTTAAAATATTACAGTGGAGATTGAAAGATTTTGGAACTCCTGAGATACTAGAGAGAAGAGGAATTATTAGAGATATAGATATTTTTGAGTTTAGAGTTCATACAACTACAGCTAATGGAAAAAAAGATTTAATTTATACTTTGGGAGAGAAAAATTTAGGATTAATAGAGAATAATAAAACAATTCATCACGCATTAGGCGATGATAGAGCTATTGGTTCTGTATGGGTAGAGAACTATCCAGCAAACTCTCTTGGATTACCTCAAGCTATTACTAGAGATTTAGATGAAGATATAAGAGATTTTGAGCCTAATAATCATCTTTTAAAAATTGACTCTTTTGAAGTTAAGGGTAGTGGTAAAGTTGGATATATTAAACTATTATCTAATGTAGATACAAACCTATCTAAAATAGATATAGATAATAATAACTCCATTATCTCTTCACCAGGGGGAGATAGAAAATGTGTAGGTGTAGGCTTTAAAATCCAATATCTATTTGTATATATCCTATTAACTCTTATATTTTTTAATAGAGAAAAATATTTTAACAGAGGCTAATTATGAGTGAAAATTTAGTTGGTGATAATATAGTTACAAAAAATGCAGGTTGGAAATTTTCAGGTAAAATGGTAGAGGATTTTGAGGAGCATGTGGCTAAATCTGTTCCTCTCTACCATGAGGGTCATGATATTATCTTAAAGATAAGTGACTATTTTGTAAAAGATGACTCTATAGTATATGAGATTGGAACATCAACAGGTATATTATCATATAAGTTGGCAGATAGATTTCAAGATAGAGGTGCAAAATTTATCGGCATAGATATAGAAGAGGATATGATAAGGAGTGCTAAAGATAAGTATAAATTAGATAATTTAAAATTTATCTCTGATGATATATTGGAGTTTCATTTTGAGCCATCTGATTTTATCACCTCATACTATGTAGTTCAATTTATCCGTCCAAGCCATAGACAACTTCTTATAGATAAAATATATAAAACTCTAAATTGGGGTGGTGCTTTTCTATATTTTGAAAAAGTTAGAGCTCCAGATGCTAGATTTCAAGATATTATGACAGGAGTCTATAATGAGTATAAGTTGGAGCAGGGTTATACCCCTAATGAGATTATTCAAAAATCAAGAAGTCTAAAGGGTGTATTAGAGCCATTCTCAACTCAAGGTAATATAGATATGCTAAAGAGAGCAGGATTTATTGATATTATGAGCATAGCAAAGTTTGGTCCTTTTGAGGGGATTTTAGCAATTAAATAATGAAAAATTTAATATATACACTAAAGTGGTTAATTAAGCGACCACTATTTTTACATAAAGAGTTTAAAAATTTATATCAAAAGATAATCTACCAATCAAAATCACAATTTCTATTAAGCAGTTATGACCCCTCAATATGCCCTTTAGAGCCTATTAAATTTTATACTTTTATTGGAAGAGTTGGATTTGCACTTAAAGAGTTTATAGCATTAATATCTAATGAGACTTTTTTTAAAAAGAGTATATTGTTAGATGGATTTGATAATATAGATTTAAAAAAGATATATATTGGAGATGATAATACTCCACACCCTAAACCTCCATTAGTAGAGTTAGAGAAGAGTAAAAAAATAGATGATACTATATTTCTAACCATTGAAAAATCTTACTTTTTAGCAGATAGCCAAGACCCCGATAGATTTGATAGAGCATCTTGGTGGGAAGAGATGAGTAGAAGATTTAGAGATGAGCTATTTAATGAAAATGGAAAGATAAATAGAGACTATTTAGTAAACTTTAGAGGTATTAAAGAGCTACCAGCAAATATTGTAAAAGACCAATTTTTAGTGGTAAATAGAGGTTTTGGATACTATATCTCATATCTAAAAGCTATAGATTTAGTTTTAGAGTACCATAGATATGCAAAAGTAGTAAAAAAAGAGATACTATTTAGCCTATCAGAGAGTTATGCAGGGAATAATCTTGCAGTTCACTATAGAGGAGTTAGATTAAGTATTAGACTACTATTTCACTCTATTATATTAGATAATATAATAACTAATACTAATTTTAATAGTAGAGTTACTATATGGGAGATTGGTGCAGGTTATGGAGGATTAGCTAGAGTTTTAAAGAGTTATATTAATAATAGTTGTCATATTATTTTAGATTTACCAGAGACTCTAGTATATGCCTCATACTTTATTGCCTATAATTTTCCAGATAAAAAAGTTGCCTATCTTAGTGATATTATAGATAGATTAGATAGTTTTAATGAGTTAATAGATGAGTATGATTTTATACTTATTCCACCTTGGGTTAGTAGATATATTCCAGATAGTAGTATAGATTTAGTAATAGATACATACTCTCTAGGAGAGATGTCAAAGAGTTATGCTAAATACTACTTAGAGCATATTGATAGAACTCTAAAAGTTGGAGGATACTTCTACTCTATAAATAAGAGATTTAAGAGAGAAGATGATAAATTAGGCTTTTATGAGTGGAGATTTAAGAGTCAATTTACAACTATACTATATGAGTATAGTAAATATATCCACCCTCAATGGTTAGGTAAAAAGATAAATTATTAGGATAATTAATTTTTATAATTAGGTGAACATTTTAAACTACATCAAAATATTAAAATGTTACTATATAAAATATAAAGTTTGTGTACATGTTAAAATCTTCGGATAGACTAATAAGCGACTTAAGTTAGTATCGTTGAAAATCAAACTGAAAACAAATCTATATCAGTCAAGGTAGGGTATATCTGACTTTAAATGAAGAATTCACCTCATTCATGGGGTGGAGTATCAATATACGGGGAATAAATATGAGTAAATTACAAAAATATTTTGATTATTTTGATAAGTACTATGGAGTTGAGAATTGGGATTGGTATAAAGAAGCAAAAAAGTGGATTAAGATATCACAAGATATAAAACAAGAAGTTTCTACGACTAATTTTTCTAATAAAAACACTATAAAGATAAAGGAAAATCTTGAAAACATAATTGACAACAAATCAAATTCTGAATTAACAAGCATTAAGGATTATTGTCAACGCTATTTATTTGAAAGTAGTAATGGACTATCAAGAATTAGACAACAATTACTAACTCACGAAAGAAGAGATGAAATTATATCAAATTTAAATAATAAGCCAGAATTGCTTGTTAATATATTAAAAGAAAATGACATTTATGAAGCAGAAAATCTCATTCGCAACTTAGTTGTTGATAACGCTAATTCAGTTATATACAGATTTTTAAGAGCGCTATTTCCAGAAAAATTGGCATCCCCTGATGCACCGAATAGACTAAATCAAAGAATTGAAATTATAAAATCAAAACTAGGTGTAAATATAGAAGGTAGTCATTTAGAAAAACATGAAAAATTAATGAATTCTGTTGAATCTGATGATACCATAAAAAAACAAATATTCTTTTGGGCTATATATGATATGTTAGATAGTAATCTAAATCTAAAAAAGGCAATTGTATATTACGGTGCCCCAGGAACAGGTAAAACCTATAAAGCTAAAAATATTGCAGAGCAATTTATTGATCAACATCGTATTAAAATTGGAAAGGATATTGGTAGTAATTATAAAATAAAAATAGTTCAATTTCACCCCTCTTATTCTTATGAAGATTTCATAGAAGGAATTAGACCAAGTTCTAGTAACTCACTAAAATTATTTAATGGTACATTTAAAGAGTTTTGCAAAAATGTAGGGAAAAAAGAAATTGAGCTGTATAAAAACAAGGATTTTATTAATAATGAAGAGTTTAAAAATAAAGGATACAAATTCAGTTTAATTAAAATATCAGAATTAAATGATGAACAAAAAGAGATATTAGAGATAAATGATAAAGATTTAGCCGAAGGTATAACTATTGAAGAAGTTATTGAGCCTGCATTCTTTATAATTGATGAAATAAATAGAGCTGAATTGTCGCGTGTTTTCGGTGAATTAATGTATAGTCTTGAATATCGTGGCTATAATGGAAAAATTAAAACTCAATATTCACATTTAAATAAAAAAGAAACTGATGAAAGTATTTTCTTTTGGGAGAATTCAGAAGATTGGTTTTTTATACCACAAAATGTATTTATTATTGGCACAATGAATAACATTGACCGTTCTGTTGATAGTTTTGATTTTGCATTGAGAAGGCGTTTTATATGGGAAGAAGTTGAACCAAACTTTAATATTGTAAGAAATAAACTTAATGCAAATTGGAAAGATAATTTAGCAAGTGCATTTGAAAACTTAAATAAAAAGATTGAAAATGAAGAATTATTAGGCAAAGATTATAGGATTGGACATTCTTATGCATTAGAAGTCTTACCTATTCAGAATAGATTTAATTCTCTAACCGAAGTAAAATCATTCCTTTGGAGTGATTTTATAAAACCTCTGTTAGAAGAATATTTGCGTGGTTTAGGAGATGAACAAAAAACACAGGAAAAATTAAATCAATTTAAAGAAAAATTTGGAATCTCTAATTCATTATGAACGCAAAAGAATTCTTTCTAAATCATATAAAGGATAATAATTATCAAGGTATTAATCTCGCTGATTATATCAAACCATCTTGGGGAGATGATATTTTTCATAATAAAAAAAGAAATAAAGCAAAATTTAGAAAAGAAGGAATTGCAAATTATTTAAAAGAATTACATAAAGAAATAGCTAATAAAAAGCTATCAGAATTAAATTTAATTCAAATAACTTTTGATGAAGAGTATGAAGCAAATATAGAACAAAAGATATTTGACATAAAGGGAGATAATTTTGACAATTTGAAAATATTTACTGGAAATATTGTTGGTTCAATTATTTATAAATCACATAATTTTAACATTAATTGTCGATTTGGGAATGAATTTTTACAATATATGATAGCCAATACAAGTGGCTTTTTAGAACTTGAAAATTTAGGTTCAATAAATGAAAATTTGGGACTTGGCGAATGGATTTTAACTTATTATTGGAAACTTCAATTAAAAAAAGCTTTTGCACTTGGGATTTATAAAACATATCAAAAAAAGAAAGATAACTTAACATCAATTAAGGGTAAAATAGATATTAATTCTTATTTAAAAAAATCATATTTTGACGGTAAAACTGTTTGTAGTTTTAAAGAACATAGTTATAAAAATGAACTTAATTCTGTCATTAATATGGCTATGACAAAGGTTTTTAAATCCAAATATCAACCTATTGTTGCAGATATTTACAATATAAAAAATGCTTTTAATTCAATAAATACTCAAAATTTGAATTTAAGGTCAATTCAAAAGAAAAAAGTCTCAAATCCTTATTTTAAACAATATAATCAAGTATTTGATTTATCATTAAAAATACTAAAAGATGAATTTGCAAATATGGGGGAATCTAAATCAGATTTTTCAGCATTTCTTTTTGATATTTCGTTGTTATTTGAACATCATATTAGAAAAATATTAAAAAAGAGCTATTTTCTATTTCCCAAGAATAAAAAAGAATTTAGTATTCCCAATGGTATTTATAAGAATAGTATCTATCCAGATATAATTATTGATTATGGAAACAACGAAATTGGTATTTATGACGTTAAATATAAAAATTTCGATTTTACAAACGGTGTAAAGCGTGAAGATAGATTTCAAATTGTTACATATATTGCAGCTTATTTGAATAAGTATAAAGTTAAAGAGTGTGGTATAATTTATCCTTTGAGAGAATCAGATTATGAAAAATTCTCAAAAATAGAACAACAAACATTACATATTGCTATGAAAGAAATTCCTTTTAATATTGTATTATACAAAGTATGCAATAACTTAAAAAATCAATTAAAAATGGATGAATTATTTATGAATGATAAAATATAAACCTAAAACATAGATACATATTAAAATTTTATTTTACTAAATAGCTTTTGAATAGTAGGATTTTTTGAATTTACCATTATCTCTAGTTATCTTAGATAACAATAAATTCCTATTTTTTTGTCTAAAGTGTAGTTAAGATATAATTTCCTATAAAATATATATAGAGGTAAGATTTGAAAAGAGCAATAGTTACAGGTATTACAGGACAAGATGGAGCATATTTAGCAGAGTTACTTTTAGATAAAGGTTATAGGGTATATGGTACATATAGAAGAAGTGCATCTGTTAATTTTTGGAGAATAGAGGAGTTAGGAATTAAAAATCATCCTAATCTATATCTAGTTGAGTATGATTTAATAGACCAATCAAATACAATTAGAATGGTATCAGATATTAATCCAGATGAGATATATAATCTTGCTGCACAGAGTTTTGTAGGAGTATCATTTGCTCAACCGATAGCTACTGCTAATATTACAGGATTAGGAGCTGTTCATCTACTAGAAGCTATACGAATAGTAAATCCAAAGATAAAATTCTATCAAGCAAGTACATCTGAGATGTTTGGATTAGTCCAAGAGATACCACAGAGTGAAAAGACTCCATTCTATCCTAGAAGCCCTTATGGAGTTGCAAAACTATATGCTCACTGGATGGTTATTAACTATCTAGAGGCATATAATATATTTGGGTGTAGTGGAATTTTATTTAATCATGAGAGTCCATTAAGGGGTAGAGAGTTTGTTACAAGAAAGATAACAGATAGCGTAGCTAAGATAAAACTTGGAAAGTTAGACCATATTGAGCTTGGAAATATGGACGCAAAGAGAGATTGGGGATATGCTAAAGATTATGTAGAGGGTATGTATCTAATGCTTCAAGCAGATACTCCAAAGAGTTATATATTAGCAACAAATAGAACTACAACAGTTAGAGATTTTGTTAAGATGTCATTTAAGGCTGTTGATATAGATATAGAGTTTAGAGGCAAAGATGAAGATGAGGTTGGAGTAGATAGAGCGACAGGTAAAATATTACTGAAAGTTAATCCAAAATTCTATAGACCAACTGAAGTTGATTTACTTATAGGAGACCCACAAAAAGCTAAAGATGAGCTTGGTTGGGAGGCTAAAACTACATTAGAGGAGTTATGTAGTATGATGGTAGATGCCGATTTAAAAAGGAACCAAATTGGATTTAGTTTCTAATAGAGTTCTTCTTATAGGTAGAGATAGCTTTACAGGTAAATATCTATCAGAATATCTTAAAGATAGTGGATATAGTATATATGGAACAACTAGAAAAAGTTGTGATATTACAAAAAAAGATGATATTAAGAGAGTATTAAAAGAGATAAGAGCAGAATATATTATTCTCCTAGCAGGAGTTGCCTCTCCTGCTCATGGAGATATTGATTCCTTTTATAGAGTAAATAGTGTTGGAGCTATTAATCTATTAGAGTCGTTAATTGAGCTTAATATTAAACCTAAAAAGATAATATTAGTTAGTAGTGCTACTGTATATGGAAACTTAGGCAAAGAGATACTTGATGAGTCACTCTGTCCCAAACCTACTAACCATTATGGAGCGAGTAAATATGCTATGGAGACTCTTGCATCTAACTACTTTAATAGATTAAATATTATTATTACAAGACCATTTAACTATACAGGAGTAGGGCAGAGTTTAAATTTTCTAATACCAAAGATTATTTATCACTTTAAAGAGAGAAAGAGTAGTATAGAGCTAGGCAATCTTAATGTTAGTCGTGAGTTTAATGATATATATTTTGTATCTGAAGTCTATAAAAGGCTTTTAGAGAGTAGTCTTAATTCAGAAGTTGTAAATATCTGTTCGGGTAGAGATATTAAACTTTTAGATATTATAGATATAGTATCTGATATTGCAGGATATAAGATAGATATAAGAGTTAATCCAAAGTTTATTAGGAAAGATGAGATAAAAACTCTAAAGGGTTCACCTAAAAAGTTATTCTCTCTTATAGGGGAAATTCAACAGAGAGATTTTAAAGAGACTCTAAAGGATATGTTTGAAGCCTAAACTATTAATAGATGCTATTCCTCTACTCTCTCCACTAACAGGAATTGGAAAATATCTATATGAGGTCTCTAATGAAATATCTAAGATAGAGAGTGGTTTTGATATAGATTACTTCTATGGATACTACTCAAAAGAGTTAATTAAACCAACAACAAACCAAAATATAAAGAGTCTTAAGGCCACCATAAATAGATTTCCTCTTATTAAGAGTATGGTAAGAGAGGCACTCTTTATATCTAGCAGACTATTTGCAAAAAATTATGATATATATTGGCAACCAAATTTTATTCCACATAGAGGGGTTAAAGCTAAGAAGATAGTAACAACTGTTCATGATTTCTCATTTCTACTACATAGGAAGTATCACCCTAAAGAGACATTAAGATATTTTGATAATAACTTTTTTAAAAATATATATAGAAGTAATTTGATTATTACAGGCTCTCATTATACAAAAGGAGAGATATTAGATAGATTAAATTTTAGAGAGGAGAATATAAGAGTTATCTATCATGGAGTTGACCATAATATATTTAGAGTATTTAGAGATATAGATTTAAAACTACCTAAAAAGTTTATTCTATCTGTTGGAAGTATAGAGCCTAGAAAAAATCTATTAGGGCTACTTAAGGCCTATAACTTATTAGATAAGAGATTAAGAGATGAGTATAAATTAATATTGGTTGGTTTTAGAGGGTGGGAGAATAGAGAGATTATGCAATTAATAGAGAAAAATAGTAAAAATATAGACTATTTAGGATTTATCTCAACGGAAGATTTAGCAAAAGTATATAATCTTGCCTCATGTTTTGTATATCCATCTTTCTATGAGGGTTTTGGATTGCCTATTGTTGAGGCTATGGCTTGTGGAACTCCTGTAATATCTTCAGATAGCTCCTCTCTCCCTGAAGTTGGGGGTGATGCTGTAGTATATATTAATCCAAATAGTATAGAGGATATTAAAGATAAGATAGAGTTAGTTTTAAATAGTCAAGAGTTGAGAGAGGATTTATCTAAAAAAGGATTAGCTCAATCTAAACTATTTAGTTGGGAGAAATCTGCTAAAGCCCACTTAGAGACTTTTAGATAATTTTAGAATTTAATGATTTTTGTAAGAGACTCCTTTAGATATTTTGTATTATCTTCATCACTATACCCTTTAAAGTTTGCAATATATCCCCTATCAACTATTCCATTAGCTGTATGAGATATATAGTTATTATAATCTCTTTCCACTTTTGATTTATCTATTTTTGTATCTAATATCTCTTTTAGAGTTAAATCTTTATGATATTTTATAATTCCACTAAAATTTTGATACCAAGCTTTTCCAAATACAACTGTAACCTTATTAGCAAGTAATCCCTCCCAACCAACTGTACCTGTAATTGTGGCAATAAATTCGCACCCATCAATTAAATCAAAACTATTTACCTCTTTTGATAGATATTTAACATTTTTAATAAGTAATAATCTTTTAAAAAAATACTCTCCTCTATACCCCTCTAACTGTTTTGGATTCTCTTTTACATATATAATCCAATCCTTAGGGATAATATTTGAAATCTTCTCAATAGCTAAAATCTGGTCACTATATACTCCACCAAGAGTAGATGTTGTCATCTCTGGTTGCATCTGAAGAGGAAAATAGACATATTTTTTTGTAGTATCGATAGAGTCATATTTTATCTTATTATAGTAATATTTAAACTTTAGACAATCAATGTGACTTTTTATCAATCCAAGAAATGTCATTCTTCCAACACTTCTAAATATATATCTTCTAAGCTTCTGTAAAAGGGTATAGTTACAACTTCTATATTTGAGTTTAATATTTTTCATATAGAATTGAACTCTATTAGCTCCAAACTCCACCTTTTGATAGGGATATTTAAATGTAGGTAGAGATGTTTTAAAATTTCCATAATCATCTAAATCAGTCACAAATTGAAATCTATTTGGAATAAGAGATTGATACATTAGTATCATCTTTATATTTAATTTTTTAGCTATAACAGTTAATAGATAATCACTTCCAAAGTGTGGAAACATATAGAAAATCATTAACTTTATCCTATTATCATATAGAAGTTTAGAAAAATAGTCAAAAAAGTAGTTATATAGATTAATTGCCTCTTGATGAGTAATAGCATATTGAGATGGGTTTCTTGCAAACATATCTAAAAAAGTTGTAAATGCCTCTTGGTAAACCTCATCATAAATATCACTATTAATCCCACTATATGGCTCTTTTTCAACTCTAACTCGTCTAAGTTTTCCAATATTTATACTATTATCTCTATTTTTACCTATCCATACTTTAATATCTATAACTCCATCTGCTTCTAGTTCTCTTATAGCCTTAGTTTGACTCTTCCAGTGCATTCCATATATTAATGTATTCATTATCTTATAATAACCTCTGATGGAATACTATTTTTAGATACTACTCCTATTTTTTTTAAAAAATCTATCTCACTTTTATTAAATATATATCTCATATACTCCTCTCTTAAATCTCCTCTATTATACTTTTTAACTAAATCTCTATAGTGGTCTCCCATTTTAACATTTGGAAAATTCTCTAAAAGCTCTTTTCTTGTAATTACTCTCTTTTCAAACTGCTTGTAACTTCTAATAGGGTAGTGATAGTTTCTAATACCTTTAATAGTTTTTTTATTCCAAAAAGCAATATGCTCAGCACTATGGTTACCTGAATTTATCTTTATTAATCCATGAGGATTAGTTATTACTTTTCTACTAGCTTGACCAAGAAGTATAGATATATCTTCTCTATTTAAAAATCTATAACTTATCTGATTAGTAACCTCATATATTGAGTTAAAAAATATATTATCTCTATCTATCGACTCAACTAACGGCAATATATTAAATCTATCAACCCTGACTACTCCACCCTTAAATTTTAAATGCTCTTTTAGATTTCTATTATCTATTGGTATCCAAAACTCATCTGCATCACTATTTATAATCCAATCAGGTTTATACTTTTTTTTAACTAAGAAAGCAAGTTTTGTCATAAATTTTTTCTGTTGATAATATCCCTTCTCATCAATAATAGTAATATCAAACTCTTTTGATAATTTAGATAAAATCTCTCTTGTTCCATCAGTTGAGTTATTATCCATAATCATAAAAGCATCTACACCTAAATTTGAGTGAGTTCTAATATTAGCCTCTATAATATCAGACTCATTTTTAACTAATATTGTCATTACTAAAGTAATATTATTAGGGTTAAATCTATGTGTAAAATAGTCAAGCATATAAAATCCTTAGAAAGTTAAATACCCATTTTACAGAGACTATCTATAATTTTTACTTAATGGTTTAACTTATTTTGATATAATCTCATTAAATTATACGGAGTTATTATGATAGGAATTGTAGATTACAATATGGGAAATTTAGCATCAGTTATAAATGCCTTTAATAAAATTGGAGCTTCTATTAGAGTAGAGAGTAACCCTTTAAAACTTAAAGAGTATGATAAGCTAATCTTACCGGGTGTAGGAGCATTTGGTGATGCTATGCAACATTTAAAAGAGAGTGAAATGGATAGTGCTATTATAGATTTTGTATCTACTAATAGACCTCTTTTAGGAATTTGTCTCGGAATGCAGTTACTATTTAATAGCTCAAAAGAGTTTGGGGAACATAAAGGCTTAGGTTTAATAGATGGAGAGGTTGTTCCATTTAATAGAGAAAAATTTGACCACAAACTAAAAGTTCCACATATGGGCTGGAATGAGATATTTAAAAAAAAGAATACTCCACTATTTAATGGGTTAAGAGATGAGTTCTATCTCTATTTTGTCCACTCATATCATGTTCAGTGTGATAATAGATATGTTATTGGAAAAAGCTATTATGGATATGAGTTTGTAAGTGCTGTTAATAGAGATAATATATATGGTATTCAACCACACCCTGAAAAGAGCCATAAGAATGGATTAAAAATTATAGAAAACTTTATAGAGTTATAATATCTATCCTCTTATCAAATACTTATTTAAAGGAATATATAAATGACAATACTACCAGCAATAGATTTAAAAGATGGAAAAGCAGTAAGACTTAGTAAAGGCTTAATGGATAGTGCTAAAATATACAGTGATGAGCCGTGGCAAGTTGCTAAACGATTTGAAGAGTTAGGAAGTGAGTGGTTACATTTAGTTGATTTAAATGGAGCATTTGCAGGAGAGCCTAAAAATTTAGAACAGATTAAAAAAATTAGAAAGAATTGTAACTTAAAGTTAGAATTAGGTGGTGGAATTAGAGATGAAGAGACAATTAAGATGTATCTTAAGCTTGGAATTGATAGAGTAATATTAGGTTCAGTTGCTCTCAGAAATCCAGAATTTGTAAAAGATATGGCAAAAAAGTATCCTATTGTTGTAGGTATTGATGCGATTGATGGAATGGTAGCAGTTGAGGGTTGGGGTGAAGTTAGTAGTATGAGAGCTACCACTTTAGCTAAAGAGTTTGCTAATGCAGGAGTTGAAGCTATAATCTGTACAGATGTAAGTAGAGATGGAATGCTTAGTGGAGTTAATGTTGATTTTACATTAGAGATAAAAGAGGCTTCAGGAGTCGAGACTATTGCTAGTGGTGGACTTAGAGATATAGAAGATATTAAGAGATTAATTGATGCTAAAATTGATGGTACTATTATAGGAAAAGCCTTTTATGAGGGTACTTTAGATTTAGAAGAGGCCTTTAAATTAGCTAAGGAGATATAATGAGAGATAAATATTATGAGTTGACACTTACACTAAAAGATAACTTTGTAGAATTTCTTGCTGATTTTATTGCCAATATTGCAGGTGATGGGGTTGAGATAGGAAAAGGTAAGATTATTGTTAGAAGTGAAAATAGTGTTAATTATATAAAAGATGCAGTTGAGTCCCTTATTAACTCATTAGGAAAACCGATAAAAGTTAATTATAAAATAGAGAAAAAGAGTAATGAGGATTGGATACTAAAATATCAAAACTCCATAGAGCCGATTGAGGTTGGAGAGTTCTATATCTATCCTAGTTGGCATGAAAAAAAAGAGGGTAAAATAAATATTAAAATAGACCCTGCATTAGCATTTGGCTCAGGACATCACGCTACAACTTTCTCATGTTTAGAGGCTATATCTAAATATGTTAAGAGTGGTGATAGAGTATTAGATGTTGGTTGTGGCTCTGGAATTTTAGGATTAGCATCTAAAAAATTGGGTGCTAAGGTTGAACTTTGTGATACTGACCCTATATCTATTGATAGTTGTGCTAAAAATTTTGAGTTAAATGGTGTAGAGTATGAAGAGTTATGGGAGGGGTCAGCTAATATGGCAAAAGGTGAGTATAATGCTATTATTGCTAATATTATTGCTGATGTTCTTAAGATGATAGATAGAGATTTAAAAAGAGTTCTAAAAAGAGATGGTATATTAATACTTTCAGGTATTTTAGATAACAAAGAGCAAGATGTAGCTAAAGTATATAGTGACTTAGAGTTAATAGATAGAATAGTAAAAGATGAGTGGGTAACACTCATATATAAAAAAGTATAAGGAATATAAAAAAGAGTAATGAGTAATCAAAATAGTAATAGAGATAATAATAATAACAATAACAATAATAACTTTTTTAATGACAATCCACTATTAGCATTTGCAATATTTTCAATAGTTGTTATTATCATTTTTAAATCGTTTATATCTGAAGGAGATAGTGATTTTAGTAGTTTTATTGGAAATCCTAAAATAAGAAAGACAGAGCATGTTAAATACTCTGATATTAAAAAATATATTAAAGAGAATAGAGTTAGCTCTGTTAAAATTACAAATAGTACTATTGAGGCTATAGATAAGAGTGGAACAGTTAGATATATAGCAGGAAATGTACCTGCATTTGATGATAAACTTATTCCTATGTTAGAGGATAATAATATCACCTATGAGGGTAGAATTGGAGAGGGGATAATATCTCAACTTGTTAGTATGCTTCTGCCAATATTTATCTTTTTTGCAATTTGGCTATTTATTGCTAAAAAGATGAGCAAGGGAATGGGTGGAATACTTGGTGCTGGAAAATCAGATAAACTTATAAATTCAGAGAGACCAAATGTAAAATTTGATGATGTTCAAGGTGTACAAGAGGCAAAAGATGAGGTTGTTGAAATAGTTGATTTTCTTAAATATCCAGAGAGATATATTGAACTTGGTGCCAAAATACCAAAAGGGCTACTTTTAGTAGGACCTCCGGGTACTGGTAAAACACTATTAGCAAAAGCTGTAGCAGGAGAGGCAGAAGTCCCATTTTTCTCTGTAAGTGGTTCTGGATTTATTGAGATGTTTGTTGGAGTTGGTGCTAGTCGTGTAAGAGACCTATTTGAACAAGCAAAAAGAAATGCTCCATCTATTGTATTTATTGATGAGATTGATGCTATTGGTAAATCTCGTGCTAGTGGTGGACAGATGGGTGGAAATGATGAGAGAGAGCAGACTCTAAATCAACTCTTAGCAGAGATGGACGGTTTTGGAACAGATACACCTGTTATTGTTTTAGCAGCAACTAATAGACCAGAGACCCTTGATGCTGCATTACTTAGAGCAGGGCGATTTGATAGACAAGTTTTAGTTGATAAGCCAGACTATGCAGGACGACTTGCAATATTAAAGGTACACTCAAAAGATGTTAAATTAGATAAGTCTGTTGATTTAGAGGTTGTTGCAAAACAGACAGCAGGACTTGCAGGAGCAGATTTAGCAAATATTATAAATGAGTCAGCACTACTTGCAGGAAGAGCTAATAAAAAGAGTATAGAGCAGACCGATTTATTAGAGGCTATTGAGAGAGCATTTGTTGGATTAGAGAAGAAAAATAGAAAAGTATCTGATGTAGAGAAAAAAATTGTATCATATCATGAGAGTGGACATGCACTTATGGCAGAGCTTACAAAAGGGGCTACAAGAGTTACTAAAGTATCTATTATTCCAAGAGGTTTAGGTGCATTAGGATATACTCTACATCTTCCAGATGATGAGGATAGATTTTTAAAACAGAAACATGAACTATTGGCTGAAATTGATGTACTCCTTGGTGGACGAGCCGCTGAAGAGGTATTTTTAGGTGAAATTTCAACAGGTGCAGGAAATGACCTAGATAGAGCAACATCAATACTAAAAGATATGATTTCTGTATATGGAATGAGTGATGTTGCAGGGCTTATGGTTTTATCAAGAACGCAAAGCTCATTTTTGGGTGGTGGAATGGTCTCTAATGATTATAGTGAAAAGATGGCTGAAGAGATAGATGCACATATTAAAAATACTCTTAATGAGAGATATACATTTGTAAAAAATACTCTAAAAGAGTATAGTGGAGCTATTGAGAAGATGGCTCAAGTTTTACTTGATGTAGAGGTTATTGAGGGTAGTATGGTTCAAGATATTATTAGAGAGTATGAAGAGGAGAATGGTATAAGTTCAAGAATGGCTCATATTTAAAAAAACACCTCATCTATATGAGGTGAAATATTTCATTATTGCTCCACATTCTTTTCTAAAGGTTTATCTAATGGAATTGTTAGATGTTCTCCTATTATTACATCTAAATTTTTATTAATTTTATCTCTATTTGCTTTATATATTCTATAATATAGATTTCTATTATTATAAAATGCCTCTGCATAACTTGATAGACTCTCTCCTGATTGTACTTCAATTACTACATGGTCATCATATTTTTCTAATATTTTAATTTTTCTAGGAATATATTTTGTTCTTCTCTTTTTTATATTCTTTTTAACAATATTTGCTATACCCTTTTTAACAGTCGATTTCTTCTTTTGAGTAGATTTCTCTTTAGTTATAACTTCTACTAAATGACTAAGTTTTTCTATAATCTTCTTATCTTGTTCTCTATCTTTTTTAAGTTTAGCAAGTTCATCCATAACCTCTTTAAGCTGTTTTTTAAGTTTTTCTATATCTTTATCTGTATTGAAATCTGTATTATCTAGTTGAGAACTTGTTGGTAGTTTGCTTAAGATAATCTCCTCTGGCTCTTTAGAACAACTCATCTCTTTCTTTTTAGCATGGTCATTACAACCTATAATTTTAGTCTGTTTAAGTAGATTGTTATTTGGTTTATCCACTACTAATTTAATATCTAAATCATCTGAAGCCATAGCTACAGAAGTTGTTCCTAGATATAATAAAATTGTACCTGCTATTGATATAATTTTTATCATTACTAATTCCTTTATCTTTAAAATTAATCTTAATATAACATATTAAAGGTATAAAATCCATTATTTTATAAATTAAATTATCTATCTAATTCGTCCATAATAAAATCTGCTATCTTTGTAGCAATTAAATCTAATCTTGGCTCTAACCACTCTACCTGTT
Source organism: Campylobacterota bacterium (assembly GCA_015494795.1). GTDB lineage: Bacteria > Campylobacterota > Campylobacteria > Campylobacterales > Sulfurovaceae > UBA1140. Next base: position 23,435 of record WGAM01000128.1, read on the forward strand.
TATCACAAGTTATCTCCCCTAACTCTAATACTAAAAACCCCTTCTCACTATTTACTCTGCTAAAACCATAATAGTCTGCTAAATTTTTAGTATAATTGTTTTTGTGCCACTTAAATGGAAAATAGTTATGATATATACTTCTCCATCTTAAAGCTAATCTTCTAGCCTTTGGGTGATTTTTATCATATCCTATAGATGCCCCTGTAGAGCATGGTCTATTAGAGCCATCAAAATGTATTGCTACTGCTATTTTACAGTTTGATATTGGAATAGATGCTCCGACTCTAACTACATCAATATGGTGTCTCTTTAACTCTTTCTCTACCTCCTTTGCTATTAATATATTCCAATCAACCTCTCTATATCTTCCATTAACTGAACCAGTATTTCCAAAACTTCTACCAGCATGTCCTGCTTGAATTAATACTGTTGTATTAATTGGTCTATCTAATATTAGACTCACTATTAATATTATAAATAGTGAGCTAATTAAAACCATAAATAGTTTTCTAATATCCACATCTTATCCCTATTTATATATAAGATAGTTCTCTCTTATCTTTCTAAACTCATTTAAGCCCTTCTCCCAACTCTTCTTTATCTCTTTAGGAGTTATACCTGCTTCTATCTGTTTACGAAGTCTATTACTACCAGCTAACTTATCAAAAAATCTATTTTTTAAAAAAAATCTATTTTTATATGGGTAGTTTTTATAGGCATCTATTAAATAGTTTAAATTTATGCCTCTATTTAAATCTATATAGGTATCTCTTAAGTCAACACCATAACATCTTTTTCCCTCAAATTTAGGGTGTTTTGCTCCTTCCATTGAGACTGGTCTAAAACTAAAATTTCTCTTTTTATATAGAGGATTTCCATAGACTTGAAACTGCATATTAGTTCCTCTTCCAACAGAGAAAACTGTCCCCTCAAAAAGAGCCAATGATGGATATAGATATATAGATAGCTCGTTTGGTAGATTTGGTGATGGTTTAACAGGTAGATAGTAAAAAGAGTTATGAGAGTAGTTTTTTAATGGAACAACCTTTAAATCAGCCTTTAGATTTCCATCTAGCCAACCCTCTCCATTTATCATCATAGCATACTCACCTATTGTCATACCATATAGTATTGGAACTGGGTGCATTCCCACAAAAGATTTATATTTAAAATTTAATATCTCTCCATCAATCCTTGCCCCATTTGGATTGGGTCTATCTAATAGAATTAGTGGAATATGAGCCTTAGCAGTTGCCTCCATAATATAGTGAAGGGTTGAGAGATATGTATAGAATCTAACTCCCACATCTTGAATATCAAAAACCATTATATCAATATCTCTTAAATCATTTGGGGTTGGCTTTTTATATCGTCCATATAGAGATATAATTGGTAGTCCTGTAGCTCTATCTTTTCCATTTTTAACTCTCTCTCCTGCATCAGCACTACCTCTAAATCCATGCTCTGGAGCAAATATCTTAATAATATTTATCTTTTTTCTAAGAAGAACATCTATCAGATGTTCTCCTTTTACTAAAGATGATTGATTTACTACAACTCCTACTCTTTTTGATTTAAGTAGAGGTATATATTCACTAAAGTTCTCTGCACCAACCTCTATATCTGCATTAATTAATCCCATTATGAGTATTAAAAATATAACTATTCGTCTCATATCTATACCGTCTCTTTTTTTATTTTAAGCATTCCCTCCATGCTTAAATAGCTATTTAAAGCACTAATATATGCCTTAGCACTAGCTAATATAGTATCAATATTTAATCCATGACCAATAATTGCCGGTTCATTCTCATTAAACTTAACCTTTACAGTTACATTTGCTAATGCATCTTTCCCTTTGCTAACAGAGGTTACCTTATAGTCCATCAGTCTCCCTTCATATCCTGAAATTCTATCAATTGTTTTAAATATAGCATCAACACTCCCCTCTCCAATATTAGCATCTATCATATCATGATTATCTCTCTTAATAGTGATAGTTGAACTTGCAACTCCATTACTACAGTTCATTATCTGAAGTGATACTAAATCAAAAATTTGAGTAGCCTTTGTCATCTCATTTGTAACAATAGCTCTTAAATCATCATCATATATATCTTTTTTCTTATCAGCTAATATCTTAAATCTCTCAAATGAGCTATTTAATGCTTTATCTTCTAAATTAAATCCCAATTTTATTAGTTTATCTCTAAATGCAGCTCTACCAGAGTGTTTCCCCAATACTAAAGTATCATTTATATCTAAACCTATATCAGCAGGAGTGATAATCTCATAGGTCTCCTTATTTTTTAATACTCCATCTTGATGTATTCCACTCTCATGAGCAAAAGCATTTTTTCCTACAATAGCCTTATTTGGTTGAGGCTCAATCCCTGTAATATTTGCTATTAGTCTGCTAGTTGGATATATCTCTTTTGTATTAATATTAGTTTGAAAATTAGGAAATATATCTCTTCTAGTCTTTAATATCATGACAATCTCCTCTAATGAGGCATTTCCTGCTCTCTCTCCTAATCCATTAATGGTACACTCAATCTGTCTAGCCCCATTAATAATCGCCTCTAATGAGTTAGCCACAGCTAACCCTAAATCATTATGGTTATGTACCGATATAGTAGCTCTACTACCTATATGTTGGTGCATCTTATTTATCATCTCTCCAATCTCACTCGGCATTCTAAAACCAACTGTATCTGGTAGATTAATTGTAGTTGCCCCTGCCTCTATAACTGCATCACTTATCTCTTTTAAAAAAACAATATCACTTCTTCCTGCATCTTCACAACTAAACTCAACATCATCAGTAAAACTCTTAGCATACTCTACTGAACTAACTGCTCTTCTAATAACCTCATCTGAACTCATCTTTAACTTATACTTCATGTGAATTAGACTAGTTGCAATAAAAGTATGTATTCTTCTATATTTAGCCTCTTTAATTGCCTCACCTGCCAATTTTATATCATTATCAATTGCTCTAGCTAAAGAGCAAACTCTTGACTCTCTAACTCTACTAGCTATTTTTGAAATTGCATCAAAATCACCGGGACTCGCTGCTGCAAAACCTGCCTCTATAATATCAACTCCAAGTTTCTCTAACTGAATAGCAATTTGGATTTTCTCCTCTGTATTCATAGATGCACCTGGACTCTGCTCTCCATCTCTTAAAGTTGTATCAAATATTTTAATCGTATCTATATTCATAAATTTCCCTTATTATATATAAACATAAAACTATTTATGTAAATTTACTATCTAATTTTATCCAAAAGTAGATATATTAGAAACTATTATCTGCTAATTGTAGTGTAAAATTGTGGTATTAGAGTGTTAGAAGTAGCAGGGGAGATATAACTTTAATTTGTCTATCAGTTTTAATAATCTTTTGCATATTATCTCTCCTATATTAGTTTTTATAACTATATCATGACTAAACTTAAAAAATCAACTATAATAAAATATTAGAAGCTACAGCACAAACTGCACTCTCACTTCTTAAAATCATTTCTGTATTTAGTCCAACTATATCTTTAGAGTTAAAAAGAGATAACTCGTCTTGAGTAAATCCACCTTCACAACCGATAACTATACTATCTATATCTTTTGATAGGGTATAGTTTTTTGAGAAGTTTAATATTTTACTATCTGGATAGAGTTTTAAAAACTCTTCTAAACTATTGAGTATCTCTAATCTCATTAGATTACTTCTTCCTGACTGTTGAGACGAGTTTAATAAAATCTTATCTAATCTTTTTAAATCTACTCTAAAGCTTTTTTGTGACCTTTTACAGTATATAAAAGAGATAGAGTTAACTCCAATCTCATTTAATAGAGGTAGTACCTTTTCAATATTTTTAGGCTCAATAATACACCAACCAATATGTAGCTCTTTTTTAGCTTTTATCTCTAAATATCTACTCTCTTTTAGAGTTAAGAGTGCCTCTCTTTTTCTTATATCTATTATCTTATAGTTATATAGTATATTATCTTTTAAATTACGAAGAGAGATTATATCATTTTTTTTATGACGACGAACTCTAACTATATATCTATAGTCACTATCTTTTAAGATTAAATTCTCTCTACCTGACTCTTCACTATATAGATACTGCATGAGCATGTACCCAACCGATTACTGCTATTAATATGAAAATATTAGTTAGGCTATATTTAATATTTATATCTTTTGGGCAACCTTTTTTAAACTTTAGATATTTTATACTCTCTATAGTAGATATAGCTAAATATGCTATTATCATTAGGAGTATATTTAAATTAAATGCCATTTTTGCAAAAGTAAATGCAACTAATCCACTAAATGCTACTGTAGTAGCTACTCCATGAAATATAAATATATATACTCTTAATCTCTTAACTATACTATTACAATCTCTATTTAAAAGAGGAGTTACAAATCCTATAATAACCACTAATAGTAGAGTATATACCAAGATAGAGTGGTAGAAAATCATCTCATTAAACATTCAAAACCTTTTTTAAATGGAATTATACTCTAATTTGATATAATCATTTAAATTTCATAAAAGGTTAATAATATATGGTAAATATAGATGAGGCATTAGATATTATATATAAAAGAGTTGGACAAAAAAGTAGAGATATAGTACCGATAGAAGATAGTATAGGTAAAATTGTAGCAAAAGAGTATAGAGCATCGTTTGATTTACCACGATTTGATAACTCTGCAATGGATGGATACGCCGTAAAATTAGTTGATGCTAATCGCTCTGTTAGGGTTGTGGATACTATATATGCAGGAGATACTCCAGAAAGGGAGTTAAGAGATGGTGAAGCTATAAAGATTATGACAGGAGCTCCAATTCCAAAAGGGTCTGAAGCTATTGTACCTATTGAAGATACGAAATCTTTAACTAAAGATACTATTATTTTACCTCCAAATATAAAAAAAGATACAATGATTAGATGGAGAGGTGAAGATATTAAGAGTGGAGAGATATTTTTAGAAGCAAATAGAAGAGTTACAGGTTATACTCTAGCACTTCTTGCATCACAAGGTATTAGCCATATAGAGGTATTTAGAGAGCCAAAGGTTGTTATATTTAGTACAGGTGAAGAGTTAAAGGCTCACTATGAGAAGATAGAGAAACATCAACTCTATAACTCAAATGCACCTATGTTTTATGCTAGAGCAAAAGAGCTTGGAGCTGATGTTAGTTATATATCTAGTTCAGGCGATAATTTAGAAGAGCTTAAAGAGTCTGTAAAAGAGGCATTAGATGCTGATTTAATATTGACTTCTGGTGGTGTTAGTGTTGGAGATAAAGATTTTACAATAGATGCCTTTAGAGAGCTTGGTATGGAGATACTATTTTCTAAAGTAGATATTAAACCGGGTAAACCAACAACATTTGGTAGAATTGATAACTCTTTTATTGTAAATCTCCCCGGTAATCCATTAGCATCTATGGTCAATTTTGAGATGTTTGTAAAGCCAATTATCTTAAAACTATCTGGAACTTTAGAATTTTATCATAAAACTATAACTACTAAAATTAGAGAAAATTATAGCTTTAGAGGTGGAAGATATAGTGTTATTTTAGGAGAGTGGAATGGAGATACCTTTATGCCTATAAAAAATCAAAAACCGGGTATGGTATCACCATTAGATAGAGCTGATGGGATGGTTGTAACTACACCTAATATCAATTCGTTTAGTAAAAATCAGATAGTAAAAATGATACCAATTAAATTTAATCTTGGAAGTAGTAAAAATATAGATTTTATGCAGAAGTAGTTTAAAAACTACTTCTCATCTTCTGCAAATGCACCAACAGATGTTAGATGTTTATATCTTCTATCTAACATCTCCTCTACTGATAGCTTTTTTAACTCTTTAATATTTTTTAAAAAGTACTCTTTTATAACCTCTGCAGAGCGTTTTTTATCTCTATGAGCTCCAATTAGTGGCTCATCTAAAATATCATCTATTAAGCCATGAGCTAGTAGGTCATCAGGGGTAATTTTTAGTGCATTACTTGCCTGTTCTACCTTTTTAGGGTCATTCCATAATATAGCAGCACAACCTTCTGGCGAGATAACAGCAAATACAGAGTATCTCATCATAGCTAATTTATCAGATACACCAATAGCTAATGCTCCTCCACTTCCACCTTCTCCAATTACAATTGATACCATTGGGACTTTAATATTTGTGAACTCAAAAAGATTTCTAGCAATTGCCTCACTCTGTCCTCTCTCTTCTGCTCCAAGTCCAGGGTATGCACCGGGGGTATCTATAAGAAACAGAACAGGGATATTAAATTTCTCTGCTAATCTTACAGCTCTTAGAGCTTTTCTATACCCTTCTGGATTTGGCATACCAAAGTTTCTTTTTAATTTATGTTTAGTCCCTCTCCCCTTCTGCTCACCTATAATCATACTCTTTTGACCATTAATATATCCAATATAGCATAGTATTGCAGGGTCGTCACGAAATGCTCTATCTCCATGTATCTCATAACCATCTTCTAATATAAGACGAATATAATCTAGTGCGTAAGGTCTATCAGGGTGTCTTGCTAATTGAAGTTTTTGATAGTCACTTAGAGATTTAAATGTTTTTGTTATCTCTTTATCTAAATCTTTTTGAAAAGACTCTAAAGCAAACTTATCATCTCTTGCACGAGCAGAATCAATATCTTGTTGTATCTGCTCAATCTTTTTTTCAAACTCTAGGTATGTTGCCATATATTTACCTTATACTTTTTTAAAAATTACAACTCCATTTGTTCCACCAAAACCAAAAGAGTTACTCATAACAACATTAAGCTCGGCATCTCTTGCTCTATTTGGAACATAATCTAAATCACAATTTTCATCAGGAGTTATATAGTTAATGGTTGGTGGAAGTTTACTATCACGCATAGCCATAATAGATACAATCGCTTCAATAGTTCCAGCAGCACCTAAACAGTGTCCAATCTGTCCCTTAATAGAGCTAACAGGTGGGCAGTTCTCTTTTCCTCCAAATAGCTCTTTTATAGCTGAAGTCTCATTTTTATCATTTGCAGGTGTACTTGTTCCATGAGCATTAATATAGTCTATCTTTACATCTCCTGCCATATTAAGAGCAGCTCTCATAGCTCTTAATGGTCCATCTACAATAGGTGTTGTAATATGATTAGCGTCACCACTCTCTCCAAATCCAATAATCTCAGCATATATTTTAGCACCTCTAGCTTTAGCACTATTATACTCTTCTAATACTAATGCACCAGCTCCCTCTCCCATTACAAAACCATCACGATTTGCATCAAATGGTCTTGAAGCCTCTTGAGGATTATCATTATTTGTACTAAGTGCTTTCATTGAGGCAAATCCACCTATACCAGCACCACATATTGCTGATTCTGCTCCAATCACTAACATCTGGTCAGCTCCACCTAACATAATAGTTTTTGTAGCTTCAGATATTGCATGAGTTCCAGCCGCACATGCTGTTACAGATGATAGATTTGGACCCTTTAATCCATGTTCAATTGAGATAAATCCACCTAACATATTTGCTAAAGATGATGGGATAAAAAATGGAGATATTCTTCTAGGTCCTCTAGTTTCACAGATAATAGAGTTCTTTTCTATATTTGGTAATCCACCAATTCCTGATGCTGAAGAGACACCAAATCTCTCTTTATCAATTTCATTATTAAAATTAGCATCAACCATTGCCTCTTTTGCTGCTTTAATTCCTAATTGAATAAATCTATCAGCCTTCTTAACCTCTTTTGCATCCATAACCCCTTTTGGGTCAAATCCAACAATCTCTCCTGCAATTTTTACAGAAAATTTACTAATATCAAATAGTTTAATTGTTTTAATACCACATTTTCCATTTAAAATGGCAGAAAATGATGTCTCTTTATCTTCTCCTAGACTATTAATCATTCCTAAACCAGTAACTACTACTCTTTTCACTCTATCTCCTGTGTTGGATTATAAGATATATATCAATACTCCTAAAATATTGATATATATCTTAACTATAGAGAAGATTATTTAAATCCCTCTTCTCTAATATATTAAGCTTGAATATCTTCAATATACTTAATAGCATCACTTACATTTGTAATTTTTTCTGCAGCTTCATCAGGAATTTCAATATCAAATTTCTCTTCAAGTGCCATTACAAGTTCAACTACATCAAGACTATCAGCTCCTAAATCTTCTACAAATTTAGACTCCTCTTTTACCTCATCTGGATTAACATTTAGTTGCTCTACAACTACCTCTTTTACATCATCAAATAGTGCCATGACACTCTCCTATATCGTTTAAATTTATGCTCGTAAGTATAGCAAAAAAAATATAAAAGCTAATTACTATTCGTAAAAATATAATTTAATTATATAAATAATAAGATAAAAAATTATTTTTTAATTTTATTTACCTTACATATATTATATAAATATTTTTAAAAATTAGTTAAAAAGCACTCTAAAGTATTGAAAAATAGTTATTTCTTACTATCTCTACATCTTGTTTTATAAATTGAAAATTTATTACAAATTTAACTAAAATTATTTTATTTTAAGATTTTCAAGGTATAATTCTAAAATTTTTTCAAAAAAAGGTGTATAACATGATTAAATATTTACCAATATTTATTACCATGACAGTTGCATTATTCTCTAATGAACAGGAGTATTTCAATTTTGAAAACTCTTTAGAGAACTATATTTATGATGTAAAAACATCAAAAAGCAACTCTAAAGTAGTAGATATAAATCTACATAAGGGGGTTAAAAAGGAGTCTTGTACAGAGTTTGTAAAACCTCTAAATAAGAGAATTCATTCTCCAGAAGATATTACTATTTTTAAAAATAGAGATATTAAACCTATTAATTATGTTAATACTATATCTCTAAATAAACTAGAGGTATCTGAGAAGAAAAAGAAATTTTTCAATATGATACTTCCTGCCATTTTAATTAGTAAGCAGAAGTTTAAGGTTTTACGAAATAGAGTTAAAAGGATTATAAATAGTATTAATCCTTCATCTTCTGATTTAGCTTTTCTTAACAAGATGTATAAAAAGTTTAATACCACAGATAATAAAGAGCTTTTAATTAGAATGAAAACTCACCCTGTGAGTATAGTTTTAGCACAAGCTGCAATAGAGTCAGCTTGGGGTGAGTCTAGGTTCTTTAAAAAGGGAAATAATATTTTTGGTGTCTGGTCATATAATAAAAATGAACCACGAATGAGAGCGAAAGAGAAGAGAGGTAAAAAACATGTCTATCTTAGAAAATACAAATCTCTTAGTGATGCAATTGATGACTATTTTGTAATAATTGGAAGAGGTGCTTATAAAAGTTTTAGAAAACATAGAAACATGACTGATAATCCACTTCAATTAGTCCAATATCTTGTTAATTATTGTGAATTAAAAGAGAAATATACTAAAAAACTTAGAAGTTTTATTATTAAAAATAGACTTACTAAGTTTGATAAGTATAGAATTGATAAAAAATATATATAAACTAAATAGGAACTATTTATCTATATATATAGTTCCTCTATTAATTATTGGCTTTTTACTGTTAATTAATTTTTTATTAAACTCTTCAATATTATCAATCGGTTGAATATTAGGTAGAGACTTATACTCACTATAAGAT
>WGAM01000129.1 GCA_015494795.1 Campylobacterota bacterium
ATGCCGTTTTGTTGTCTTTCTATACTCTCTTATCTCATCTGCTCTCTCTATTGCTTTTTTTCTCCAATCATTTCTTGCTTGATATAATTTTGATGTTTGTAGCATACTTTTTTTCTCTTTTCTATATTTCTCTTCTTTACTATACTGTTTTTTTACTTAAATGTTTTTATTTGTTGGATTTATATTTATTCTGAAAAGTGGAAAAACTTTTTGGTGTTGAAGTTGAGGTTTTTCGACACCCTAGTTTGAAACAGGATATGGATAAGCTTGATAAGTATAAACAGAGCGTTTAAACATACTCCCTTATAGGGTTTGAAACGTATTGGATTGCTCATGCTATTCCCCTTTCCAATCTGTTTAAACATACTCCCTTATAGGGTTTGAAACAAAGTTCACCGTGCTTGTAAAGAGGATAAAGACGGCGTTTAAACATACTCCCTTATAGGGTTTGAAACTTTGATTTAATTTCTCATCATCTCCGATAATATCTGTTTAAACATACTCCCTTATAGGGTTTGAAACAGATTAAACCATATGAGAATATAAATGCGACTAAAGAGTTTAAACATACTCCCTTATAGGGTTTGAAACATCTTACCTGCTCTTCCATTGTCTCTATCCTTTTGTTTAAACATACTCCCTTATAGGGTTTGAAATGATAAAAAAATCTGATATACTTCTTTATAAAAAGGAGAAGTTATGCCAAGAGGTTTTAAAAAGTTACCTCAAGAGAATGGAGTAACACTAAGTATGCTACTTATTACAATATTTGCATCTATTTTAGTACTTATTCTAACAATACCAAATATATATTTAGATAATAATATATATTATGAGAGTAGAGAGATAGCACACTATGAGAGTATTGCTCAAACACTAAGAGCAGAGCAGAGTATTATAAGACATAAACTTGAAAAACTTAAATATCAAGAGAGTGTATTAAATCAAGAGCAGGTAATTGATGATTAGAAGATTTTTAGAGTTTGCACTCGATAGACCAGCACTAAACCATATATTTATGATTTTTATGGTTATTATGTCGATATTTGCATATAGAAATATCCCTAAAGAGATTTTTCCACCATCTAAATTAGACCAGATAGTAATAACAGGTGGTTATGTTGGAGCTAGTGGAGATGTATTAGATAAGATGGTTATAAAAAATCTTGAAGATGAGTTACAGTCTCTATCTCAGGTAGATACAATAGATACAACTATTCAAAATGGATTTTTTAAAATTATTATAGATATTAAAAAGGGAGATAATCCTCAATTAGTGCTGAGTGATGTAAAAGATATTATCTCAAATTTAAAAAAAGATTTACCTTCAGATATGGATGAGCCTATTGCTAAGGTTGCTGTTCAGGAGTATCCATTAATAATGGTTGCCATATCGGGAGATGTTTCTAAAAAGAGACTTGTCGATATTGCAGATGAGCTTAAGAGCAGACTATCTACAATTAATAATTTAAGTGGCATTGATATTAGAGGTAAATCAGATGAAGAGATACTTATAACACTAGACCAAAAAAAGATAGATGCTTATGGATTATCTAAGAGTGCTATATATAGAGCTATATCTAATCTATCATCTATATTTCCAATAGGAACTATAAAACAGAAGGGAAATCATCTATATATATCTACTATAAATGGAGAAAAGAGTAAAAAGAGATTAGAAGATACAATTTTAGATGTTAATGGAAAGAAATTTTATCTAAAAGACATTGCATCTGTAGATATAGGATTAGCTACACCAGAGCAGTTATCTCACTTTAATGGAAAATCAAACCTATCAATAGATATTAAAAAGACAAAAGAGGGAAATGCCATAGCTTTAGTCAGAGAGATTAAAGAGATACTAAAAGAGTATAACCAAAAATATCCAAATATACATTTTCAATCATATACAGATACATCTGTTTGGATAAAAAATCGTCTAAATCTAGTATCGTCAAATATTCTATTTGGACTTATTTTAGTTATGTTGTCACTCTTTTTAACTCTAAATTTTCGTATAGCATTAGTTGTGGGATTAGGAATACCTACCTCTTTTATGATTACAATTATTTTTGCAAATATGATTGGATATAGTCTAAATATGCTAACACTTCTTGGTGCATTAATTGCTCTTGGAATGTTAGTTGATGAGGCTATTGTAGTAGCTGAAAATATCTATAGACATTTAGAGATGGGAAAATCTCCTAGAGAGGCATCAATAGATGGCTCTGTTGAGATGTTTCCTGCTGTGTTAGCATCAACTCTTACAACTGTATTTGCTTTTTTGCCTCTTTTAATTATGAGTGGTAAGATGGGGGTATTTATGAAAGTATTACCTATTATGATTACTATTCTACTACTTAGTTCTCTATTTGAAGCCTTCTATTTTCTACCACTTCATGCAAAAGAGTTCTTCTCTATTGGTAAAATTGGCAAAATACAAAATAGAAAAAATCCATTTTGGGAATTTATGTATAGTATATATGGCAATATTTTAGGTTTTCTTTTAAGGTTTAAGTGGCTCTCTCTACCTATTTTAGTAGGAGCTATTATATTTGGAACTATAACTATGCTAAAGGTTACTAAATTTCAACTATTTCCAGAATTTGATGTTCAACAGGTATATATTAATGGGAAAGTTAATATTAACTATAAGCTAGAAGAGACTGAGAAGTTTGTAAAAATAGTTGAGAAAGAGTTATTAAAAAATATAGATAAAAAGAGTGTTGATTCGATTACCTCTGTTATCGGTTTTAGAATGAATGCAGACCAGAGTGTAGAGACAGGTGAAAATCTTTTTCAAATATTTATTAATCTACATGAGAAAGCTCCAGAAAACTTTTTTGATAGATATATTAATCCTATATTCTCATTAGAGTATGATGGAACTGATATGATTAGAACTAAAAGGGCTCAAGAGTTAGTAAAAGATATTCAAGAGAATATATTAAATAAAATTAAAAATAGAAAAATAGACAATAAAAAGATATTTGAAGAGTTTAATATATTTGCTCAACAGACAGGAATTGTAGGACATGATATAGAGATTGGATTGGTAGCTCAAGATAATGTTTCAAATGCAATAAAATTAATTGAAAATAGGTTATCTAAAATAGATGGAGTTCATGATATATCAGATAATGCGAATGAAGGTGAAATGGAGCTAAAACTAAGAGTAAATGAGTATGGACAATCTTTAGGACTTAGCGAGGGGTATATCTCATCAGCACTTAGAGGCTCATTCTTTAAAGGAGAGTATGCAAAAGCATTTAATAAAAATGGTCTAATTAGAATTAAAATTGAAGATAGATATAAAGATAAAAAAGATAGTATCGTAAACTTCAGATTAACAACTCCTAATGGTAAAGAGGTTAGATTAAAAGATGTTTGTGATTTATTCTATAAAAAGAGTTTTGTTAGGATATTTAAAGAGAATGGAGACAGAGTCTATTCTGTTTTTGCAAGAGTTGATAGTAAAAAGATAGTAGCTAGTGATGTAATGAAAAAGATAAAACCTATTTTAGAGAGATTAAAATCTAAAGGTGTAAAGATTATTATTAAGGGTGAAGAGAAAGAGAATAGTAGAATGGCAAGAGATATGAGTCAAGCAGGAATTATTGCAATATTTTTAATCTTTATAACCCTAGTATGGATGTTTAACTCAATTATTGACCCTATTATAATTATTTTAATAATACCTCTATCTATCTTTGGTGTTTTAGTGGGAACAAAACTTATGGGTATTAATCTAACACTACCGGGTATTATGGGAATTATTGGATTGGCTGGAGTTGTTGTAAATGATGGACTTATTATGTTAGATTTTATAAAAGGTAGTAAAAATCAAAAGGAGTTAGTGGCTTTAGCTACACAGAGATTAAGACCAATTCTCTTAACCTCAATTACAACAGTTATTGGCTTATCATCTCTAATCTTTTTTGCATCGGGTCAGGCTCTTATACTTCAACCAATGGCAATTAGTTTAGGTTTTGGAGTTGCATGGGCTACTATTTTAAATCTCTATTTTGTACCACTTATGTATGCAGTAATATATAGAGTAAAAAGATTAAAAAAATGAGATTAATATTTATATTTTTAATACCACTATTTATATATTCAGAGGACTATTTCAATAGATTAAACCCATCTCCAACTAAAGAGATGAGGTTAAATATAAAAAATGCAAAAGTTTGTAAAAATCCTGCTATTGCAAAAGAGAATTTTGATAGCAATTTTAAATATGGCTGTTTTTGTGGAAAAAACTATCCAAAGATAACTCACCCATCTAAAAAATCATATAAGAGACTAAATAGAAGAGAGAGAGAAGAGTTAATATCTCTATATTATAAGATAAAGCCTTATGATGATATTGATAAATTATGTATGGAGCATGATATATGCTATATATATGAGGGTAGAGAAGACCAAGTCTGTAATGATGCACTATATGATGGATTAAGAGATTTAGAGAGAGAGTTTGAAAAAAAAAGAGACTCTAAAAAGGCTAGACGATGTAAAAGATTAACATCAGATATATCGTCAGTTTTTGGAACAATATTTGGAGCAGGGGATAATATCTCTCCTTTTAAATTTGGTCTATTTGCTATGATAACAACACCAATGACAATAGCTACTAAATCTCTTCAACAATCATCAAGAATGATAGATGGAGAACCAACATATCCATTAGCTAATGAGAAGTGTAATATAGAGGATAAGATAAAAGATTAATAGAATTTTCTATCTATTTGCGATAGCTCTAGCTAAATTCAAAAGATTATCTGCTAAGTTTTTAGCTAAAGGAGAAGCTTTTATAACTCTTATCTTTAGAGTATCTGCAATAATCTTAGCAGATTTATCTGAAAATTCAGGTTGAGTAAATATTGCTTTAACTTTAGCTCTCTTAGCTTCATTAATAACTCTAATTAATTCTCTTGGTTTTGGCTCTTTTCCATTAATCTCAACTGCTAACTCTTTTAATCCATAATCCCTTGCAAAATATCCCCATGCAGGGTGAAATACCATAAAACTACTCTCTTTTGGAATATCTTTTAAAATATCTCTAATCTTGCTATCTAATCTATCTAACTCTTTTAGATAATTATCAAGATTTTGTTTATAATAGGTAGTTCCATTCTTATCAAGGGTACTTAGAGCCTTGTATATGTTTTTAGCAATTATTTTAACATTTAATGGAGTTGTCCATATATGTGGGTCAAGCTCTCTATTATTAAAGGTTCTATTTATATCTTTTGATAAATCAAAAATCTTTAATTTTCTATTTTGATTTTTAAATCTATCTAACCAACTCTTCTCAAACTCAACTCCAATAGCAAAATATAAATCTGCTCTACTTAATTTTTTCATCTGATATACTTTTGGCTCATAAGTGTGTGGAGAATTACCCGCTTCGACCATTAAATCTATATCTACTCTATCACCACCTATCTTTTTTACAAACTCAACTTCTGGTTGAATTGAGACAATAACATTTAGTTTTGCAAAAATTTGGACTGTTAAAATTATAAGGAATACTATTTTTTTCATACTAGAATTATAACATAATTTTAAATAAAGAGGATAAAAAGTGGCTCCGAATGCTGGATTCGAACCAGCGACCAAGTGATTAACAGTCACCTACTCTACCGCTGAGCTAATTCGGAATAGTTAAAAGTTTAAATCTAAAAATGGCTCCGAATGCTGGATTCGAACCAGCGACCAAGTGATTAACAGTCACCTACTCTACCGCTGAGCTAATTCGGAATAAGATATTTAAATCATCATGATTTAATTGGAGTGAGATTATAGACAAAAAACTCTTTAATGTCAAGAGTTTTTGTAAATTTTTATCTATTTATGACAAAAAAATTATATCCACTACTATTTTTAATCTTAATCTCTCCCTCTTTTAGTAGATTTCTAAATCTATCTATACTTTTTTTATTAAAAAGAAGTTCTATATCATCTTCTGTTAATGGTCTCTTTTTAATTGTATTTATTATCTCCTCTTTAGTATAGTTTGATGGTTCTACTGTAATCTTTTTTCTTGAAGCGATATATATTGGTAGAGAGTGGTTAAATTTAAGTGATATATCTCTCAACTCTTCATAGGTTAATGGTTCTACTCTATAGGCAGGTGGTCTATCAATAGTTCCTATATCTACTCTTGTTGGATTTAACTCTTCTAAAAATCTATTTAACCCCTCTATCTCACTATCTTTAGTATTAATACCTTTTACAAAAAGGATTTCTATAATAAGAGGATTTTTAAAACTATTTTTAAACTCCAACATACCTCTTTTTATATCCTCTATTGAGATATTTTTCTCTGCTCTATCTAATTTTTTAAGACAACTCTCTGTTATACAATCTAATGACAACTTTACAATATCAAATTTTTTTAATGCCTCTTGAATTCTAAGACTATTAATAGTACTACCATTAGATAAGATGAGTGTTTTAATATCACCTTTTATATTATCTATTCTATCCATTAATTCAGATAGATATGGATATAGTGTTGGCTCTCCATTTGCTGTAATAGTTAATACATCTATATCTTTTTCTATCTTTAAAACCTCTTTTAAAGATTTAATAATTTTATCAATAGATATAATATCACTATATCTATCAATAACTTTTGCTGGTTCAAGCTCACAATATAGACAATCAAAATTACACTGTTTTCTATTAGGACTCAAATCAATACCAAGAGATTTGCCAAATCTTCTTGAATTTACTGGACCAAATATTATATTGTTCATAAAAAAACCTTTTTTATAAAATTATATCAGCTTATTAAAATTTATCACATTTAAATAAAATAGATAAGTTAATTTTATTATTTAATAAAAGTTAATCATTATATTTGATATAATTATCCTATCTAAAAAATCAAAAGGATGGAAATGAGAAAAATTATCGGTTATTCAACTATTGCCATATCAACACTATTTTTAATGACAGGTTGTCTAGAGGATACTCCTAAAAAGCATGAAGTAAACGCAGAAGAACATACTGTTAAACATGAGACACATAAACATTGGGGTTATAGTGGAGATGTAGCACCTGCAAATTGGGGGAAATTAGATGAGAAGTTTAAGATATGTTCAGAGGGTAAAGTTCAGATGCCTATTGATATTAAACCAACAAAAGATATTGATTTACCAAAACTAGATTTAAAATATAGTGCTAAATCTAATAGTATAGTAAATAATGGACATACTGTTCAGGTGAATATAGATAGTGGAGATACTCTTACAATTGATGGAAATAGTTATGAACTTAAACAGTTTCATTTCCATACACCAAGTGAAAATCATATAAATGGAAAATCATTCCCACTAGAGGCACATTTTGTTCATGCAACAAAAGATGGTAAGTTAGCAGTTATATCTGTAATGTTTAAAGAGGGAACAATGAACCCAACTTTAACAAAAATTATAAAAACATTTCCACTTGGAGAGAATAAACCTGCAAAACTTGAACTATCAAAAGAGTATATTGATGTAATGATGCCAAAAAATAAAGATTACTATAAAACTATGGGTTCACTTACAACTCCTCCATGTAGTGAAGGTGTAACATGGATTATATTAAAAAATCCAGAGACTGCATCAAAAGCTCAAATAGATGCAATTCATAAAGAGATAAATAAAAATAACAATAGACCTATTCAACCTACAAATGGTAGAGAGATAGATGAGTAAAAAAATATAGGGTGTTAAAATAACATCGATAAGAAAAAACTACAAATATCTATAAAATAGTATAAGAGAATTTGTTAATCTAGATTTCATTATTTGAGTGGCACTTGATAGCCACTCTTTACCTGCATCACTATTCCATTTCAAGTAGAGATACTATTATTTATATTAAAGAGTTCTATTTTATAGAAGGAACTCGTTAGCACTTTTTAGTTTGATTGGATTACAAATTTTAAAAAGAGCATCTTTTAACTACTCAAAAGAACTATTAAAAGCTACTTTAATAGATTTATCTTTCCATTATATTTATAGTTAGAGGTGGTAAGATTTTGGTAACAAAATAGATTTAAAGATGATAATAATAATATAATTAATAATGGACTTTTATCACTATTAAAACCTTAAATCAATATAATACAAAATTAATTCAAATAAAATTAAATAATATAAATAAATATCATAATAAAAGGTAATATATGTCCATTAAATATACACATTTACATCTACATACAGAATACTCTATGCTCGATGGAGCAAACAAGATTGACATCTTAGCTAAAAAGATTAAAGAGTTAGGAATGGACTCTGTTGCCATGACAGACCATGGTAATATGTTTGGAACAATAACTTTCTATAATACAATGAAAAAAGAGGGTATAAAACCTATTATTGGAATGGAGGCATATATTCATAATGAGAGTGATATAGGAGATAAGAGTACAAAACAGAGATTTCATCTATGTCTATATGCTAAAAATGATATAGGGTATAAAAATCTTATGTATCTAAGTTCACAAGCCTATATTCATGGTTTCTACTACTATCCACGGATTAATTGGGAGTTACTAAAAAAACACTCTGAGGGGTTAATCTGCTCATCTGCTTGTCTGCAAGGTGAGATAAATTGGCACTTAAATATGAGTGAGAAAAATATTAAAAATGGTGCTAAGGGGTATGATGAGGCAAAAAGAGTAGCCTTAAGATATAAAGAGCTATTTGGAGATGATTTCTATATGGAGATTATGCGTCATGGAATTGACAATCAATATAATATCGATAGAGATATAATTAGAATAAGTCAAGAGACAGGGATAAAATTAATAGCTACAAATGATACACACTACACTCTAAAAGAGGATGCAGATGCACATGAGGCTTTTATGTGTATTGCTATGAATAAACTATATGATGACCCTAATAGAATGCGTCACTCTGTTCATGAGTTCTATATTAAATCACCTCAAGAGATGGCAAAACTATTTGTAGATATTCCAGAAGCAATACATAATACTCAAGAGATAGCTAATAAGTGTAATTTAGAGATTAAACTTGGAAACCCAACACCACCAAACTTTAAATTTACAAGGGAGAGAGCAAAACTAGCAGGAATAGAATTACCTGAACCCCAAAAAGAGTACTCTTTGGAGAATGATAAGGTTCTATTTATACATGAGTCTAAAAAAGGGTTAGAGGATAGATTAAAAATTGTTCCAATAGATAAGCATAAAGAGTATAGAGAGAGACTACAAGTAGAGATAGATATTATTAACTCTATGAAGTTCCCTGGATATATGCTTATTGTTTGGGAGTTTGTAAGTAAAGCTAAAGAGATGGGTATTCCTGTAGGACCTGGTAGAGGGAGTGCGGCAGGTTCACTTGTTGCCTACTCTTTAAAAATTACAGATATTGACCCTATACCTTATGGGCTACTTTTTGAGAGATTTTTAAATCCTGAAAGAGTTAGTATGCCAGATATTGATATGGATTTTTGTCAAGCAAGACGACAAGAGATACTTGATTATGTTATCAATAAGTATGGCAGATATAATGTGGCTCAAATTATCACTTTTGGTAAGCTTCAAGCTAAAGGTGTTATAAGAGATGTAGCAAGAGTTCTTGATATGCCATATTCACAAGCTGATAAGATGGCAAAATTAATACCTGATGAGTTAGGAATTGACTTAAAAAAATCTTTTGAAAAAGAGCCTAAGATAAAAGAGTTAATAGAGACAGACCCACAAGCTAAGAGAGTTTGGAAATTTGCATTAGCCCTAGAGGGATTAAATAGAAATGCAGGAACACATGCGGCGGGAGTTGTTATATCAAATGAAGAGCTTTGGAAAAAGACACCTATTTTTAAACCAACAGGACAAGATATATTGGCTACTCAATATAATGGTAAATATGTTGAAGATGTTGATTTAATTAAATTTGACTTTTTAGGATTAAAGACTTTAACTGTTATTGAAGAGGCAAATAAACTTGTAGAGAAGAGATATGGTAAAAGAATAGACTTTATACACCAAGATATAAATGACCCTAAAGTATATGAATATATATCTACAGGTAATACTTTAGGACTATTTCAGATAGAGTCAGCAGGAATGAAAGATTTATCTAAAAAACTTAAACCTAGTGGATTTGAGGATATTATTGCTATGTTAGCACTCTATCGACCAGGACCTATGGAGTCTGGAATGGTTGATGATTTTGTTGAGCGAAAACATGGAAGGGCAAAGATAACATATATGTTTCCTGAACTTGAGCCAATACTAAAACCGACCTATGGAGTTATCTTATATCAAGAGCAAGTTATGCAGATAGTTCAGACTATAGGTGGATTTAGTCTTGGTGGTGCTGATTTAGTTCGTAGGGCTATGGGAAAAAAGATTAAGGAGGAGATGGATAGATTAAAAGGAGAGTTTGCTAATGGTGCAGAGAAGAGAGGTTTTAATAGATCAAAATCTGAAGAGCTTTTTAATCTAATTGTTAAGTTTGCAGGGTATGGATTTAATAAATCTCACTCAGCAGCTTATGCTATGATAACATTTTATACATCATTTTTAAAATATTACTACCCAACAGAGTTTATGTCTGCAATTTTGACTTTAGAGAAAAGTAATACAGATAAGGTTGTAAAATATATAGATGAATTAAAGAGATTAAATATAGAACTTCTCCCACCAGATATTAACCGTTCAGATTTAGTATTTCAAGCTGATACAATAGATGGTAAAAATGTTGTATTTTTTGGAATGGGTGCCTTAAAGGGTGCAGGAGATGTGGCTATTAACTCTATTATAAAAACTCGAAATGAGAGTGGAGAGTTTAAAGATATGAGTGACTTTATATCAAGGATTGATGCTAGTAAAGTAAATAAAAAAGTTATAGAGACACTAATTAAAGCAGGTACATTTGATAGTTTTGGACATACTAGACAAGCACTACTTACAAATATAGAGTATCTTATAGAACAAGCAGGTAGAGCAATGTCAATGAAAAAAAATAATATAAGCTCTCTATTTAGTGATGATAATGATATGACAAGAGTCAATATAGATATAAAACCAATGGAGGAGTATAAGCTTTTAGAGTTGTTAGAGTTAGAGAAAGAGTCTTTAGGATTTTATGTCTCTGGTCACCCATTAGATGAGTATAGAGAAGAACTTAATAAGATTAAATATACACTTAGTTCAGAGATAGAGGATTTAGCAGATGGCTCACAAACTCTCTTTATAGGAAAAATAGACTCAATTACAGAAAAAATCTCTAAAAAGGGAAATAAGTTTGGCATTGTTAATATTATGGATTTACATGGAAATATTGAGTTAATGCTATTTGAAAGTAGATTAAATGAGTTAAAAGATAATTTTGATTTAGATAAACCAATAGCTTTTAAAGTTAGAATTGGTAAAGATGAAAAACATACTAGAATGAATATCTTAAAAATAGAGTCTCTAAAAGATGCAAAAAAAGAGAAAGTTAAAATAAAGAAAGAGATTAAACATACTCCAGAGCCAACTCTTCCACCTCTTATACTATCTATTAATTTGATGCCTGATACTAAAATTATTGAGGATTTATACTGTTTAGCACAAAAACATAAGGGAGAACGACCACTCCAATTAAAGATTAAAACAGAAAGGTCAGATGTTATTATAAAATCTGATATGAGAGTATCTGAAATGATTATTAATGAAGCAAAAGTACTTGGAATATATACTGAGGAGGAACTTACAGTTGCTTAGATTTGAGATAGAATATCTAAAGGTATAATTTGAGGGTATAGTCGTCTATACTCTCTATTATCTCCAATAAATTTCCAATCACTATCTTTCTCTTTTATTGCCAATAATTTTTCATCTCTCTTTATAACTATCTCTCTATTTTTACCATCTACTTTAATATTTTCCATACCATATTTAGTAGTTAAAGTATCATTTAAGACTCTCATACTAAGTTCATCACTATATAAATCTGGATTTATAAATGCTAATTTTATTATACTCCTATACTCTACTCTAGCAAACTTTCCATTACTAAAAGTTTGTATATTTCCAATATTAGTAATATTTATATCAAAAGACTCTATTGTAATATCTTCTGAAGTTATAATAGTATTAATATATCTTTTAAACATATTTTTATTGATTGGAATAAATAGTTTAGGGTATGTCATATCTATAATACCTTCTGTATTTAGAGATTTTAACTGTTGTAAATATCTCTCTAATTCTGCTTTTAATTCCAACTGCTCATTAGTATATATATTTGTATCAGGAACTATCTCTTCTTCTACTCTACTAATATTCTGTTCTATATTCTCTATCTTACTCTTTTTCTCTTTAACTAGTTTTTTTGTAAGATTACTATCTTTTTTTACCTCCTCTTTACATCCAATTAATAATAGAGTTATAAATATAGATATTATTATCTTTTTTAGCATAATCCTCTCCCCTTATATGTTACTATTTTTTTGCAATTATATCATCTTTTAAATATAGTAATAGAACTCTACTCATCTCTGGATAACTTAAAGGTTGACGCATTAGGTTGTATGAGTTAAACTCCAAAGTTTTAAATAAAATATGACTATAATCTCCCTCAACTAGTGGTGAAATTTTCTCTATTAGATATAATATTTTAGAAGTAGCAGAGGGGTAATCTATATCATATATATCATCATAGACATCTATATCACTATTAGAAAATTTCCATCTTCCATAATTATAAAATTTATCAATGGCACTATTTAAAATAGATTGAGATAAAATTAGATACTCTTGATTGGAAGTCATCTCATATCCTCGAAGTAGTGCTAAACCTAAATAGGCATAATCTTCTAAAAATCCCTCTATATTATAAGTATGATATAGCTCTCCATTAATATAATATTTCTCTATTAGAGTATCTAAACTATCTACTGCAATATCTAAATATTTTTTATCTATAGTAGATGCTAAAAATAACATATCTATAACCATTGCATTAAAAGAGGTTACTACTTTACTATCTATAAATATAGAACCATCTCTATTTTCTACTAGATTTGAGCCAAAAATAGACTCTTTATAGAAATATTTTAAGATAAAATCTATATTTTTAATAGCAATATCTCTATATAAAATATTATTTGTAATCTTATAAGTCTCTATATATATAGAAGTTATATTTGCATTTTCATAACTCATCTTCTCTAGTCTTGGATTGCTCCAATCTTTTTCATTAGCATACCTATAAAATCCACCTTTTTTCTTATCAAAAATCTCTCTATTTGCCATACTATTGAGTGTAAAAGTTAATTTATTTAAAATATTATTTTGATTGGTTATTTTATAATATTCTAAGATTAAATCAAATATAGATGTTTGTAGAAATTTAGGTGCATCTCCAAAACCACCATTCTCTTTATCAAAAAGCTCATCTAAATGTAGAGATATAGTTTTTAATATACTACTATTTAATCTAGTTGCCTCTATCTTTTTATCTTTGGGTTCTATATATGAGAGTACCTCTTTTGCTTTCTCTTTAAGAGTATCTCTATCTATATTATATTTATCTGTAATTACCTCTAAAAGCTCTTGAAATCCAAGTATATTTCCTCTTGGATATATAGGAATATAAGAAACTGTATAAAATGGTTCTAAATCTTCACTCATAAATATAGATATAGGAGAGGAGCAGTTCTGTCCATTCATTAATCTATAGACTTTTTTATAAAACTTATCAATATCAACTCTCTCATCTCTATCTACCTTTATAGATATAAAATTTTTATTTAATAAATCGGCAATAATTTTATTGTTGAATGACTCCTCTTTCATCTTTTTACATAGAGCAGAACCACTATACCCTATAGATAAGAAAATAGGTTTTTTCTCATCTCTTGCTTTTTTAAAACTCTCTTCTTCCCATGGAAACCAATTAACTAGTGTGTTACTATACTCTTTCAGATAGAGTGAAACTTGATTTTTTAAATTAGGTAACAAAATAAATCCTTTTTATATTTTTTATAGTAAATTTAGAGCATAAGTAGTACTTTTTTATAAAATATTAAAAATATGATAATTATTGGCACTTTTTATTGCTCTATTAACGAAATTTTTACACTTCATTTGCTATAGTACTATAGATATTTTATGTATAGTACTATATACACTATTCACTTGCAAAAAGGGATTAAATCAGATG
>WGAM01000130.1 GCA_015494795.1 Campylobacterota bacterium
ATATTAGGTAGAGACTTATACTCACTATAAGATATAGGTATTACTTTTGCAGGTTCTATTGTTATCTCTTTTTTTACTCTTTTTTTAGTTTCTATTTTATTAAAAATAGTCTCTTTCTCTTTTATCTTTTCTAGTTTCTCTATTTTTTTACTACTTTTTAAGATAATTTGTTCTTTTTTTGTCTCTTTTTCTCTTTTTATTTTTTGTGTTATAATTACTTTTTCTCTTTTTATTTTTCGCTTTATAACTACTTTTTTAATTCTATTTTTACTCCTTTTTATCTCTTTTTTTATATTCTTATTTTTGATAAATTTTTTTGGTTTTATCTTTTTTAGTGCCAATATAATATCTTCAACCTCATCATCTGTTGGAGTTGTACTATTTTTACTCTCCATCTCTTCATCTTTTATAACTGATTTTAAATTAGATAAAATCTCTAATGGATTATCTTTTACTTGGATAACTTCAATATCACTAAAGCAGTTTAGATTAGAGAAATTTATTAAACTATCTATACTATTTTTACTATTAATATCTGTAGTTTTTCCACTAACTAATAGTTTTCTATCTTTATATAAAATAGTCCATTCTAAAAAACTACTATCTAATCTTTTTAGAACTTTTTCTATAAATATAATAATATCTCTACTGCTTTCTAGTTTTTTATCTATTTTAATATTATCTATTACTCTATATCTATTTAGAGATGTTATAATCTCTTTAGGGCTATTTTCATCTAAAAAAGTACCTCTAAAATTAATTTGATTATCTTGGTTTTTAGTAATTTTAAATCTTATAGATTTTTTAGGAATGACAATCTTTGCTATTTTAATTGGTTCTATTTTAGTTTCATCTTTTAGTGTTAAAATGTATAATCCTATAGATAAAATCAGAAGAACTATTATAATAAGTATTTGTCTATACACAAAAATCCTTTAAATAAAAGATATAATTATATAATAAATATATAAAGGTAAATTTTGTTTTTTAAAACTATAGATTTTAGTAGATTTTCAAGTATAAAAATAGGACAAACTATAGATGTTTTAATGATAGAAAATGGAGATACCATTCCTAAAGATAGGGTTATAGTAGGGCATGGAAATAATATATTAATATCACCAACTCCACCACCTCTTATGATGTTATCTAAAGATTTTTCATTTATAGAGCTAAAGGATAATATATTAAGAGTTGGTGCATCTACACCTATTGGGCGTCTCTTATCATTTGCTAAGAGAAATAATCTAGCTGGTTTTGAATTTATCTCAAAACTACCAGGTAGTCTAGGTGGAATGGTTGCTATGAATGCAGGTGTTAAAAGTTATGAGATTTTTAATATTATAGATGCTATTAAGATAGATGGAGAGTGGATAGAAAAAGATAAGATAGAGTATGGTTACCGTTTTGTAAAATTAAAAGGTGTTGTTACAGAGGTTAAATTTATTGTAGGGAGAGGATTTAATAGTAATCTATTAGATGAGTTGATAAAACTTCGCTCAAATCAACCCAAAATCCCAAGTGCAGGTTCTCTTTTTAAAAATCCTAATGGAGATTATGCAGGACGACTTATAGAGGAGGTTGGACTTAAAGGTTTTAGAAGAGGTGATATGGAGTGGAGTATGGTTCATGCTAACTTTTTAGTAAATAGAGGAGGTGGTAATTTTAGTGATGCTAAATATTTAATAGATTTAGCCAAAGAGAGAGTCTTTAAAGAGTTTAATATAAATTTAGTTGAAGAGGTAAAAATATTATAATTAAAGATAGCATTATTAATATATAATAACTATAAAAAACATATTATGAAGATTTTTTTAACTTAATAATAATATTTTGTACTATTTATTATATTTTTATAAATAAAATATGTTATACTTGTATAAATTTAAAATACAAGGAGATTAAATTATGAGATTGAGAAATTCAATTATCACAATTGCTATATTGAGCAGTATGAGTTTTGCAGGTGGAGATATTGGAGGTGTTACCTCTTTTGAGAATGATGATTATCAAAAAGCTAATGAAGAGGTAGTACCTTATGAGCCTACACCTATTCCAGAAGCACAAGAAGTAATATCTACACCTATTCCAACAGTAGAATCTACTAGGGGAGTACAAACTGCAATGCCAACTACACCTCCAGCAGTAACTCCAAAACCAACACCAAAAGTTGTAGAAAAATCATCTTCAGGAGTTGGTGGTTTTTATGTTGGTTTAGCAGTTTCTGATATGGGAGTTAGAGCAGATGATAGAGTAAATCTATTTGGTAGTGAAAAGCATCAAGATTTACAAAAAGGGCTTACTTTAGTTGCTGGTTATGATTTTATGAAATATTTAGGAGCTGAACTTAGAGCAGCACTATCATTAGCAGGAGAAGATAAAGGTCAAGATAACTTAGCTGAATATGGTATTTACTTTAAACCTCAATACCCTATATTAGACAATCTTAATATTTATGGTCTTTTAGGATACTCATTTATAAATATGTCAGACCCTGCTTCAAAAACAAATTATAATGATAGTCCATTTGATGGGGATAACTCTGGCTTCTCATTTGGTGGAGGTATCAATTACGGTATAACTTCTAATATCTCTGTATTTACAGATGTAGTTAACTATTTAAGAGATTTTGGTGGTTCAAACTCAACTTGGGGTGCAAACCTTGGTGTTAGATATAACTTCTAAGAGTTATAATCTAAAAAATAGAGTTAAAAGCTAACTATTTAGCTTTTTCTCTATTAACTTCAGTTTAAAGTATATCTAAAAATTTAACAAATTCAAGTTTTTAAACATATTTTAAAACTAACAGATGGGGATTACCTTGCGAATTATACTTCTATTAACAATAATATACTCTTCTATATGGGCTAATAGATTAGATAGTAGCTTATATTCTAAGTTACAAAATGAAACAGATAGAGTCAAATCTATATATAAGTTAAACTCTAATCATCCTTTATGGATAGGACATGCTAAAAATTTTCATACCCTAATGAATGCTCTTCAAAATCCATACTATAACTATAAATATAAAAATTTCTATCAAGAGGAGATAGGACAATACTCATATCTTCTACAAGATAATATGGATATAGATAAAAATAGTAATGATTTAGCACTACTTGATATTTTACTTACAAAAAGTTATATAGCTTTAGCTGATTTTCTTGTAAAGAGTGATATAGATTGGGATAGTGTATCTTTAAAAATAAAAGAGTTAAAAGATACAAAAGATATAAAAGCGAATTGGGAGATGGTAAAAAAGAGTCTGCCATCAAATAGAAAGCTATATAATGCACTTAAAAAAGAAGATATAGATAACTTTTTTAAATCTTTAATTCCTCTACCAGATAGATATGCATCTCTAATTGAAGCACTAAATATATATAGAAGTATGCCTCAATTTCATAAGATACCATATACTAGAAACTTTAAAGGTTTTAAATATGGTGATATGGATAATAAGATTATAGATATAAAAAAACGACTTGTTATATCAGGAGATTTTCCTAAGCAAGATAGTTATAGTAATATATATGGAGATAAATTAAAATCTGCCATATATAACTATAAAGATAGATTTAACTTAGAGCAGAATGGTATTATAGATAAAGTTACTATATACTATATGAATAGACCTATAAGCCTTTTAGTAGATAGTATTATTACTAATTTAGATAAATTAAGAGTATTTCCAAATAGATTTCCAAATGAGTATATATTAGTTAATATTCCAGCCTTTATGATGGAGTATTATAAAGATGGTCAAGTTATTTTAAGTATGAGTGCAGTTATAGGGAGAGATGAGAGACCTACACCAATATTTCAGAGTAAAATGACATATTTAGAGTTAAATCCAAATTGGAATATACCTGAAAATTTAGTTAGAAAAGATTTAATTCCTACATTAATGAAAGAGCCTGATTATATGGAAAAACATAATATTCATGTATTTTATGGTTGGAAGGATAAAAAGGAGATTAAACATTTAGATATAGAGAAATTACTTCCATATCAAGATGTATCAAAAGGACATATTCCATATAGGTTTGTACAATTTCCCGGAGATGATAATGCACTAGGTAGAATTAAATTTATGTTTCCAAATAAGTACTCTGTATATCTTCATGATACAGATAATAAATCTCTATTTCAGAGAAGATACCGTGTATATAGTTCTGGCTGTATGCGTATATCTAAACCATTCGAACTCTTAGAGGCTCTAAAACCTCATCTTAAAAAGAGAGATATAGCACAGATAGATAAATATAGAAATAATCTTAAAAATGTAACTTTTAGATTTACTTCTCCTGTAGTTGTTCAGACTGCCTACTTCACTGTATATAGAAAAGATGGACAGATATATTTTAGAAAAGATATATATGGTTATGATAATATGATACAAAACTCAGTTAAAGATGATGGGCAGAGTAGTTTTGTAGAAGATGTAGAAACCCTACTATTTTAAATGGGAGATAAGATTAAAAGAGTTTAAGATACAATACGACAAATTAAAAAATAAGTAGGAAAGTATATGTATCTATTTACAAGTGAGGTTGTAAGCCCCGGACACCCTGATAAGTGTGCCGATATTATTGCAGATAGTATTGTTGATGAGTTAATTATGGGTGATAGTAACTCAAGAGTTGCTTCAGAAGTCTTTGTAGCAGGGAAACATGTAATAATAGGTGGAGAGGTAACCTCTAAAGTCAATTTAACCATTGAAGATTATAAAAAAATTGTTCATGATGCCCTAGTTAAGATTGGATATAATGGAAATCCATATTTTACAAGAGAGGAGTCTCTACACCCAGAAGATATAGAGGTTCAAGTTCTATTAAACTCTCAATCTCCAGATATTAATCAAGGAGTTGACCAAGAAGATGGAGAGATAGGAGCAGGTGACCAAGGAATTATGTTTGGATATGCTGATATTGAGACAAAAAATTATATGCCAAGTGCAATTAGTTATGCAAGATTACTTATGGAGAGAGTCTATGAGTATGCAAAGGCAAATCCATCAAAATTAGGTGTTGATATTAAGACTCAAGTTACTATTGATTATGGAACTAAGGAGAATTTTGAAAATTGTAATCCTCAAAAAATTCATACAGTAGTAGTATCTGCTCCTTGTGTCTCTAGTATGAGTATTGAAGAGGTAAGAGAGCTTATTAAAGAGCTTATAGATAGTGCAGGACTCCCTCAAGATTTATATAGTAGAGAGGATTGTATAGTTCATATTAATCCAACTGGAAAATATGTATCTCACTCATCTCTTCATGACTCTGGACTTACAGGAAGAAAGCTTATTGTTGATAGTTTTGGAGGTTATGCACCAATTGGTGGTGGAGCTCAAAGCTCAAAAGATTATACAAAGGTTGACCGTTCTGGACTATATGCATCAAGATATATTGCAAAACATATTGTAGCATCTAGATTATCTAAAAAGGCTCTAGTTCAAATATCTTATGCTATTGGAGTAGCAAAACCTATCTCTATTACAGTAGATACATATGGAACAGCTATAGATGGGATAGATGATAATATCTTATCTGATTTTATAACTAAAAATTTTCCTCTTACTCCAAATTGGATTACTAAAAAGTTTGGTTTAGATAGACCATCTAAAGATACCTTTTTATATGCTGATGTGGCATCTCGTGGACAGGTTGGACAAGAGGATTATCCATGGGAGAAGTTAGATAGTTTAGAGATATTTAGAGAGCTATTAGATGTTTAATGGTAAAAATATTTTAATTACTGGTGGAACGGGTAGTTTTGGTAAAAAATATACAGAGATTATATTAAAAAGATATAATCCAAATAAGATAATTATATATAGTAGAGATGAGCTTAAACAGTATGAGATGGCTCAAGAGTTTAATGATAAATCTATGCGTTATTTTATTGGAGATGTTAGAGATAAAGATAGATTGAAAGAGGCTATGTATGGAGTTGATTTTGTAATACATGCAGCAGCATTAAAACATGTTCCAGTAGCAGAATATAATCCCATGGAGTGTATTAAGACAAATATTAATGGAGCAGAGAATGTCATAGAGGCATCTCTAGCTAATGGTGTAGAGAAGGTAATTGCACTCTCAACTGATAAAGCTGCTAATCCTGTAAATCTATATGGAGCTACAAAATTGGCTTCAGATAAACTATTTGTAGCTGGTAATAATATTGTTGGAGATAGAAAAACAAGATTTTCTGTTGTTAGATATGGTAATGTAGTGGGTAGTAGAGGAAGTGTTATACCATTTTTCAAAAAACTTATAGCAAATGGGGCTAAAGAGTTACCTATTACAGATGAGCAGATGAGTAGATTTCTAATTACACTAGAAGATGGTGTAAATTTTGTACTGAAAAACTTTGAGAGAATGTATGGAGGAGAGATATTTGTACCTAAAATTCCATCTATATATATCACAGACCTTGCTAAAGCATTAGCTCCCAATCTGCCTCATAAGATTATTGGTATTCGTCCCGGTGAGAAACTTCATGAGATTATGTGTCCTGCTGATGATAGCCACTTAACACTGGAGTTTAATGACCACTTTGTAATAAAACCTACAATACAGTTTAGTGATATATCAGACTTTTCAGTAAATAGATTAGGTGAAGTTGGAAAAGCTGTTAAGCAGGGATTTGAGTATAACTCTGGAAATAATAGAGAGTGGTTAACTAAAGAGCAGTTTTTAGATATGATAAAGGATTTATAGATGAATTTTATCCCTTATGGAAGACAATCTATTAATAGTAGTGATATTGATAGTGTTATAGAGGCTCTAAACTCCAACTATTTAACAACAGGAGATAGAGTTACTAAGTTTGAAGAGGCAATAGCATCATATTGTGGAGCTAAATATTGTGTAGCAGTCTCTAGTGGAACAGGAGCTTTACATATTGCATCTCTAGCTATTCTAAATAGAGGAGATAAG
The DNA here is from genome assembly GCA_015494795.1 of Campylobacterota bacterium. GTDB lineage: Bacteria > Campylobacterota > Campylobacteria > Campylobacterales > Sulfurovaceae > UBA1140. The sequence goes on from WGAM01000130.1 coordinate 6,945, forward strand.
ATATTAACAACTCCAAACTCATTTTTAGCCACAGCTAACTCAATTATATATGCAGGGGCTAAACCTATATTTGTAGATATTGCAAAAGATGGGAATATAGATTTAAATTGGGTTGAAGAGAGATTAAGAATAGACCCATCTATAAAAGGGTTATATGGAGTATCTTTTAGTGGAAATATGCTAAATCAAGATATATTAAGAGATATAAGAGAGAGATATAATATTACTATTTTAGAGGATAATGCCCACTCTATTGGAGCCTCATTTAATGAGATTAAGGCAGGGAGTTGTATAAATAGTGATGTATCTATATTCTCTTTTCATCCAGTAAAAGGTATGACAACTGGTGAAGGTGGTGCAGTTACTACAAACTCTAAAGAGATATATGAAAAACTTCTAACTCTTAGAAACCATGGAATGGTGAAGAGTGAAGATATGAAGCCTTGGGAGTATGAGATGAGAGAGTTAGGATTTAATTATAGAATTACTGATATTCAATCTGCCTTAGGACTCTCACAACTTAAGAGATTAGATGATTTTATATCTAAAAGAAGAGCTATCGCGAGAAGATATGATGAGGCGTTTAGAGGTAGTATAGTTAAACCTCTATATAGATACAATCCAAATTCAGCATATCATCTATATGTTGTAAAAGTAGATTTTGATAAGTTATCTATATCTAAAGAGGAGCTATTTATTAAGATGAGAGAGAGAAATATAGGACTTCAACTCCACTATATACCAATAAATAGACAACCATACTATAGAAGATTAGGTTATGGAGATGAGGTTAACTCTAATATGTATAGATACTATAAAGAGGCATTCTCTCTTCCAATATATCCACTATTAAGTAGTAGTGAACAGGAGTATATAATAGAGAGTCTATTTAAGGTTTTAGATGTCAAGTAGAGCAGTAGCTCTCATTCCTGCAAGAGGTGGGAGTAAGAGAATACCAGATAAGAATATAAGAGAGTTTCATGGAAAACCTATAATTGCCTACTCTATAGAGGTAGCATTTGAGTCTAATATTTTTGATGAGGTATATGTATCTACAGATAGCTCTAAGATTGCATCTATTGCGAAAGAGTATGGAGCTAAGATTATTGATAGACCAGCAGAGTTAGCAGATGATTATGCCTCAACTCAAGATGTAATTCAACACGCTTTAGAGTATTTAAAAGGTTATGATTTTTTAGCTACCATATATGCTACAGCTCCATTTTTAAGAAGTAGATATCTAAAAGAGGCATTTTATCAACTAAAAAACTCAAATGCCATTAATGCTTTTAGTGTAACATCTATGCCATTTCCTATTCAGAGAACTTTTAAGATAAGAGATAATAGATGTGAGATGTTTTTTCCTGAATATTATAACTCAAGAAGTCAAGATTTGGAAGAGGCATATCAAGATGCAGGAGCATTCTATTTTACTAAAATTGGAGAGAAATCTAATGATATTCTTTTCGGTAGAGATAGTATCCCTATAAAACTTCCACGATACTTAGTACACGATATAGATACAATAGAGGATTGGAAAATGGCAGAGATAATGTTTGAGGTTATTAATTTTGATATAATTAATAAAAAAGTGGATAGATGAATAGTTCAATTATTAATAAATTAAAAGAGTTAAAACCTATTTTAAGAGAGAAATATGGAATAGAAGAGTTTGCTATTTTTGGTAGTGTAGCAAAAGGAATAGATAAAAAAG
>WGAM01000131.1 GCA_015494795.1 Campylobacterota bacterium
GGCATAGTTACTACTAAGTTATTTTTTATTGGATTATCTATAGTAGTATCAATCTTAATACCAATATCTTCTCTACTATCTAAACTATCACTTTTTAATATAGCCCCATTAAATCCAATATAGCTCTGATAACCTAAACCATATAGAAAATCATAAGATGCTCCATAGGTTAAACTATCTCTATCTTTAGATAGTAGTAGATTTAGGAGATTTTTTGAGTTTGGATATTTACTAATACCAAATTGCTTAATATTACTAATATCTAACGATAACTTTAGAGGTTTTCTATATATTGAGTCATACTCTTTTAGATAATCTAGGCTTAAAGATGCTCTATTATATCCTTTTGCTAGAAATGGTAATTTGAAATGTAATAGATAGCCATAATCATCTTCATTATCACTTTTATAATTTTTATTATGTGAAACTCCATAAATATCTCCACCAAACTCTAATAGATTAGCACTATTATTATATGATAATCCACCAACAACTTTTTGCCTATTTGAGGATAATATTGTAGATAGTCTATTTTGCATAGCTGGGTCATAAAAATCTGCTTTTATATCTAACATAAACCCCTTATCATCTGAATAGCCCATGCTTTGAGTGAGTGAGCTATATTTTAACTCTCTTATGGGAGAGTAATCTTTAGATTTTAAGCTATTTTTCTCTATTTTAGAAGAGTCTAGTTTAGATGTTATATAGTTTGGTTTAGGAATTTTAGATAGTTTAGGTTTTAGATTAATTATCTGATATAGATATCCAGTAGAGCTAATAGTGGCAACAAGCCCTCTATTACTATCTATCTTTTTAAAATCTATAATATCATCTCCAGTCGATACTCTATATATTTTACCCTTTTTGTATAAGTATAAACCAGTTCCATTTTTAGTTAAAGATATAAAATAGATACTATCTCCATCTACATCTGCAATAAAACCATAGCTACCTATATAGCTTAATATTGGTTTTTTGTTCCTATATAGTGTTCTTATACTATTATTCTCTTTAAAATAGTATAGCTCTCCACTATTAGAGATATATATACTAGAGTTAGCTATATCATAAAATCTATTATCTATATATATGTGAGGTATATCTAAAGATTTATTAATATCAAAATATACCATTTTACCATTAGGTAAAAATCCCTCTACAACTTTTCCTATAGTCTCTCTTTTTATATAAGCATCACTATCAAATAGCCCTATTTTAATTTTAGTTGGAGAGATTTTTGCAGAACTTGCTGTATAGTATATATTATCTATCTTAAATGGTTTTCCAACTCTATATGCACCCTTTTTAAATAATACTCTATTATCTATAAAAGATAAAATCTTAGGATAGCTTCTATAGTCACCTATTAGAGTATATATTTCAGATTTTGAGCGATTAAGATGAACAAAAAATTGACTCTTAGCAATAACTCTACCTTTAGTTACTCTATAATCTCTATATTTATAGTTTACCTCATCTACAAACTCTTTTAATAGTCTCTCAAATGATTTTCCAAAATTCTCTTTAAAACTACTATTTACATAGAATGGAAATAGCTCTTTAGAGTAAATCTTAAAATATCTATTTACCCTTTTAATACCATATTTTTCCATTAAAAATCTCTGAAAAAATCCACCAACTAAATAGCTCTTTTCACCATAGGGAAACTCTAATGTATTATTATAGATGAGTTCAGCTCTAATTTTCCCATCTCTTGCCATAGATACAACTTCACTTAGAGCATATCCACTATATAATCTTCCACCATTATTAAATCTTGACTCATTTAAAACAGCATTTCCCTCTAATAGAAAGCTATTTATCATTAGATTTGGAATTGGAAATAGTGGAAATATACCTATAGATGATATGGGACTGTTTCCTAATATCTTATGGCTAATATTTGATACACTATTTACTTTTGGATTTAATTGAAAATTGTGAGCAGTCTCATGGGAGATAACCATCTTTAACCAAGAGTTATAGCAGAAGTAGTCAATATTTAAAACACCTGAGCCATATAGAACTTGTGAGTTAAATGGTATCTGTGTAGAGAAGGCATTAGAGATTTGATTGTTTTGTGAAGCTAATCCAACATATAGAGTATCATCTAATTTAAAACCAAACTCATCTTCATATCTCTTAATAATAGCATCTTGATAGTTTTTAATTTTAGTTATATTATACTCATCTGAATATATATATTCAATACTATTATCCTCTACTACTCTATATCTATCATTTGGCATAAAGGTATTTAAATCTTTAGAGTATAATAATATAGAGAATAGTAAAAGAGTTTTTTTCAAACTAATAGCCCTTTGTTTCTTTTTGCCTCTTTAATACCTCTTCTTAAAATTGTATAGCTTGGTAGCTTTATAGGTAGTATAATATTATTTAAATCACCACTATGTATAGATGTAAACTCTTTTCCAGTAGTAGAGACAATCTTTTTAAATGTGATAAAAAATGAGTTATCAATCTTCTCTATCTTACAGCTATCATTATCTATCTCTTCAATAGTAACTCCAACTGGCAAAACTATCTCAACTCTATCTCCAATAGATGTCTTATCTTTACATCTCCAAGTTAGTCCATCTTCACTAACTAAACCTGCCACTTGATGTGTCCCATCTTGAATTGTAAAACTGTGTGATTGTGTATTATTTCTCTCAAATGGTCTTGAGATGAGGTAGGCATCTGTAAAACCTCTATTTTGTGTTGTATGTAGCTCTTTTTGATACTTGCTAGAGTTAAACTCTCCTGCATAAAAGTCATCAATAGCCTCTCTATATGCTTTTGTAACAACTCCAACATAGTATGGTGATTTTGTTCTACCCTCTATCTTTAGAGAGTCAATAACACCTGATTTTAAAATCTCATCTACATGAGATGCCATATTCATATCTTTTGCATTCATAATATATGTTCCAACCCCCTCAACCTCATCTAATCTAAATGTTGTATCTGTCTCTTTAGAGTGGGCATATATCTCATATGGAAATCTACAATCATTAGCACAGCTACCTCTATTTGGAACTCGTCCTCTCTGCAAAGCAGAGACTAAACATCTTCCACTATAGGCAAAACACATAGAGCCATGAACAAATATCTCTAACTCTAAATCTGGGATTTCTCTCTTTATAGCTTCACAATCTCTTAGGCTAATCTCTCTTGCTACAATTATCCTCTCAACACCCATATCATAATATACCTGTGCATCTAATATATTCATTACATTGGCTTGAGTTGATAGATGAATAGGTATATTTGGTGCAATCTCTCTTGCCATCTTAACAACTCCTGCACTAGATACAATAAAAGCGTCAGGTTTTAACTCTGCCATCTGTGCAATATGGTTTCTATATAGTTTAATTTGAGAATTAAATGGGAAACTATTAATTGTTGTATATACCTTTTTACCTAGAGTATGAGCATACTCAATCCCATTGGCATAAGAGTCAATATCAAACTCTTTTCCTGAACGAATACGAAGAGAGAATGTACTTGTCCCTCCATATACTGCATCTGCCCCATAGGCTAATGCGATTTTTAATTTTTCTAAATTACCTGCTGGAGATAATAGCTCTGCCTTTTGCATAAAATATTTTCCTATTCTTGATAATAAATATTAGATTAATACATGTTACGACACAAAAACCATAAATACTATAAGTATCCATAAGTTTATTTATTAGAGAGAAACCCTAAATGGTGTGGTCGCGACACCTCTATCAGCTAATAATTTTATAATAAAATTTTCACTGACTACTTTTCTTAAAATCCCAATAGCTCCATTA
>WGAM01000132.1 GCA_015494795.1 Campylobacterota bacterium
CCTCATTTATTGCATAGAGATAGTCATCAAGCTTAGTTAAAATCTCTGACTCATTTAGTGCTTGGTTACCTGTTTCTTTAAAAGCATGATAGAAAAATCCTGCAATCATAGCAAAATTATCGGCATTTAGAAGTTGTATGGCTAGATGATTCGATTTTAGATTTTGTAAATATTCATAATTCATATTGGAATTATAGCAGAGGTAAAGGTTAGGTACGGTAAAATTTACTTCCACCTTTTTGTTACATATCATAGTGATTACCTCTTCACCCAAACCCTCTTACCATCAAAGACTACTCCCATCTTTAAAATATTGCTATAGCCTCTCTTTTTAACCTCAACCTCATATCTTTTCTCTTCTATCTGTCTTAGAGCTTTATCAAGGGCTTTTTCTGTTGTCTCCTCTTCAAACTCATCTATGGTTTTTAACTCCATTATAATAGCCAATCTATTTTTATCTTCTTTATGAAGTAAAATAATATCAACTCTACCAAGCCCAGACTCTCTATTTGAAATTACCTCATAATCATTAAGACTTATTAAAATTCCAATCAGAAAAGCGTGATAAACTGCCTCTTCATTCTTTCTATTTACATCATAAAACGAAAGTATCTCCAAAACAAACTCACTAAATAGTCTCTCAAAAAGTTTAATCTCTCCATTAACAAGAGCATTTAGTAAAACTTTTAATCTATCATCTCTAAAACTCTCATTTAACCAACTTGATATTATATTTTTAAAGATATATTTTACCTCTCTATTTGGAATGGCTAAATCACAATAGTATCTCTTCTCTATTAGCTCTTTATTGAGACACTTTAAATAACCACTAAAGAAGAGTAGAGAGTAGATATTTTTATCATTTTTTTCTATCTCACTAAAGACAATATTGCTATCTATCTCTGTTTTTATGCTATCTCCATTTAGCCACTGCTCCAAACTCTTTTTAAAGTTTAAAGATGAGATAGTTATTAGATGTTTTAGTAGCTCATTAGATGATGTATTTGCCCAATAGGGTAGTAGCTCATGTTGTGGATTGTCTATAAAGTTTAGAATTGACCAAGGGTTAAAGATTGTCTCCTCTCCTATCTTATAACCATTATAGGAGTCACTAACTTTAATGTATTTATCAATTAGACCAAAACTATCTAATATCTCCTTAGTCTCATTAATAGTAAATCCAAACTTATCGCTATATCTTGTATCTAATATAGTATATGTAGCAATATTATTAAGTCCACTAAAAATAGACTCTCTACTAACTCTTAAAATTCCTGTAATAACTCCTCTATATAGAAACACATTATCTTTAAATGCTCCACTAAGTAGATTTCTAATAAACTCTATAAACTCACTATAATATCCATGTAGATATGAGGCATGGATTGGAGGAGTATCATACTCATCTATTAAGATTACTACTTGTTGGCTATATTGTTTAAATAGAGTTTTAGATAGTAGAGATAGACTATTTTCTATATTGTGTTGTGTAGCTTTTCCCTCTAAAATATTCATATAGTTTAATCTATCTAAAAAGTTTAGACTATCTATATCTATCTCTTCAAAATGTCTCATAAACTCCTCTTGAATTAAGGAGTAAAGTTTACTATAACTACTCTCAAAACTTCTCTGTTTAATATCTTTAAAACTCAAAAATATAACAGGGTATCTGTTTAGATGTTTTTTAAACTCATCTGTTTTATAAATCTTTAAATCTTTAAAAAGCTCTTCACTCTCTTTTTGGTTTTCAAAAAAATATTTGAGCATAAAGAGGTTAAGAGTTTTACCAAATCGTCTTGGTCGTGGTAATAGTGTCACTTGTGCATTTGAGTTTATAAGCTCTTGGATTATTAATGACTTATCTACAAAATAGTTATTGTCTATTATTACTCTTCTAAAATCACTTATACCTATTGGAAGTCTTTTCATTTTTTTACTCTATTTTTTTTCTATTATAACATATTAAAATATCAATTTAAATATAAAAATAGCTATAATATTATATGTATAAATTAGAATTAGAGGCTCTAAAGAGAGCCAATAGATTTAGAAAAAGAGATATTTTTGATAATAGTTTAATAGATTTTGCATCTAATGACTATTTAGGATTAGCAGGTAGTAAAAAACAGTTTAAAAAGGCTATTGAGTTAATATCTAACTATACTACTCATGCTCCAAAGGCTAGTATGCTTGTAAATGGTTATCATGAAATTCATAGAGATTTTGAGATAGCTCTATCTTCTATTAATAAGTTTGAGAAGGGTTTAGTTGTTGGGTCTGGTTTCTTAGCAAATATAGCTCTAATTGAGTCACTCGTTAGAAAAAAAGATATGCTTTTTATAGATGAGGAGTATCACGCTAGTGGAATGTTAGCTACAAAACTTTTAGATAATAGAGTAGTAAAGTTTAAACATAATAGTCCAGAAGATTTAGAAAAAAAGTTAAAGTTATATAGTGGTGGTAGAAAGATTATTGCAGTTGAGGGTGTTTACTCTATGAATGGAGAGTTATGTAGTAGAGATATTTTCAGTTTAGCAGATAGATATAGTTCTATATTGATAGTTGATGAGGCTCATAGCTCTGGAGTTATTGGAGATAATCTATTAGGAGTATTTGATTATTATAATATTGAGCCTCAATCAAACCATATTAAGATGGGAACACTTGGAAAAGCCTATGGGAGTTATGGAGCTTATATATTAGCAAGTTCAGAGATTATTAGTTTTTTAGAAAATAGAGGAAAACCTATTATATATTCAACTGCTCCATCTATATTTGATATAGCTTTAGCTTTAGTAAATATTGATGAGGTCTCAAGTAGTAGTGAAAAATATTATCGTAAGATAAAAGATAGACAAAAAATAGTAAAAGATATATTAGGAATTGAATTAAAATCACTAATACTTCCTATAAAGGTCTCATCAAACAGAGAGACATTGGAGTTGCAAAATAGAGTTAAATTAAATGGCTATCTAATTGGAGCAATTAGACAACCAACTGTAACAGAACCTATACTAAGAGTAATACCAAGATTAAGAAGTAGTAAAAAGAGTTTAAAACTGCTACTAAAAAGCTTAAAATTTAAACTCCACCCATAAAATCTTTTTTCCGAAGGTCACCATTATATACAACATCTTTAACATATATATCATCTCTCTTTAGTAGCTCTGGAACAGGCTCTTGTCCATTTAGACTCTTTATCTCTTCATCTAACTGCTCCTCTTGATAGGTCATCATCATATCAGCTGTAATTACATTTGGTAGTTGTTGAATTTTAACAAGTTTTTTAATCTCCTCCTCAACATTTTTACCCTCAATAGTCACAATAATCTTTCCTGTTTCCTTATCACTAAAGTGGTAATCTACAAAATCCTCATTTTGAAAATACTCTATTAGCTCATCAATATGTTTAGGTAGTGCTTGTACTACAATACTTGAAATATTCATTTTAAACTCCTATTTTTTATTTAAATCCCATACCATAATAGTACTATCATCACTTGCAGAGAAAATTCTATTTTCATCTTTAAAGATAATTACATTAAGTGTACTCTTTTGACCTTTAAGTATGGCTATTTTTGATTTACTAGATGTGTTATATATTGAGATATTATTCTTCTCGTCCATAGCAAAAGCCACTTTTTTAGAAGATGGACTAAGAGCTGTAGAGTAGATTAAAAAATCCCCAGCAATATAACTTCCTTTACCTGTTTTTACATCATATATAGAGCCTCTTCTATCTTGTCCTGCTCCAGTAACTATTCCATTTTTAAAATCAACTCTATATACATTATCTACATTTAACCCTTTAAGCTCTTTTAAAATTTTACCTGTTTTTACATCTATAATATTTAAAATACCACTCTCACAAGAGAAAACTGCTTGACTCTTATCTCTATTAAGTGCAAAGTCTGAAAATTTAGATTCACTAAGTTGTACTCTATATCTCTCTTTTTTACTCTTTAAATCTAAAAGCGATACCTCATTACTTAAATAACCTAATAGAATATGCTCTTTGTCTATAAATCTAGCTTTAATAATAGCCTTTTTATCTTTAGCCGAGAGTATCTCTGTAAGATTTTTATCATATATATATAGGTTTGAGTAGCCACTCTTACCACTATCACTAAGAAGTAGATATTTATCATCTATCTTATCAACACTCATAACTCTAGCAGGTATCTCATCTCCCATAAAATCTTTGACATTAGGGATTGATATATCTTTTATGCTTTTATTGCTCTCTATATCTTTTATCTCAATATGTCCCATATCAGTGGCAATAATAAGCATATTATCTCTTAATACCATATCTTTAACTGTGCCATTAACTTCAATTCTATCTATTGGTTTTAAGGTAGGTACTCCCCATATAATAGTAGTGTAAAAGAGTATAAAAAATATATATCTCATAAGATACCTTCAATCTGATTTAATATTAACTCCTCTATCTCCTCTGTTGATAGATTACTCTTAAGTGCATATAGGTCAATTTCACTAGCTAAAAAATTTTCAAAAGAGTTATCTTTATCTAATTTTACTATAAGCTCATTTAACTTATCTATCCCTATTGCCTCTTGTGTTAACTCTGAAATATAGACAATATAGTTATACTCTTTATAATCAAACTCAAACTCTTCAGAGTCATAATCCTCATAATTCTCATCTACTGTTAAAAGATGTCTTATCTCTAAATCTTTATCTTCTAATCTATCGAATAGTTTTGGATACTTATCCTCTAATTTCATAATCTATTCTCCTTCTATTGGGGTATAATTAATAGCTTTTGTAGGACATCTTGAGATACAAAATCCACACGCTGTACACTTTTCATTATCTATAATAGGGTTAAACATACCATTAAATAGAATTGCATCATCAATACATGGCTCTTTACATGAGTAACATATAACTCCTTGGTGTGCTACACAACTATCTATAGATATTTGAAATATAGCATTTAAATATTGACTATTATTATCTAATGATAATACATCTTTTTCACATGCAATAGCACACTCGTCACAAAAGGTACAACCATTTTTAATAAAGGTTAGAGTAGGAGTTTTTGTCTTATTATCAATAAATATAATCTTTTCATCACAAGAAGTGACACAAGCTTGAGTCTCACAGCTTGGACACTCACTCTGAAAAAGAGATTTGCTTTTTCCATAAGGTGGTCTAATCAAAAGGGGAGTATTCTCCTCTTCTGATTTGTGTAGTGGTTTTGTAATAGATTTAAAAAAATCTCTCCTACTTGCCACTATTTTACACCATCATTCATCATATCAACAAGGTCAGAGTGTGTTTTAAACTTACCTGTTAAACCATCTGGTTTAAATGTATTTCCTACAGCTGTATCAACATCTGCTTGGGGAGCATGACACTGTGAGCAGTTAAATCTACCTTGATATAGATGATTTAGCTTTTTAACTTTTGCTAATTTAATATCACCAACATTTCCAATATCTCCATCTCGTCCAACTTTTTTACCCTCTTTTACTAACTCACCATTTTTATATACAGTTGTTGGTCTATAGTTAGTAAAGTGAGATGGTGGTATTGGAGTAGCCCCCATACTCTTTGCCACATCTGGCATATGACACCCAAGACACTTATTATCATTTTTTGTAATTGGAAGTAGTCCCTCTGTTGAGTGAGGTATCATTGGTGGAGCATTAACATAGGCTCTCTCAAATTTTGGTGCAGCACCCGGAGCAGGTCTATCAAATTTAGCATCATTTGGTTTTACACTATCTTCTTTAAAGAGTGTATTTTTTCTTAAACCTAAAACAGTCTCATCAACTACTTTTTTATTTCCTAAATCCTCTTTTTCTAATCTTGCTTTATCTACCACTTTTGCATTAATATCTAAAACTTTTGCTACAGCTTGAGTAGCTTCAACCTCTTCTTTGACAGCAAGTTTTGCAGACTCTTTAGTACTAACACCTTTAATTGAATTAGCAATAGAGTTAATATCTTCTTCACTAAGAGTTCTAACTTGTCCTTTCATTATTGCTTTCATCGAGCCACCATAAGAGCCATCTTTATACCCTTTAAGTGCTTTTATAATATCCTCTTTAGACATATCTTTTACAACTTTAGATACCCCCATAGCTTTACTCTCAAAGTTTGCCCCATGACACCCTTTACAAGCAATAATACTTGCACTATAAAGTGTTGAAGCAGTTAATAATGAACCTAATGCCACTATCTTAATAACTCTTGTCATTTTTTCTCCTTTAACTTTTTTTATTTTTATTAAAATCTCTAATACTAAAACCTAAAGCATTATCATTACAGACATCAATACAGCGACCACAGTTGATACACTCTCCATCTGTTACAGAAATACTATCTTTATGAACCATATGGAGTACCTGATTTTCAGGACATACAACTTTACACTCCATACAGTTACTACATGCCTCATGGTTATGTTTAACTCTAATAATACTTTTTTTACCAATAATTGAATAGAAAGCACCTAATGGACAGAGATGACCACACCAACCATTTTTAACTCCAAATAGGTCAAAAAGAAAAATTGCAACAACTACAGCAATACCAGAACCAAAGCCAAAGATAATACCTCTCTGCATAATAGTTATGGGGCTTACTGCCTCAAATCCAGCAATACCTACAATAGCAGATACAATAAGAGCCAATACCATAATCCAATATCTTGTTCTTCGTTTTAAGAAACGATAATTTACCTCTTCTTTGTCTAATTTTAATTTTCTTCTAAGCCAATTTGCTAAATCAGTCACCATATTTATAGGACATACCCAAGAACAGAATGCTCTTCCACCTACTACCATATAAAAAATTGTAATAATTAATGCTCCAACAATTACATCTGCTCCAATTAAAAAACCTGCTGATAATACTTGTAGTGTAGTATATGGGTCAGCTAATGGTATAACTCCAAATAGTAGAGAAGAGCCAAATGTCCCTTGTAAAATATGCCAACCATAGGCATTAGCAGAGAAGTATAGAAACATCAATCCAATCTGTACTGTTCGTCTAAGAAGTAGATATTTTATATTTTTCATTAGTACTCTATCTCCCTATTTAAGTAATCAGATGGTGCTTTCTCACTTCTCTCATCATGAGTCTCAATCTCATTAAGTTTTCTATCTCCTACTCTCTGTTGGTCTATTTTATCCCAACCTTTTACATAGTGGTCTCCTGCTTTACCCATAGAGTGTTCTCTAGGAAGTACAAAAATGGCAGGTTTCTCTGTAATACATGCCTTTTCACAGAGTCCACAACCAGTACATACATCTGAATGAACTACAGGAAGTAAAAACGCATGTTTTCCTGTTCGCTCATTTTTTTGATAATCTAGTGTGAGTGCCTCATCAAGTAGAGGACATGCTCTATAACAAGCATCACACTGTAATCCCCAATAGGCAACACATGACTCTCTATGAACTACTGCTAGACCCATTTTAGCTCTAGTAATATCAAGCTCATCTTTTTTATTAAGAAGATATTTTATATCTAAAGCCTCAGATGGACATGCAGTTGCACAAGGAATATCATCACACATATAACAAGGAACTTCTCTAGGTATAAAGTATGGAGTGCCAATAAGCTTATGGTCACCACCTTTTGCCATTTTAAGTGTTCCTTCTCTTTTAGTTCCATCTCTATTTTTATTACTTTCACGATTAACACAAGCTTCAGCACAAAGTCCACACTTAATACAAATATCTAAAAACTGCTCTTCAGGTATTGCACCCGGTGGTCTAAGTACTAAAGGTGAAGCTTTTGCCTCATTACAATAGCCACTCCACAACAATCCACCAAGAGCTGTAAGACCTACGCTTTGAAGAGTCGTTGCCATAAACTTTCGTCTATTGTTGTTGGAGCTTTTCATAACTTACGCCTTAGTAATTTTTACAGCACACTTCTTATAGTCTGTCTGTTTAGACATTGGACAAGTTGCATCAAGTGTTACTTTATTAATAAATACTTTCTCATCAAACCAAGGTATAAAGACTAATCCTTGAGGTGGTCTATTTCTTCCTCTTGTCTCAACTCTAGCTTTAACCTTACCTCTTCTACTCTCAACCCATGCTAATTCACCTCTTTTTAGACCTTTAGCTTTAGCATCTTTAGGGTGCATATAACATAATGCTTCTGGAACAGCACGGAATAGTTCAGGTACTCTCATTGTCATTGTTCCTGAGTGCCAATGCTCTAGTACTCTACCTGTACATAACCAAGTATCGTAGTTTTCATCTGGCATTTCTGGTGGATCCATATATGGTCTTGCAAATATTTTTGCCTTATTTGGTAGAGCAAATTTGCCAAGTTTTTTATCTGGACCTTTTAGTGTTCCTTGAAGAATATTTTTAGCTAATGGGCCATAAAATGCGTGAGTCGATTTACTTCCACTCTTCTTAACAGCTTTAGCAGCATACGGGTCATACTTAACATTAAATCTCCACTGTGTCTCTTTACCATCAACAACAGGCCACTTAAGTCCTCTTACTTTATGATAAACCTCAAATGGAGCTAAATCGTGTCCATGACCTCTACCAAATGATGCATACTCTTCAAATAGGTACTCATGAACCATAAATCCACAACCCTTAGATACTTTTCCATCTCCACCTTTAACATTTCTGCTATCACCAATACAGTCAGAGTTATCAAAACCTTTTTGTGGGAATTTATTTAAGTCAATTTTATATTTTTTACCCTTATTTGCATAGAGAATATCATACATTGTAGTATCCTCTTTATATCCCATCTTTTTAGCATCTTCAATTACATTTGGAAGTTTTTTACCATTTCTAAGGGTATACTCTCCCCAAAGGTCTTTAACTGTAAATCTTTTAGAGAACTCCATCCACTGCCAAGTATCACTCATTGCATCACCTACAGGTAATACTTGTTGTCTCCAGTGTTGTGTTCTTCTCTCAGCATTTCCATAAGCTCCCCATTTCTCATAAATCATAGCACTTGGAAGAACAAGGTCAGAGACCATTGCTGAAATTCCCGGATAACCATCTGAAGTTACAATAAAGTTATCCATCTCCCTAGCTGCTTTAATCCAATGTTTTGCACTTGCACTATCTTGGTAAGCATTACATACATTAACCCATGCAAATTTAACCACACCATCTTCAATATCTCTATGGATTTTCATAATGTGTTGGTTACCTACAGGATTAAGTGTACCTGCTGGAAGTCCCCAAATTTTTTCAGCTTTTGCTCTATGTTTAGGGTTTTTAACCATCATATCAGCAGGAAGTCTGTGACAGAATGTACCAACCTCTCTAGCTGTTCCACAAGCAGATGGTTGACCGGTTAGAGAGAATGCTCCATTACCCGGTAGTGCTTGTTTATTAAGTAGGAAGTGAACATTATATGAGAGTGTATTGACCCAAGTACCTCTTGTGTGTTGGTTCATACCCATTGTCCAGAAACTTACAACTTTTCTACCCTTCTCGACATATAGAGCTACTAAATCTTTTAATTTTTTCTTAAAGCTCTCAATAGACTCATTTGGGTCACCTTTTGCAATTTTTGCAACATAATCAAGTGTAAATGGCTCTAAAGATTTTTTATACTCTTCAAAAGAGATTTTCCAGTGTTTAAGAGTACCAGCCGTATTTTTCATGGTATCACCCTCTTTATAACCGTAAGGTGCAAGTGCAGGTGCCTCTTTAGCAGAGATTTTTTTCTCCATCTCTTTAGAGATTGTCTCCATCTCTTTAGCTGTATATTTACCATCTTTAAGTGACTTTTCCCCTGCTCTTCTCATACCATAACCAATATTTACAGGTCCAGATGCAAATACAATATTCTCTTTTACAAAGTCCCAATCAATCGCTTCTGGGTGGTTATATACAATCTCATGAGCAATATAGTTCCAAATTGCAAGGTCGGTATTTGGAGAGAAGATAATATTAAAGTCACCAAGGTCACAAGTTCTATGAGTATAGGTTTGAATATTTACAACTTTTACCTTGTCAGGATTAGAGAGTTTTCTATCAGTTACCCTAGACCATAGAATTGGGTGCATCTCTGCCATATTTGAACCCCAAGTTACAATAGTATCTGTAATCTCAATATCATCATAACATCCAGATGGCTCATCAATACCAAATGTTTGATAGAAACCAACAACAGCAGATGCCATACAGTGTCTAGCATTAGGGTCAATAGCATTTGAACGGAAACCTGCTTTCATCATCTTTTGAGCAGCATAACCTTCCATAACTGTATATTGACCAGAAGCAAATACAGCTACACCTTCAGGTCCTTTCTCTTTAAGTGCCTTTTTAGCATGTTTCTCCATCTCATCAAATGCTCTCTGCCAAGATACAGGTTTAAACTTACCATGCTTATCAAATTCACCTTTGTCATTCATACGAAGAAGAGGAGTTTTTAAACGGTCTGCCCCATACATAATTTTTGCATTAAAGTAGCCTTTAATACAGTTAAGTCCTCTGTTTACAGGAGCAGCAGGGTCACCTTTTACTGCAACAATTCTCCCCTCTTTAGTTGCAAGCATAATACCACAACCAGTACCACAAAATCGACAAGCTGCCTTGTCCCATCTCCAACCTGCTTCAGCCTCTTTTGCCTTTGCTTGAGCCTCTTGGGGAATAGAAATTCCCACAGCAGAAGCAGCAGCAACAGCAGCCGAGCTTTTTAAAAAATCTCTTCTATTTAAAGCCATTTTTCTTCCTCCTAAATAATTTTAGTTGCTATAAACAAATATAACATAGATACAAGAATATCATAACTCTTTTAAATAAATATTGATATTAGTCAATAAATTATTACATATATTTTTCTAAAACTTTTGGAATAGTTATAGTTCCATCTTCATTTTGATAATTCTCCATAATTGCAATGAGAGTTCTACCAACAGCTAATGCAGAACCATTTAGAGTGTGAAGAAGTCTATTTTTTTTACCATCTTTAAATCTTATTTTTGCTCTTCTTGCTTGAAAATCTCTTGTATTTGATATTGAACTAATCTCTCTATATCTGTTTTGTCCCGGTAACCAAACCTCTAAATCTATAGTTTTAGATGCTGAAAATCCTAAATCTCCACCACAAAGCTCTACTAATCTATGAGGAAGTCCAAGTTTAGTTAAAAGATTAGAAGCATTTTCTACCATCATATTAAATATTTTGTCACTATCTTCAGGTAGAGATAGAGCTACCATCTCAACCTTATCAAATTGATGTTGTCTTATCATACCTCTTGTATCTCTACCAGCTGAACCTGCCTCTTTTCTAAAACATGGAGTATATGCTGTTAAGAGTATTGGAAGTTGCTCTTTTTTTAATATTTCATTATTATATATATTTGTAAGTGGAACTTCTGCTGTTGGAATTAGATATAACTCCTCACCATCAATCTTAAATAGGTCATCACCAAATTTTGGTAGTTGTCCTGTACCTTGTAGCATATTAGAGTTATTGATAAATGGAACATAGACCTCTTCAAATCCCATCTTTCTATTTTCATCTAAAAAGAAGTTTATTAAGGCTCTCTCTAATCTAGCAGACTCTCCTCTTAAAATAGAAAATCTACTCTTAGCTAATTTTACGCCTCTTTGAAAATCTATCCAACCATTTATCTCTGCTAACTCCCAATGCTCTTTTGCTCTAAAGTTAAACTCTTTTGGTTTAAGAACTCTTTTTATCTCTATATTATCATCTTCACTCTCTCCATAGGGAACAGACTCATCTGGAAAATTTGGTATATTTAGGGCAATCTCTTGTAGTTTACTATTTGCTATATTTGCTCTATCTTGAAGAGATGCTATAAGCTCCTTATTTTTATATACTTTATATTTAAGCTCACCTATATCTTTTCCCTCTCTTCTATACTCTCCAAATAGTTTTGACATTCTATTTTGATTAGCTTTTGCCTCTTCTAGTCTGCTATTTGCCTCTTTTAACTCTCTAAATCTATCTTTTAACTCCTCTAAAAGAGTGTTATCTACACCCTTTTTAGTAAGTTTAGAAGTAGCTTCATTAAAGTTCTTCTCTAAATATTTTAAATCTATCATTTTTAGGATACCTATTTTTTAACAAAATTATACCCTTTTTGATTTAGAACTTATCAATAAAACTTTTAACTTTACACCAGTTAAAACTCATACTCCCTCCCTCATCTTCATTTATCAGTCTTAATTGAAAACTCCAATATGCAATCTCTCCATCTTCACTATTACCACAATCAGATATATTTTTTACCTCTCTATTTTCTCTAAAATTAATAATCTCTAAATTTTTTAAATCATAATCACAGATAACTTTTGCATTTTTTACCCGAAATTCATCATCTGTTCCTGTATCTATCTTAAAATCAAATGATTGTATAGGGATATTAGTTGTATTAGCATCAATAGTTATACTATCTGGAACTTTAACTCCATTAGAACTGTGAAGTGTCTCAAAATGTACCTCTCCACTCCTTTTACTTTTACTTGAAAAATTTACACCTAAAGCTATCTTCTTTCCTATCATATATGCAGGGAATTTTAGAGTTACATAGGTTTTCCCCTCTTCATCAAGCTGATATATCCCATCAGTTGAGTCAATTTTTAACTCCCACTCTTTAGACTCACTACTACATACTTCACTATAATAGTTATGTCCTATTGCAAATCCTAAATTATTATGGTTATCTCCATGATAAGAGTCAACCAAACCTAAAGTTTTTTTAGTATAGTTATATGGGTCTATATCCCATTTACCTAGTGCCTCATTAGTATCGACTGAACCAAACAGAAATAGAAAATCTCTAGTTGTATCTATATTATCAAATAGCTCTCTATCTATCTTAAATGATGCACTACTACTCTCTTTATCTGCTATAATCTTCCCTTTAATTGAGCTAAACTTTCCATATAGTATTCTATTTCCACTACTATCTTTTGCAAAATCTGCCATAGCAGAGACAGCTATTTTAGACTTAATATTTACTACATTATTATATTTATCTGAAGCTGATACTAAGAACTTCTGTTCAAACCACTTTGTATCCTTTTTATACTCAACTCCTGCAGAGTTAATAGAGAAAGCAGATGGCTCTCCAGATAGAACAGTCAGTGAAGTTGTAGTATTTAAATCATATATCTCACCTCTATTATTAGTATAGTTTACAGAGACATCAAAATTTACAACTCCTGATTTATTATATGTCTGAATATATAAATCTATATTGTTTTTCTCTTTAAATATTAAACTATTATGTGTTGCTCCATCATCATTAAGATAGTTATTTGGGTCAATAAATTTTGCCTTTGATGGGTCACTACTTCTAATTGTAATTGAGTGAACTCTATCCTCTCTTACACTCTTATTATTATCTAAATTTACAAAAGAGAGTTTATATCGCTTTTTACTATTTAACTCTGTCTTGGGCTGATTATCTTGTGCTAAAAGGACTACTCCATAATCAAATATAGATGTAGTATCTTCATGAGTTAAATTTCCATCTACTGTTATTGGTTTATAGTGTGAGGTATATTTTACTACATTTGAAGTTCCATCATAATTTAAGTGATTATTGGCTTTAACTCTATATGCATTTGGAGTGCAAGGTTTTATAAATTTAGCTATAAGAGTAATATTTTTTCTTTCATATTGATTATCAAATTTAATTATATGATTTAAAATATCAAGAGAACTACTACTAATCTTACAAGCATTTAAATCAACTACTATATCAGATAACTCAACGGCTACCCCATTTGAGTAGTTATTTTTCATAGAAAACTCCATATAAAACTCATCTTTTTTAGGACTAAGCAGAGCTTTACCTGTTGTAACCTCTATATTGTTTTCAGAAGCCGTAGAGTTTGTATTTATCTCTCCACTTCCACAACCACCAAACCATATTATTAAAAATATTAAAATAGTTATATTTTTCATCTATCTCTCCTTAATATAAATAGTTAACAGCAAATACAATACTGCCTATATCATCAACTTTATTAAGATTTGAGATTGAGTATCTATATCCTAAATCAAAATCAACCTCTCTTAAAACATTCCATGCAAGTCCAACCTCTCCACCATATATATATCCACTATCTTCTACAGGAGCTTTACTATCTACATACTTTACCCAACCAATATGTCCACCAATGTATGGTTTAAAGATAATATTATCAGTCTTATATAAGTTAGCCCATACAAATCTATCAAATGAGACCATTCCTCTAAAGTAGTTTTGATTATCTTGATTAAATCTATGTCCAGATATAGTTGTTCTCCACTCCTTATTTTGAGCACCAATTCTAAAACCAAACTCAATACCACTAGTTGAGCTTGGAACACCTATAACATTTCTTGATTGGACACTCCCATAACCTGCCTCAATACCAAGAAATCTCTCTGAACTAAACTCATCTTTAGCAAAAATAAGGATAGTAAATAGAATAATTGTTAATAGTATTTTTTTATGATACATTTTATAATCCTTTACAGTTTAAATCTATTTTAGATTTAATAGTACTCTCTTTAAAATTATATAATACTTAAATTTTCTTTAACTATATTATTTATATTATAAAATAAATATATAGCTAATATAAAGGATTATTAAATGTTAGTTTAAAAGTATCGTTTATTTAATTATCTCATCAACAAGATTTAGGTTTTCAAAACTATTTGTAACTATTAGTAAATCTATATAAGCATTTATCATATCATAGATATTTTCTACAAATCTATATTTTATCTCATATAGTCTACTCTGGGCATTTGTTAAATCTATACTGCTTTTTAATCCAGCATTCAGACTCTGCTGAATAGAATCTAAATATGCTCTTGCTGAATTTAGAGACTCTTGATACATAGCAATAGATTTAGATGATGAGTCAAATGTAGCTAAATTCTCCTCATACTCCTCTCTTATCTCATCTTCAACTTGAAGTAAACTCTCTTGAGCTGAGTTATATGATAGTTTAGACTCTGCAATTTTAGACTGAACTGCTCCACCTTGATATAGTGGAAGTTGAATTTGTAACATAATTGATTTTGTATTCTCTAAACTAGATACTTTAGAATCAGCATTTACTTTAGAGTATTGTGCGTTTAAACTTACAGTCGGCATATGTCCTGCTCTTGCTCTCTTTATCTCTTTTTCTGCTAAATCAAGATTCATTCTTGACTGCTCTATTTTTAAGTTTGAGTCAAATCTATCACTATTCTCCTCTATTACACTTCTCATATTATATACTATATCATCTGTAATCATATCAAGATTTATATTTGGTATCTCAATAGAATTAACTCCTATTAAATGTTTTAATTTTAGTTTATTTACTCTAATTAACTTCTCTTCTCTTTTTAAATCTATCTTTGATGAGTGTAAATCGACCTCAGCCTGCAAAAGGTCTGTTTTTGTCCCTAAAGATAGTGCTAATTTTTTGCTTAAAAGCTCAACTTTTTTCTCTTTAGTATTTAGATAGGCATGAAATACCTCTATTTTATTTTGAGATTTAACTATATCCATATATATTTTAAGAACCTTTTGAGCTAACTCCTGCTTTTGAAACTCAATTCTAAAATTATCTAATTTCAGCTTTGATTTTGCAACATGGATACTCTCTCTTTTAGATTTATCATATATTGATTGATTAAGAGAAATCGCATAACTAGAGAGTGTTCCAGCTCCTCTTTCATCATACTCTTTTTGTCCGAAATTAGATGAGAAATATACTTGTGGATATAGTTGTGCTGTTGCTTGATTAAACTGCTCTCTATTTGCTTCTACTTGATACTCTGAAGATTTAATCTCTTTAGAGTTTTCTAATGCTAAATTATATGCTTCTGATATGGTTAAAATCTCTGCACTACTATAACTATATAATAGAAATAGAGCTAAAATTATATTTTTACTCTTCATTAAATCCTCGAATTAACATATTTTTAAATGGCTTAATTAAATAATCAAGGGTTGTTCTAGTTCCTAACTGTATCATTACTGTAGCTGGCATACCTGCAACTAGTGTATAGTTATGTCTATTTAACTCATCTAACCCCTCTTTTGTTACCTCTATTTTTGCTTCGTAATATGGTCTATGGGTAGCTTTATCTACAAAACTATCAGCAGATACATTAATTACTTTTCCTTCAATAAATCGTATCTTCTTCATATTAAAAGCTGGAAACATAACTTGTGCTAATAGTCCTACCTTAACCTTATCAATATCGGTTGTTTTTACCTTAGCTACAATTAATAGTTTTGAGTTCTTTGGAACAATCTCTAAAATATCTTCACCTCTTCTAATAACTCCACCAATAGTGTGAATTTTAAGCCCTACAACCGTTCCACTAAGAGGTGCTTTAATTTTAGTTCTTTTTAGTTTATCTTTAGTGGCAATAATTTTCGATTTCAAATCCTCTATTTGAGATTTAGTTCTAACTAATTTATCTAAAACATCCTCTTTAAACTTCTTTTTTTGTAAAAGTCTTTGAGTATCTAGCTCATTAATCTGCTCTCTAAGTCTTGCAATATCAGCTATTTTACTTGCAATATCACCCTCTATTCTATTTTCCTCTTTCTCTAACTCTTGAATTTTAAGCTTATCTATAAGTTGTTGAGCAAATAGAACCTCTTGCTCCTGCTTCTCATTGGCTATTGCTCTTAATCTTCTCTTATTACTATCAATTATCGCTTTTAGACTAGCTATCTGTTTTTTAGTCTGTAAAATTCTTCTTTTAGTAATAATATCTTCATCTCTTAGAGATTTTTTACTAATATTAAATATATTTATCTGATTTTGAATTATACTTTTTTTAATTCCTTTTGGAAAATGTATTAAGCTTTTATTATCTCTTTGAGCTTTTAATCTTACATACATAGCTAAAGCATCTTGATATTGAGATTTTAAGATATTTAAATTCTCTTTTATCTGCACATCATCTAACTCTATTAATATATCACCCTTCTTTACAACATCACCATCTTTAATATGGATTGCTTTTACAATTCCACCATCTAAATGTTGAACTTTCTGTTTAGCTCCTCCTGCTACAACCTGTCCACTTGCAACTGATGTACTTGCTAGTGGTGCATAATACATCCAACCACCAATAAATCCAAATATAGTAATAACAACCATTAATCCAAAAATAATTGCAGGTGCTGTATTATCTGATGGCATACCGTTATTTTTTTTACTCATAAAAAATCCTTAACTACTTGGTTTGCTAAGCGTTGGCTTAGACATTATTGGTCTTTTTGTCTGTACAGGGTTATTTTTTTGAGATTTAGGTTGAGACTTAAGTGAAGCATTTTCTCGCAATTTTGCTAATACAGCACTACTAGCTCCATACATCTCTAAAAGTCCATTTTTTAAAACTGCTATTTTATTAGTTACTTGAAGTATATTTGGTCTATGTGTAATTAAAATAACAGTACTTTTTATCTGCTTTAGATAATTAATTGCTTGAATTAATCCAGCCTCTCCAATCTCATCTAAATTTGAGTTTGGCTCATCTAAAACAACTAAAACAGGGTCTCCATATATAGCTCTTGCTATTCCTATTCTCTGTCGCTGTCCACCAGATAGAGTTGAACCACCAACACCTATTTTTGTATCATACCCGTCAGGCAGTCTCAGTATCATATCATGAACACCTGCCATCTGTGCAGCCTTAACAACACTCTTAGGGTCAACCTTATTAAATCTAGCAATATTTTGACTAACAGTCCCATCAAAAAGTTCTATATCTTGAGGAAGATAACCTATATATTTTCCTAAAGCTACCTTATCCCACTGTGATATATCAGCTCCATCAAGTCTAACTTTTCCATTTTGAAGAGGCCAAAGTCCAAGTATAACTCTAGCTAAAGACGATTTACCTGCCGCACTAGGTCCAATAATTCCAACAATATCACCCTTATTAATCTGCATTGAGATACCTCTAAGAGATGGGGCTTTACCATTTGGAGGAACTACTACAACTTGCTCTAATAATAATTCACCTTTAGGTGGTGGAAGCTCCATATACTCTTTCTCTTTTGGAAAATCATTTAAGAGTGCATTTAATCTCTTATAAGCAGTTCTAGCACTACTAAACTGTTTCCAAGTATTTACCATTAAATCAAGAGGTGCTAATGCTCTACCCATAACAATAGAACCTGCTATCATCATACCAGAACCAACCTCATTATGAATAACTAAATATCCTCCCAATCCTAACATCATAGATTGAAACATCATTCTAGTAATCTTAGATATATTTGACCAGACTCCAGCACTAGCACTTGCATTACTCTGAGCTCTTAGAAAACTATAATGTTTATCTTTCCACATATTTCTAATATTATCTTTCATACCCATAGCATGGATAACTTCAGCATTTCTTAGATTTGTATTTACAAACATCATAGCTGATGAGTTGTGCCTATTTGCCTCATTCAATTTTCCTTTTGTAGAGTAGTTATTAATAATTGTAATAATTACTAGAACTATTGCTGCAAAAATTGCAAAATATCCATAATCCTCATGAAAATAGAATAGAAGTGCAATATATATTGGTATCCATGGAGCATCAAAAAATGCAAATAACCCATTACCAGTCATAAATTGTCTAATTTGTGTTAAATCTGATAGTGCTGATGATGATGCTTTCCCGGGATATTTCTCTGCTAATTTAAATAGAGCATCAAAAACTCTCTGACTTAGTAGCTTATCCATCTTATTTCCAATTCTTACAAGTATTCTTGAGCGAACCATCTCTAAAAGAGCTAAAGTTATAAAAAGTACAATAACTAACCCTGTAAGCATATATAGAGTCTCTTCACTTCTACTTGTTACAACTCTTCCATATAGTTGTAACATATATAGAGTTGGAACTAGCATTAAAAGATTTATAAAAAGACTAAAAAAACCAGCCATAAAAAATGCTATTTTGGCTTTAAAGAGAGCTTTTCTTAACTCTCCTGTTGCTCTCTTCTGATTTGGTAATTGCATATTTGCCATTAGCGTTTTGCTCCTATAAGATTAATTTTAACTCTGTCTCTGTTGTGCTAAATCAAATAGAGTATTGATATGTTCTAAAGATTTAATATGAGCATCAATTAAGCTAATAATACCCTTTCTAACCCAATCTGCTAATATATCATCACTTAAACTATTTAATTTATCTCTATCTACAACTCTAAAACCATTTACTAAAATCTGCTTCTCATCACCCTCACCAACAGCTATCTCTCGCTCTTCTAAAATCCCACTATCATAAATAACTTTTGCTACATTTTGTGTAATAGTCATATTATTTTCATAATTTGTTAAAAAGTTAATTGCATTTTTTAGAGTTTTACTCTGCTCCCCCTCTTCTAAAAATAGCTCATTACCATCTATAGTTGATACTAAATCTGACTCTTCATCTATTAAGATAACTTTCTGTTGAGGGTTCTCTTTTGTACCTGCAATTGAAAATGGATATTTTCTAATAAAAGCTGGAATATAATTAGTAATCCATTTACCCTCATGATTAATTGCTAAACTCTCTCCACCTAAAGATACTAAAGCTACTAGAGATGGATTTTCACCTGCTGTAAATACAATAGGAAATGTTGAACCAACTAGAGCTACCTCTGTTGCCATAACAGGAATAAAAGAGTTTTCTTTTGCAAAATTCAAATCTCTCATAGATTGAACTTTTAAATTACTATGTGCCTTTTTATCTAAAACTGCCAATTTTTTATACATATTTTTTCTTCCTTCTATATTTTTTTTAGGTCGTCCTCTCTGCCTCTCTCTAAGAGTTATACCTATTAATCTTTCTAATTTTAAAACGAATGATTTACTACCTGTAATAAGCTGTTTTTCTAAACAGCTTATTATAAATTTCTCCTTTTCTATATCTATTGGTAGATAAAAAATTTGAGAATATCGCTTTATTCTATCTTCATCTCTATAACCTAAATCTCTATATACTCTATGTGGAGTTACTATTTTATCTTTTTCGTTTAATAGATTATTATGGATACTACTATATCTATATAGAGAGGCATCACTAATTAACCCCTCTATCATAGGTCTTGACTCAATATATCTCATAACATCAAA